>NZ_DASZGI010000062.1:0-24165 GCF_035938995.1 Actinocrinis sp.
ACCTGTCGAGCATCCCAGCAAGTCCCGACCGAAACCGGAACAAACCAAACAAAAAACATGGCATCGTAAACAAATGACACACTGTTGAGTTCTCAAAAAACAGACACACAAACCCAGGAAAAACCCAGACCAAGTGAGTGCCTTCTAAAACTAATCTTATCAGATCTTCGGTGCGGCTTTTTCCACTCGAGTGGAGGCAAACGCAGCGACACCTCCGAACCGAATACACGGTCCTTCGGCGTTCGTTCAAAGAGAGGATAAGAAGGTTTTCGCCTCGTGCTCGGCCTGCTCTTGCGGGCTCGGCCGCACTTGGCGACGCCGAACAACATTACCTGCGCGGCTGGTGGGAGTCAAATTGCGTGGTTGGTGACGACTCTGCAGCCGATGGGAGCAGCGATCTGCCGCGTTGCGGGTGGCTGGGCCGGTTTGGCCAGGGCTTGGTCAGGGCTGGAGCGTCGGCTTCAGTTCGCGCAGGCGCTCGAGCAGACCGTTGACGAACTGGGGGGACTCCTCCGTGGAGAGCTGCTGGGCGAGCGAGACCGCCTCGTCGATCGCCACGACTTCGGGGACGTCCGCGCTCCACAGCAGCTCGTAGAGGCCGAGTCGCAGCACATTGCGGTCCACGGCGGGCATCCGGTCGAGGGTCCAGCCGATCGAGTAGGCGCCGATCAGCGAGTCGATCCGGTCGACGTGCTCCATCACGCCGTTGACCAGTTCTATCGCGTACTGGCCGATCCGCGGGTCGGTGTCCTGCGGCGTCATCTGCTCGACCCGGGCAAGGCGGTCGGCCAGCACCTGCCTCGGGTCGGCCCCCTTCAGGTCCGCCTCGAACAGGATCTCCAGCGCACGCCGTCTCGCCTTGCTCCTCGTCGCCACGTCAGCCGCTGATCCGGCCGAGGTACTTGCCGTCGCGGGTGTCGACCTTGACCTTCTCGCCGGCGGTGATGAACAGCGGCACCTGGATCTCGTAGCCGGTCTCGACCGTGGCCGGCTTGGTGCCGCCGGTGGACCGGTCGCCCTGCAGACCGGGCTCGGTGTAGGTGATGACCAGCTCGACCGCGGCGGGCAGCTCGACGTACAGCGGCATGCCGTCGTGGGTCGCGACCGTCGCCTCGGCGCTCTCCAGCAGGAAGTTCGCGGCGTCGCCCACGGTCTCGGCCGGCACGTGGAGCTGGTCGTAGGTGTCGGTGTCCATGAAGACGAAGTCGGTGGCCTCTTTGTAGAGGTACTGCATCGTCCGCTTGTCGACGTTCGCCGTCTCCACCTTGATCCCGGCGTTGAACGTCTTGTCGACCACCTTGCCGGTCAGCACGTGCTTGAGCTTGGTGCGTACGAAGGCCGGGCCCTTGCCGGGCTTGACGTGCTGGAACTCCACGACGTTCCACAGCTCGCCGTCGAGGTTGAGCGTCATGCCGTTCTTGAGGTCGTTGGTCGTGGCCACGGCCGGGGGACTCCTAGCGTGAGAGCAGGTCTGCGACCGACAAGTCTACCGGCTGTGCGGGGTGCGGCAGTTCGTCAGAGTTCGGTGAGGGCACGCAGGGCGAGAAGATACGAGTTGATCCCGAAACCGGCGATCGTCCCGGAGGCGATCGCGGAGATCACCGAGGTGTGCCGGAACTGTTCGCGGGCGTGCGGATTCGAGATGTGCACCTCGATCAGTGGGGCGGTGCGCTGCGCAGCGGCGTCCCGTATCGCGTACGAGTAATGCGTAAAGGCGCCGGGGTTGATGACGACCGGCGTCTTGGTGTCCGCTGCCTCGTGCAGCCAGGCGATCATCTCGGCCTCGTCGTTGGTCTCGCGGACCTCGACATCGAAGCCGAGTTCCACGCCGGTCTTGCGGCAGGCCTCGACGAGACCCTGGTACGAGGTCGAGCCGTAGACGTCAGGCTCGCGGCTGCCCAGGCGCCCGAGGTTCGGGCCGTTGAGCACGAGGACGCGCCGGTGGCCGGTCAACGGGACACCTCGGCGTAGGCGGCGACGAGCAGCTGTGGGTCGGGGGCTTCGAGGACCGTGGGCTTGGCGAGGCCCTGGAGGACGATGAAGCGCAGGCGGTCGGCCCTGGCCTTTTTGTCGATACGCATGGTGTCCAGCAGCTTGGGCCACGCGTCCGCGTTGTACGAGAGCGGAAGGCCGAGGGCGCCGAGGATCTCGCGGTGGCGGTTGGCCGTGGCCTCGTCCAGCCGACCGGCCAGCCGCCCGAGTTCGGCCGCGAAGACCATGCCGACGGAGATCGCCGCGCCGTGCCGCCACTGGTAGCGCTCGTTGCGCTCGATCGCGTGGCCGAGGGTGTGGCCGTAGTTGAGGATCTCGCGCAGGCCGGTCTCGGTCAGGTCGGCCGAGACCACGTCGACCTTGACCTTGACGGAGCGCTCGATCAGCTCGCGCGTGTGCGGGCCGTCGGGGGTCTTGGCGCCTTCGAGGTCGGATTCGACCAGCTCGAGGATGGCCGGGTCGGCGATGAAGCCGCACTTCACGACTTCGGCGAGACCGGCGACGTAGTCGTTGGGGGGAAGGGTGTCCAGGGCGGCGAGATCGCACAGGACGCCGGCGGGCGGGTGGAAGGCACCGACGAGGTTCTTGCCTTCGGCGGTGTTGATCCCGGTCTTGCCGCCGACGGCCGCGTCCACCATGCCGAGCAGCGTGGTCGGGATCTGCACGACCCGCACACCGCGCAGCCAGGTCGCCGCGGCGAATCCGGCCAGGTCGGTGGTCGCGCCGCCGCCGACCCCGATGATGACGTCGGTCCGGGTGAAGCCGGCCTGGCCGAGGACGGACCAGATGTAAGCCAGGACGTTGACGGACTTCGCTTCTTCGGCGTCGGGGACCTCGATGGTGACAGCCTCGTAGGTCACGTCGAGGTCGGCGCGGATCGCCTCCGCGGTGGCAGTCAGGGCCTTGGGGTGGATGATCGCGACCCTGGCCGCCTTCTCGCCGATCAGCGCGGGCAGTTCGCCGAGCAGTCCGGTGCCGACGATCACGTCGTAGGGCGCGGCGCCGTCGACCTTGATCACGGTGGAGGTCACGCGACCAGCTCCTTGGCGATCGTGTCGGCGACCTCGTCCGCGGCGCGCCCGACGGTGTTCACGGTGACGGTGGCGACCGACTCGTATATCGGCCGACGCTGCTGAAGCAGACTACTGAGCTGGCCGCGTACGTTGCCGAGCAGGAGCGGGCGGGCGGTGTTGAGGCCGACGCGGCGTGCCGCTTCGGCCGCGTCCACCTCGAGGTAGACCACGTGCTGGCCGCGCAGGGCGGTTTGTGTCTCCGGGCGCAGGACGGCGCCGCCGCCGAGCGAGAGGACGCCGTCGTGAGACCGGATCGCGGCGCGGACGGCTTCGGACTCGAGGTCGCGGAAGTAGTCTTCGCCGCGCTCGACGAACAGGTCGGCGATGGTCATGCCGGTCAGCGCCTCGACGTCGGCGTCGGTGTCGCGGAAGGTGACGCCGAGTTGGTCGGCCAGCAGCATGCCGACGGTGGTCTTACCGCAGCCGGGGGCGCCGATCAGGATCGCCTTGGGACTCATCACAGCACCTCCAGCCCGCGCTCGCGCACATCCGCGAGGTAGGCCTCGAGGTTGCGCCGGGTTTCGGCGACCGAGTCCCCGCCGGCCTTCTCAAGCAGCGCCTGGGCGAGGATGAGCGCGACCATCGCCTCGGCCACGATCCCGGCGGCCGGGACGGCGCATACGTCGGAGCGCTGGTGGTGGGCGGTCGCGGCCTCGCCGGTGGCGGTGTCGACGGTGGCGAGGGCGCGCGGGACGGTGGAGATCGGCTTCATCGCGGCGCGCACGCGCAGCACGCCACCCGTGGACATGCCGCCCTCGGTGCCGCCGGAACGGCCGGAGCGCCGGTGCACGCCGCGCGTGCCGTCGGCGGAGGTGGCCGGCTCCATCTCGTCCTGGGCGAGCGAGCCGCGCAGCCGGGCCAGTTCGAAGCCGTCGCCGACTTCGACGCCCTTGATGGCCTGGATGCTCATAAGCGCGGCGGCGAGGCGGGCGTCCAGGCGCCGGTCCCACTGCACGTGGCTGCCGAGGCCGGGGGGCATGCCGTAGGCCAGCACCTCGACCACGCCGCCGAGGGTGTCCCCGGCCTTGTGGCAGTCGTCCACCTCGGCGACCATCGCGGCGCTAGTCTCCGGGTCGAGGCAGCGCAGCGGGTCGGCGTCGAGGCGCTCGGTGTCCGCGGGGGTGGGCGCGAGCCCGGCGGGAGCGCGGACCGGGCCGAGTTCGACGACGTGCGAGACCAGGGCGATCCCGGCGGTCTGGTCGAGGAAGGCGCGGGCCACGTCGCCGAGCGCGACGCGGGCGGCGGTCTCGCGCGCGCTGGCCCGCTCGAGGACGGGGCGGGCGTCGGTGAAGCCATACTTCTGCATGCCGGCCAGGTCGGCGTGGCCGGGGCGGGGGCGGGTGAGCGGGGCGCTGCGGGCCTGGCCGGTGAGGGAGCCGGGTTCAAGCTCGTCGAGGGCGCCGGCGGTGTCGGTCGGGTCGGCGGCCATGACCGACTCCCATTTGGGCCACTCGGAGTTGCCGATGCGCACCGCGATCGGGCCGCCTTGGGTCAGGCCGTGCCGCACGCCGCCGAGGAACTCGACCTCGTCCTGCTCGAATTTCATCCGGGAGCCGCGGCCGTACCCGAGGCGGCGGCGGGCCAGCGCGTCGGACAGCGACTTGGTCGAGGTGCGCACCCCGGCCGGCATCCCCTCGAGCACGGCGACGAGCGCGGGGCCGTGCGATTCCCCTGCGGTGAGCCAACGCAACATGCCTCGATCATCCCACGGCCGCGCGGGGCGCCCGCAGCCGCCTGCGGCGTCCCCGGCGCAGTAACCTGGCCGGTTGTCCGGCATATCATGCGAGAAGGTGACTTGGCGATATTCGGAACTACCGGTCGTCACTAGGCGGCTACTTCTGAGACACCTGCGACCCTTAGGGTGCGGCGATGAGTGCGCAAGGGGATACCACCGCGAGTCGAGCGGGGTGGGTCGGTTTTCTGTCCGACTATGGCTGGTCGGACTGCTTCGTCGGGGTGTGCCACGGTGTGATCGCGCAGATCGCGCCCACGGTGCGGGTGATAGACATCTGCCACGAGGTTCCGCCGGGCGATCTGCGGCTCGGGGCCGCGCTTCTGGCGCAATCGGCGCCTTATATGCCTAAGGGCGTGCTGCTCGCGATCGTCGATCCGGGGGTGGGAACCAAGCGGCGCGCGCTGGCGGTGCGGACGGTGAACGGTTCGTGCTTGGTCGGGCCGGACAATGGACTGCTGTTGCCTGCGGCGCGGGTCCTTGGCGGCATCGAGTCGGTATATGAGATTACGAAGTCGGACCTGATGCGGCGGCCGGTGTCGGCGACGTTCCACGGCCGGGACGTGTTCGCCCCGGTGGCGGCGCGGGTGGCAGCCGGCATGGACCCGGCGCGGGTGGGGGCCCGACTGGCGGTCGACGATCTGGTGCACGCAGCGGAGCCGGTGGCGCGGCTGACCGCGCACCGGTTGGAGGGCGAGGTGCTGACCGTGGACCGGTACGGCAACGTGCAGACCTCGCTCGGCGTCCGGCTGTTGGCGGACGGAGGGCTCAGCGAAGGCGCGACGCTCAGGTTGAACTGCCGGACCGGCGAGGTGCAGGTGCCGTTCAAGTACACCTTCGCGGATGTGGCGGATGGCATGGTGGTCGGGTACATCGACTCGGCCGGGATGTTCGCGGTGGCGCTCAACGGCCGGTCGGCCTCGTTGGAGTACGACCTGCGGCCGGGCGATCCGGTCGCGTTGCGGGTGGGCGTTTGAGGGTGGCAAACTCTCGCTGTTTCGCGAGGCGGGCTGCGGACGCGGGGCCGCGCTCTGGCGCGGCGGGCGAGGGCGAGGAGCGGGCATGACCGGGGATGTGACGGAGGGACGCCGGGGCGGGGAGTCGGGGGCCGTTCCGCCGCTGGTCGCGCCGCCGGTCGAGCCGAGGCTCGGCGCCGTCCTTCCTCAGCAGCAGATGCACTCGCCGTTGGAGCCGCCGCAGCGTGCCCCACAGGCGCAGCCGATTGGGCAGGCGCAGGCGGCGGCGCAGTTCCACATGGCGCGGGTCTTCGACAGGGTGGCTCCGAACGGTTCGCCCACGGTCGATCGCCAGCAGCTCGATCCGCGCGAGGTCCCCGCCCTCGTCGCCTACCTGACGCAGGCTCCGATCGCGCTGGCCGCTCCCGGCACGACGCGGGACGAGCTGGTAGCGGCCGCGCCCGCCGCCGTGCCGCGCGTCTTCCACACCGACGGGTCGTGGATTTGGCCCGGCGCGGTCGGCTACTACATGTCGCAGTATCAGCTGCCGCCGCAGTCTGAGCTGCTCGCGCACATCAGGTCACGCAATTACGGGCTGCCTCAGGTGCCGCAGGAGGTACGGCGGGCCGCTGCGACGCAGATCCTCGCGGCGATGAACCAGCAGCAGCCGCCACAAGAAGCGCAGCAGCCACAACCGCAGGTTCAGGCGCAGCCTCAGCCACAAGCGCAGCCGGTCCCGCAGACGCCACAACCGGCGCCGCAGCAGGTCGCCGACGCGCCGCCGGTAACCAAACCAGCCGAGTTCAGCGCGGCGTTCAACTTGGCAGGCAACCGGCACGCGGCCTGGGTCGGGGAGCAGATCGAGGCTTTCCTCACTTTCCTGCCCGAGGGTGACTGGTCGGTCGACCACTTCAGCCGCCGGTACCAGCAGTCGGGGCGCGACTTCCTGGTTGACGGGCTCGGCACGCTTTCCTCCGCCGGGGTCTGGACGTGGGCCTGGGCCGATCCGGTGACCTGGGGACGGGATACCGCCATCGCCGAGCAGTCCCGCAGCCTGCGCGCGATCGGCGACCGGGACCAGATCCCCGAATTGGTCACGCCCGCGTTGGACATCTCCGCCCTGGCCGACTCCCCCGGCGATCCGCAGACGGCTGCCGAGATGATCTGCTGGACGTGCATGGGTCTGCTGACCGCGCGCGGCTACATCGGGCACACCGCGACGGCAGACGGCAGCGGCGGCCGGATCTACTACGTGGTCTGCGACGAATCGGCACCCGAGGCGCGGCCGACGCTGGAAAACGTGGGCAACTTCCTGATGGACGGCGCCGCGGCGTTCGCCGAGAACGCCGCCGACTGCACGCTCGGATACATCGAGCACCACGGCTGGGAGTGGAGCCGCGTGCCGGACGGGATCGTCGTCGCGGCGCCGGGCTTTGGGCCGTTCACCGCGTTGATCTCCCCCGACGGGCAGCTGACCGGGCTCGCGCTGAACTGACGAGGGCGGCGGCGTGGCGCGCTCAGGAGTCGCGCGCGGCGAGCGCGGCCGTCCCCGCTTCCCGCATCTCGGCGACCAGGTCGGCGCGGTGCGACGGATCGCATCCGGTCATCAGCTCGACCTGGAGCACGGCCTGGTGGATCAGCAGGTCCAATCCGCCCAGCACACAGCCGCCGCCGCGTTCCCAGGCGGCGGCCAGCGGCGTGGGCCAGGGATGGTAGAGCACGTCGAACAGCGCGCCTGGGGCGGTAGGCACCGCGGCCACGAGCTCATCCGCGGCCCCGCTCGGGGTCGTGTTGATGACGAGCGGGCTGTCGAGGCCCTTAGCTGCCTCGTCCCAAAGGCGCAGCCGTGCGTCCAGGCCGAGTGATTCGACCAGCGAGCCCAGCTGAGCCGCGCGTTCAAGGGACCTGACGTACACGTCCACCGAGCCCTTCGCCACCTCGGCGAGCGCAGCCAGTGCGGACGCCGCGGTTGCGCCGCCACCGAGCACTGCGGCTGTTGGCACCGTCGTGATCCCTCGCTCGGACAGGGCCGCGACGAGGCCGGGCACGTCGGTGTTCTCGCCGCGCCGAGAGCCGTCGGCGCCGAAAACTACGGTGTTGACCGCTTCGACCGCGCGCGCCGTGGCCCCGACCGTGTCGAGCAGCGGGATGATCGCGCGCTTGAGCGGCATGGTCAGCGATAGGCCCGCCCACTTCGCCGCATCGAGCCCGGCGACGAAGCCCGGCAGCGCCGCATCGTCCACCTCGAACGCGTCGTAGCTCCAGCCGTCCAGGCCGAGCCGCCGGTACGCGGCCCGGTGCAGGATCGGCGAGAGCGAGTGCGCGATCGGCGAGCCGAGCACGGCGGCTCGCCGGGCGGCGGCCGGGTTGTCGGCCGCCGCCTGCTCGATCCCGCTCATCGTCCGCTGCTCACCGGTTCCCGCACAGTCCGGGGTACTTGCCGCCCAGCTGCTGCCACTGCGTCGCCGTCGTGGCGTATTGCACGCCGTCCGGCGTCGCGCAGAAGAACAGGAAGGTGCTGGTGATCGGGTTCAGCGCCGCGTCTATCGAGGTCTGGTCCGGGTTGTCGATCGGCCCCGGCGGCAGGCCCTTGATGCCGAAGACGCTGGTGTTGTACGGGTTCGTGGCGTCCTTGTTGTTCGGCGTGGTCGTGGCGTTGCCCATGCCGTACAGGGTCGCGGTGTCGAAGCCGAGGTGCTGGAAGTTGGTCGACTTCAGCCGGTTGAACACCACGCCGGCGATCTTGTTCAGGTCGCTGGTGTTGCTGCCCGCCTCGGCCCGCGCCAGGGAGGCGATGATCAGCATGTTGTACTCGCTCTCGCCGGCCGCCTGCGCCTTGACCGCGAGGTTCTCCTGGCTGAACACCGCCAGCTGGTCGTCGACCATCTTCTTGAGCAGGCCGGTCGGGTTGTTGGTGAAGTCGGGCAGGTTGTAGCTCTCCGAGGCGATGAACCCCTCGATGTGCGCGTACGGGAACTTGGCGCCCGGCTTCGCGGTGTCCCACGTCGGCAGGTCGATGTTCCCGGTGGCGATGATGTTCTGGAGGTCGGCGTCCTTCCAGCCGGTCTTCTGCTCGAGCGCGGCGAAGATCTGGCCGGCGCGCTCTCCGCCGTAGGTGATCAGCTGGGACTTGCTGTCCTTGGTCTTCGGGTCGAGCAGGTCGGTGATGGACGCGGCGGCGCTGATCCCCTTGGGCAGGAGGTAGGTGCCGGATTCTATGTTCGCGCAGTTCGTGTTCGACTTGCACGCGTCGGTGAAGGCGCGCTGGCTCTTGACGATCCCGGCGGCGAAGAGGATTCCGCCGATCGTCGTACCGCCGGCGCCCGTCGGGATCGTGACGTCGATGCTGGCCCCGCTGCCGGTGGCCGAGGTGTAGTCCGGCGGCGCGCCGTACTTGCTCTGATACCACTTGTAAGCCGAGTAACCCCCGTAGCCCAGGCCGCCGGCCAGGACGGAGAAGGCGACGAACACGGCCAGGCAGTTGCGGCCCTTCTTCTGCTTGAGCTTGCGCCCGCCGCGCCGGCCGTCGCCGTCTGCGTCGTCCTCGTCGTCCATGAGGCTGAAGTGGTCATCATCGTGGTCGTCGTCGCGGGCGGGCGGGACGGCGCGACGCGAGGACCTGCCCGGCACCTCTGAGCGCGCGGCCTCCGAGCGCGTGCTGGCGCGGGAGTCCTGCTCGTCCCGGGCCGGGGTGCCGGAGCGGCGCGGGCGAGTCAGGAATTCATCGGAGCCGTACTCGCCACTCGATCCGTCCCCATACTCGCCGCTCGATCTGTCCCCGTACTCGCTCGTACCGTACTCGTCGCTGGACGCGGCGGGGCGGCGGCGGCTGGCACCGCTCGCACCGGATGCTGTGGCGTAGGCGCCCGTCGAGTATCCGTCGGCGCGACGTGCTGACCCATAGTCAGCCTGAGCGGGGTCACCCAGACGCGGCTGCTGCGGTTGTTGCGGCTGCTGTTGGCGACCGTAGGAACCAGAGGTACGCGGACCGGACGCGTACGGGTCGGAACTGTAGGTACCCGAAGCGTACGGGTCTGCGGCATAGGGATCCGCGTACGGCTGTGGCGTCGGCGTCTGCTGTTGGGCCGCGGGACGGGAAGCCTGACTGGGTCGGCCGTAGGTGCTGGAGGAGTTGTAGTCCTGCTCCGGTTGGGCGTAGCCGGGCTGAGAGTAGCTGCCGCTCTGCGAGTAATCGGGCTGCGAGTAGTCCGGCTGCCTGTACTCGGGCTGAGAGTACTCGGGTTGGGAGTACTCGGGTTGGGAGTACTCGCGCCTCGTGTAATCGGGCTGCGTGTAGCCAGAGGTCGGATAATCAGGTGACGCGTATTCAGCCTGCGAGTAACCCGACCGCGAGCCGTGCCAGTCCTGCGATCCGCCGGGCTGATTCGGGTCCTGATAATATCCTTGGCCTGACTCCGAAGCGTAGCCCTGCGGATACGGATCCTGTGTATACTGCTGCTCGGAGTAGCCGGAGGCCTGCTGTTCGGGGTACTGCTGTCGCACCCCGGCCGCGCGCCGTCCGCGCCCGTACGGATCGCTTCCGGTCACGGGCTCTTGAGATTCGCCGCCGTACCAACCGTCGTCGCTCAAGCCTCGAACTCCTTCACCGGGGCGTGCGGCGCGACATCCTCGTCGGCCTCGGACAGATGACCGGGCGGACGACCGGAGGCCCGCTCGGCGTCGAGCGCGTTCTGCAGGATCACCACCGCCGCGGCCTGGTCGACGACCGAGCGGCTTCTGCGCCCTCGAACACCCGACTCGCGTAGTCCACGGGTCGCGGTCACGGTTGTCAACCTCTCATCGACAAGGCGTACGGGAATCGGGTGAATTGTCCGAGCAAGGTCCCGGGCGAAGGCGCGCGCCTTCGCCGCCGCCGGGCCCTCCCCGCCGGACAGCGATCTGGGCAGCCCGACGACCACCTCGACGGCCTCGTGCTCGGCGGTCAACGCGGCCAGCCGGGCCAGGTCGCCCGCGCCGGCCCGGACCGTCTCCAGCGGCGTCGCCAGCAGTCCGTCGAGGTCGCACACGGCGACTCCGATCCGGACCGCGCCGACGTCCACGCCGAGCCGCCTGCCTCGCCTCATATACCCGGTCTCATCCCGCAGCTTGTCATACGAACAGTTCTCCTTACGGTGCGGCAGCGCACGCCCTCCGGTCACACGCACAGCTCTGCCCGCAATCCAGTGTCACGCGCGCGGGCGCGTTCCGGCTCAATGCGCGCCGCACTATTCTCGGGGCGCCACGCGCCGCCGCAGGCTCAACCGGCGAGGGTGGCCTCTACGTGCCGCCGCACCGACTCGAGCGCCGCATCGAGCGCTCCCGCGTCGGTGCCGCCGCCCTGCGCGATGTCGTCCTTGCCGCCACCGCCGCCGCCGAGCACCTGCGCGGCCACCCGGACCAGCGCGCCCGCCTTCAGGCCCGCCTCCCGCGCCGCCTCGTTGGTCGCCACGAGCACCAGCGGCTTCTGGCCGGCGGCGCTCGCCACCGCGACCACCGCCGGGCGGGCGCCGAGCCGGGCGCGCACGTTCAGCGCGAGCTTGCGCAGGTCGTCCGCGGTGGTGCCGTCGGGTGCGCGGTGCGCGACGTAGGCGACGCCGTGCACGTCAGCCGGGTTGGCCGCCAGTTCGCCCGCGACCGCGAGGACCTGCCCAGCCCGCAGCGCCGCGATCTCCTTCTCCGCCTCGCGCAGCTTGGCGACGATCCCGGCGATCCGCTCCGGCGCCTCCTCGGGCCGCGCCTTGATCGCCTCGGCGACCTGCGCGAGCAGCACGTGCTCGCGGGCCAGGAAGTTATAGGCGTCCGCGCCGACCAGTGCCTCTACTCGCCGCACGCCCGCGCCGATCGACGATTCGTGCAGCAGCTTGACCAGGCCGAGCCGTCCGGTGTTCGGCACGTGTGTACCGCCGCATAGTTCGTGCGCCCACTCGCCGACGGACACCACGCGCACCCGGTCGCCGTACTTCTCGCCGAACAGCGCCATAGCGCCCATCGCCTTGGCCTCGGGCTGCGACATGGTTTGCGCGGTGACCGCGAGGTCGTCCACCAGCACCTCGTTGACCAGCTGCTCCACGTCGGCCAACACCGACGGCGGGACCGCCTGAGGGCTGGCGAAGTCGAACCGGAAGCGGCCGGGGGCGTTCTCCGAACCCGCCTGGGTCGCGGTCTCGCCGAGCAGCTCGCGGAACGCGCGGTGCACCATGTGCGTCGCGGTGTGCGCGCGGGAGATCGCGTGGCGGCGGCTCAGGTCGACGACCGACTCCGCGGGCTGGCCGAGGGTGGCCTCGCCGTCCCGGACCACCGCGCGGTGCACGATCAGGTCGCCGACCGGCTTCTGCACGTCCACGACCTCGACGAGCGCGCCGTTGCCGAGGCGGATCAGTCCCTGGTCGGCCAGCTGGCCGCCGCTCTCCGCGTAGAAGGGGGTGCGGTCGAGCACCAGCTCGACCTCCTGGCCGGGCGCCGCCGACGCCGCGACCGAACCGCCGACGAGCAGGCCGCGCACGACGCCTTCGGTAGTGGTCTCGGCGTAGCCGGTGAACTCGGTGGCGCCCGCCTGGTCGTAGACCTCCCGGTACGCCGACAGGTCCGCGTGCCCGGTCTTCTTCGCCTTCGCGTCCTCCTTAGCCCGGGTCCGCTGCTCGGACATCAGGCGGCGGAAGCCCTCCTCGTCGACGGCGAGACCCTGCTCGGCCGCCATCTCGAGGGTCAGGTCGATCGGGAAGCCGAAGGTGTCGTGCAGCTTGAACGCGTCGGCCGCCGGGAGGGTCGCGGAGCCGGACCGCTTGGCCGTCGCCACCGCGGTGTCGAGGATCGTGGTGCCGGTCTTGAGCGTCTCCAGGAACGACTTCTCCTCGCCGACCGCGACCGCGTCGATCCGGCCGCGGTCGGCGATCAGCTCGGGGTACTGGGGGCCCATCGCCTCGATGGTGGCGCCCACCAGTTCGTGGATCGTCGGCTGGTGCGCGCCGAGCAGCCGCATGTTGCGGATCGCCCGGCGCATGATCCGGCGCAGCACGTAGCCGCGGCCCTCGTTGCCCGGGATGACGCCGTCGCCGATGAGCATCGTCGCGGCGCGGACGTGGTCGGTGACGACGCGCAGGGAGACGTCGGTCTTGTGGTCCTTGCCGTACACGGTCCCGGTCAGCTGCACCGCCCGGTCCATGATCTTGCGGGAGGTATCGATCTCGTAGAGGTTGTCGACCCCCTGCAGGACCGTGGCCAGCCGCTCGAGGCCGAGCCCGGTGTCGATGTTCTTGGCCGGCAGCTCGCCCAGGATCGGGAAGTCCGCCTTGCCGTCGCCCGGCCCCCGCTCGTACTGCATGAAGACCAGGTTCCACAGCTCCAGGTAGCGCTCGCCGTTGGCCGCCGGGCCGCCCTCCTCGCCGTATTCGGGGCCGCGGTCGTAGTTGATCTCGGAGCAGGGGCCGCAGGGGCCGGGCACGCCCATCGACCAGAAGTTGGAGTCCATGCCGAGCCGCTGGATGCGCTCGGCGGGCACGCCGATCTTGTCGTGCCAGATCCCGTACGCCTCGTCGTCGTCCTTGTAGACGGTGATCCACAGCTTCTCCGGCGGGAGGCCGTATCCCCCGTCAGCCACGGAGGAGGTCATCAGCTCCCACGCGTAGGTGATGGCGCCTTCCTTGAAGTAGTCGCCGAAGGAGAAGTTGCCGCACATCTGGAAGAAGGTCGCGTGCCGCGTGGTCTTGCCGACCTCGTCGATGTCGGGGGTGCGCACGCACTTCTGCACGGAGGTGGCGCGCGGCGCGGGCGGCGGCTCCTCGCCGAGGAAGTACGGCTTGAACGGGACCATGCCGGCCGGGACGAGCAGGAGCGTCGGATCCGAGGCGATCAGCGAGGCGGACGGGATCTCGGCGTGTCCGCGCTTGACGAAGAAGTCGAGCCAGCGGCGGCGGATTTCTGCTGAGTCCATCGGTCCAGTGCCTCTCGAAACGGGTTTCACTGCACGGTTCACTGCTTGCGGGCGGGGGCCGGGCGCGCGCCCGCACGAGCCATTGTCTCAGGACGGAGCTGTGTCTTAGGACGGCGCAGCGGCCCGGCTCAGCGGTCGTGGGGGCCGTCGGGGTCGGGGCTGTCCATGCCGAGCGCCCGGTACAGCTCCATCTCGCGCTCGGCGGCGGCGTACTGGACGTCGTCGAGGAAGCCGCGGACCGAGCCGCTGAGGGCGCCGGGGAGCCCCGAGGCGCTGTCAGCCAGGCCGGACGGGCTGAACTTGCGCAGGGTCTTGGCGCCCTTGGTGACCACGAGGACGCCGACGGACGCGCCGAGGGCGATCCAGAACACGCGCTTGTACATGGTGTCGTCAGCCCTTCCGTGCCCGGCGCTCGGCCTTGAGCTCCGCGCGAACGCGCTTGTCCACCTCTGCCTTGCGCCGGTTGGCGATCGCGGTCCGCACGCCGTACGAGAACGCGGCGGCCTTGATCATCGGGCCGCCGACGGTGGCAGAGAAGGTTGAGGCGAGGGCGGAGGCGTTACCGGAGACGTTGGCCACGTTGTCGGTGATGGTGTCCACCTTGACCAGCTGCTGATTCGTGGTGACCACGGTGGCGGTGATCTCGCCGAGCAGCGGGACCGTCTGGTCGGTGATCCCGGAGACCAGCTTGGTGGCCTCCTTGAGCACCTGGGCGAGGCGGATCAGGACGAAGCACAGGAACACGACGCCGATCCCGAAGAAGATCGCGAAAACCAGTCCTACGACTGCTCCGGCAGACACCTTGAGATCCATCCCTTCGCCCTGTGCGTTCCCGTCGGCCCAGACCTTATCGCGTCCGGCTCCTTAGTTAGTGCGCATGTGAGGTCCTGAGCACGGGACGGCCCGTGCGCGCGATGAGCGGCAACGACGGGCGTCGGACGGCGGCGCGCGACGCCTTCGGTTCAGGAGCGCGGTCGCCCGATGTGATGATCGTGCGACGAGGCGGTTCGAGGGCGGCCGGCAGCCACCACGATGTGCGCATGACCGACAGTGACAGGTGGAGCTTCCGCCTCGGATTCGGGCCTTTCGCCCCCACGCGGGCGGACGACGAGAACTACGTGGCGTACATGCGGCTGAAGACGGCGCCGCCGGACGGTTGCGAGTTCTTGGAGGATTACGGCGTCGCCCGGCTCGAGTGCAGCCGGGCCGGGGAGAACCGGTTCGCGGCCATCGGTCGGTTGCTCCGGGAAATCCGCACGGATTACGGCCTCGTCGGCATGGACAGCCTGGGCATCGACAAGCTCTGGGAGTGGGTCCCGCAGGACCGCGAGTGGACCGAGTCCGTCACCGGGCAGCTGCTGCTCATGGGGGCGAGCCGGGCAGAGCAGCTCGGCATCGGTGTCGAGGACGTGGTGGCCTTGGTGCGCGATGCCATGACGCCGACGGCGAAACGACGTCATCCGGGTTCTTCGAGGTCGACGGGCAGTCGTACAGCGGGGCGGTCGGCCTCCGGCACCGATTCAGCAGCGCCCGGCACGGGCGCAGGCAGCTCCATCCACAGGCCGGGCTCTCGCAAGGCGACGAACCCCGCGCCCGAATAGAGGCCGTGCGCGTCCAGGGTCGCGAGCAGCAGACGTCGCATGCCCAGCGGGGCGTACGCGTCGCGCACCGCGCCGACCATCCACTTCCCGATCCCCCTGCCTCGGTGCGCGCGGTCGACGTAGACGTCGCACAGGTAGCCGAACGTCGCGCGGTCGGTGACGATGCGGCAGAACGCTGCCTGCGCGCCGTCCGGGCCGTAGACGCCGTACGCGTCCGATCCGGCGATCGACTTCTCGACGGTGCGGCGGCTTCGGCCGGTCGCCCAGTAGGTGTCCGTCGAGAGCCAGGCGTGCACCCGGTCGATGTCCAGCAAAGCCTTGTCGTCGGAGATAACGAAGCCGTCGGTACGGTCCAGTCGCATGGCCGGGACATTACCGACGGCGCGGGCGCGGCTGCCAGGGATCGGCTACCGCTCGCACGTTCGACGGGTGAGGACGCGTCTTTCACGCATGTGAAATCGATCTGACGGATGTCGGCGCCCTCTGCGAGTATCGGTGTGGAGGTAGTCGACCGTCATGCACCTGGCCCCTTACCGCACCGTGCTCCGGATCCCGGGAATACGGCTGCTCATGCTCGTCGGGCTGATCGCGCGCATACCCGCCACAGCCACCAGCGTCGCTCTGACGCTTAGCGTGGTGCTCGACCGCCACAGGGGCTATGGCGCGGCCGGCTTGGTGAGTGCGGCGTTCACGGTCGGGCTGGGCGTGGGGGCGCCGCTGCTCGGGCGGGTGATCGACCGGCGTGGCCCGCGGCCGGTGCTCGTGGTGACAGGGGTGGCTGCGCTGGCTTTCTGGATCTCCGCCCCGCTGCTGCCGTTCGCCGCGCTCGTGCCGGCGGCGATCGCCGGTGGCCTGCTTCAGGTGCCGGTGACCAGCCTGGTGCGGCAGTCACTTGCTGCGCGGGTGCCGGAGGAGCAGCGCAGGCAGGCGTATTCGCTGGACTCGATGGCCGTCGAGGTGTCGTTCATGGTCGGTCCGGCGCTCGCCGTCCTGCTGATCACCCAGCTCGGCGACGGGGTCTCGACACTGCGCGCGATGGGCGTCGCGCTCGCGGCGGCCGCCTGTGTCATGATCGCCTACAACCCGCCGATCATCGCGCGCTCCGGCGCGTCGGCCGACGAGGCGCCGATCAGGCCGAACTGGCTGGCTCCCGGATTCCTGCTGGTGCTCGGGGTCGCGATGGCGGCGTGCCTCGTGTTGGCCGGCACGGACGTGTCGATCGTGGCGACGCTGCGGGCCCACGGGCAGACCGAGTGGGCGGGCATCACGATCATTTCGTGGTGCGCGGCGTCGATGGTGGGCGGCTTCGTCCACGGCGCGATCCCCCGCCCGCTGACCATGCTCACGCTCATGACGCTGCTCGGCGCGTGCACGATCCCGGTCGGGGTGGCACACGACTGGCGGCTGCTCAGCCTCGCGCTCATCCCGGCGGGCCTGGCCTGCGCCCCGACCATCGCCGCCACGATCGACGCAGTGAGCCGGGCGGTGCCGGACACGGCGCGCGGCGAGGCCATCGGACGCCATGCCGCGGCGCTCACCCTCGGGAACGCGATCGGTGCGCCGCTCGCGGGAGCGGTCATCGACCACTCCTCACCTGCGTTCGGCTTCGCGGCGGTGGGTGTGGTCGGCGCGGCGCTCGCGCTGATAGCGATGGGCGCCAACACGCTGCACAGGAACCGTCAGCCCGCGTACCGCACCGCCTGAGGTGATAACCCTGAAGTGATAACACCGTCCGACCGGGAATAGGTCAGCGCCGAGCGTATGCTGCAATTGCCGTGATGACTGGGCTGATCGTCGTGTTCGCCGTGTTGGCGGTGGCTACCTTCTTCGGCCTGTGGCGCAAGCGCGTTGACGGGCGGGTGCGGACGGTGGCGAACAGCCGACGATCGGAGAGCGCGCCCGCCGGTGGCGTCCCGGCCAGCACTTTCCTGACGCCGCGGCACCTGGGCGAAGAGCTGGGCACCCGGGCGACGCTGGTGCAGTTCTCGTCGGCGTTCTGCCAGCCGTGCCGGGCTGCGCGGGTGATCCTGGCCTCGGTCGCGGACGAGACAGACGGTGTCGCGCACGTGGAGATCGACGCCGAGTCGCATCTCGAGCTCGTGCGGGAGCTGGGGATCATGCGCACGCCCACGACGCTGATCCTGGACGGCTCCGGGCGCATCGCCGCGCGCGCTTCAGGTGTCCCCCGCAAGCACCAGGTGCTTGCAGCTATCAATTCCGCCGCGGACGGCGTTGACGCCCCCGTAGCATAGAAGGCATGCGAGGGCAGCTTTTGACGCGTCGGCGGGCAGTGGACAACTGCCACGTGTGCACGTGCGCGTGTCCCGGGTTATAACCGACCCCAGCTTCCCTATGCCCTCCTCGTTTTCGGGAGTGAACACGTGCCCACCCTCAGCACCACTTCTCCTTCGACATCCACGTACATCGACCCGCGCGGCCCCCGCTTCGGCGCCGCCATCACGAGCCTTGTCCTCGTGGTCGTGCTGCTGACCGGCAGCGGATGGCTGCTCGCCGCCCAAACCGTCATCTTCGGCATCGGCGGCCTGCTCGGGCTCAGGTACGCGCCGTACGGCTTCCTCTACCGGACCCTCGTTCAGCCGAGGCTCGCCAAGCCGACCGAGCTCGAGAACCCCGCACCGCCGCAGTTCGCGCAGGTCTGCGGCTTAGCTTTCGGGGCGATCGGCAGCATCGGCTACCTGAGCGGGGTCACGGTTCTCGGCGTCATCGCGGCGGCGCTCGCGCTGGCGGCGGCCTTCCTCAACGCGGCGTTCGACTTCTGCCTAGGCTGCGAGATCTACCTGCTGTTCCGCCGCTCCACGGTCCGCCGGCAGCCGGTGGGCTAGTCGGAGTGCCCGGATCCGCGCCCACGATCACGCTGCTACTCGGCGACATCACCGAGCAGCACGCCGAGGCGGTCGTCAACGCTGCCAATTCGTCGCTCCTCGGCGGAGGCGGCGTGGACGGCGCGATCCATCGGCGCGGCGGTCCGGCCATCCTGGCGGCCTGCCGCGAGTTGCGTGCTTCGCACTACGGCGGCGGCCTGCCGACCGGACATGCCGTCGCGACCACGGCCGGCAACCTTCCAGCCCGCTGGGTGATCCACACCGTCGGGCCCGTGTACGCGGTGCGTGAGGACCGGTCGGCGCTGCTCGCGGACTGCCACCGCAACGCGCTGGCCGTCGCGGACGATCTCGGCGCCGAGTCGGTGGCGTTCCCGGCGATCTCCACCGGCGTCTACGGATGGCCGTTGGACAGCGCGGCGCGGATCGCGCTAAGCACGGTGCGCGGGACGGAGACCTCGGTGCGGCAGATCCGGTTCGTCCTGTTCGACGTGCGGGCACTGGCCGCGTTCGAGCAGGCGGGCGCCGAGCTGGGGATTGAGATCAGTCGGCAGTAGGTTGTCCGTCGGGGGTGGATTCGGTGTCCGGAGAGCTTTCGGCGTCGGGAGGGGTCGCGGACCCGGGGTCCCGGGGTGACAGCAGGGCTCTGATCTTCTCGACGCGGTCGGCGTAGCGCTCCTCGACACCGTGCCGGCTGGGGTTGTAGTAGCGCTTGCCGTGGATGGCGTCGGGGGCGTACTGCTGCGCCGCCACTCCCGTCGGCTCGTTGTGCGGATAGATGTACCCCTGCGCATGGCCGAGCTTGGCGGCGCCCTTGTAGTGCCCGTCGCGCAGATGCGGCGGCACCGGACCGGCCAGGCCGCCGCGCACGTCCGCGAGGGCGGCGTCGATGGCCAGGCAGGCGGCGTTGGACTTCGGCGCTAGGGCGAGGGCGATGACCGCCTGGGCCAGGCTGATGCGGGCCTCGGGCCAGCCGATGAAGGAGACCGCCTGCATCGCGGCGACCGCCGTCGGCAGCGCCGAGGGATCCGCCAGCCCGATGTCCTCGCTGGCCGAGATCACCAGGCGGCGCGCGATGAAGCGCGGGTCCTCGCCGGCCTCGACCATCCGGGCCAGATAGTGCAGCGCCGCGTCGACGTCGGAGCCGCGGATCGACTTGATCAGCGCCGAGGCGACGTCGTAGTGCTGGTCCCCGTCGCGGTCGTAGCGCACGGCGGCGCGGTCCACGGCCTGGGCCAGTACCTGCGCCGAGACCGTCGCAAGGTCCTGGTCTTTCGCGGCGCCCGCCGCCGCCTCGAGCGCGGTCAGGGCCTTGCGCGCGTCTCCCCCGGCCAGGCGCAGCAGGTCGGCGCGGGCATCCGGGTCCAGGCCGACGGCACCGCCGAGGCCCCGTTCGTCGGTCAGCGCCCGGTCGATCAGCGTGTTGACGTCGGCCTCGTCGAGCGGTTCGAGGGTCAGCAGCAGCGAGCGGGACATGAGCGGCGAGATCACCGAGAAATACGGGTTCTCCGTGGTCGCGGCGATCAGCGTGACCCAGCGGTTCTCGACCGCGGGCAGCAGGGAGTCCTGCTGGGCCTTGGAGAAGCGGTGGATCTCGTCGAGGAACAGCAGCGTTTCGCGGCCGGACATGCCCAGCTCGCGCCGCGCGCCGTCGATGACCGCGCGCACCTCCTTGACTCCCGCGGTGATGGCCGACAGCTCTCGGAAGACCCGGGCAGTGCTGCGCGCGACCACATACGCCAGCGTGGTCTTGCCGGTGCCCGGCGGCCCCCAGAGGATCACCGACGCGGGCACCGCGCGCGAGCCGGGGGCGGCCTCGACCAGCCTGCGCAGCGGAGATCCCGGGTGTCGTAGCTTCTCCTGGCCGACCACCTCGTCCAGGACGCGCGGGCGCATGCGCACGGCGAGGGGCGCGCCCGCCTCGGCCCGTTCCCGGCCGGCCGCGTCGAAGAGGGTCGGCGGGCCGGACCCCGGCGGCGGGTCGAACAGGGTCTCCGGCTCCATGCTCCGAGCCTAATCGCCGCCCCCGACTGTGCGGGAAATCCCTGGCTGTGCGTGCCCCCGGCCGTGCGAGAATCCTTGACCGTGACGGGAACGATCGGGGTGACGCGGCTGGCCGACGGCGCGGGGGTGCACGCGGTGGCTCCCGGCGATCCGCTGGTCATGTTGGAAGGTGCGCCGGACGGGGCGCGGGCGGCGTGGAGCGCTCCGGGCGGATTCGCGTTCGTCGGTCCGGCCTACGAGGGCCCGGGCTGGTGGCTGACCGCGAGCGGGACCGGGGCGGCCGTGACCGCACTGGTTGACGCAGCGGTGACGGAGTGCGGGAGCGAGGTGCGCGGGCTCACCGTTCCGCGCGGGGTGCCGATCGGACGCTGGACTGTCTCCGACGACGTCAACGAGTGGGATCTGATGCTCACCGACGCCGCGCCGCCGCCCCAGCCGCAGGAGGCGCGGATCGCGCGGCTGACGGACCTTGCGCAGATTGAGGAGTTCCTGGATCGGGTCAGTCCGACGCACTCAAAGCACGCGGACGACACGGATGTGCGGGTGTGGGCGGGCATCGTCGGAGACGGCGAGCTGCTCGCGGCCGGAGCGCTGGCGCTGCGGCCGTCCGGCGCGGCGTACCTCGCCTCCATAGCGACGGCCCCACAGGCGCGCGGCCGGGGCTACGGCGCCGCGGTCACCGCGCATCTGACACGGACGGCGTTCGCGGACGGCGCGGCGCAGTGCATCCTCGGCCACTACCACCCCAACGAATCCGCGCGGCGGATCTATGCACGGCTCGGCTACCGCACGACACATCAGTGCACGTCTGTGGACCTGAAGCATTAACGGCTTTTCACATTCGGCCAGAGTTTTCACCCCAGCAACGCCCCGGCCCGGCACAATGGCCGCCATGGGAACGAGAGCCTGGAGGATCGACCCGGCCGGCCCGCTGCGCGGGGACGTGACGGTGCGCGGGTCGAAGAACGCCGTCACAAAGCACATGGTCGCCGCGATGCTCGGCAGGGGTCCGAGCACCATCGCGAACGCGCCGCGGGTGGGCGACGTGGAGATAACCGCGCAGATGCTGCGCACGGTCGGCTGTTCCGTGGACCGGGACGGCGACACGCTCGTGGTCGACCCGGCCGCCACTCCGGCGCCGACCGTCCCGCAGTCGTTCACCGGCCGCAACCGGATTCCGGTCCTGATGCTCGGCCCGCTGCTGAACCTGACCGGTGAGGCGTTCGTCCCGCTGGTCGGCGGCGACCAGATCGGACCGCGCCCGATCGATTTCCACATCCAGGCGCTTACCGCGATGGGCGCCCAGATCACGGTGGACGAGGGCGGGATCCACGCGACCGCGCGGCGGCTGCACGGCACCCGGGTCGCGCTGCCGTACCCGAGCGTCGGGGCCACCGAGTCGGTGATGCTCTCGGCGGTGCTCGCGGAGGGGCGCACCGTCATCACCAACGCGGCGATCGAGCCCGAGATCCTCGAACTGGCGCTGTTCCTGCAGCGGATGGGCGCCGGGATCCAGCTGCAACCGGACCGCAGGATCCTGATCGACGGGGTCGAGCGGCTGCACGGCGCGCGCACCAGGCTGGCCGGGGACCGGCTGGAGGCGTTCAGCTACCTGGTGGCCGGATTGCTGACCGGTGGCCAGGTGCGGGTGCACGGCTGCGCTCAGGACCGGCTGGTCACGGCGATCGAGACGCTGCGCACGATGGGCGCCCGGTTCGAGATCGAGGACGAGCACATCAGCGCGTCGGCCCCGGACGGGCTGCGCTCGGCCGCCGTGCACACTGACACCCACCCCGGGTTCATGACCGACTGGCAGCAGCCACTGCTGGTGCTGATGAGCCAGGCGCGCGGGCTTTCCGTGCTGCACGAGACGGTCTTCGAGAACCGGTTCGCCTACGTCAGGGCGCTGCAGCAACTTGGCTGCGAGATCGAGCTGTTCCCGATGTGCCTGGGCGGCAACGCCTGCCGCTTCCACGACACCAACCATCTGCACTCCGCGGTGGTGCACGGCCCCTCCAAGCTGGTGGGCGCCGAGGTGCACGTGCCGGACGTGCGCACCGGGTTCTCGTCGGTGATCGCGGCATCGATCGCGGACGGTCAGTCGGTGCTGCTGGACGTCGAGTCGCTGGAGCGCGGTTACGACGAGCCGCTCGCCCGGCTGCAGTCGATCGGGATGGCGATCACTCCGGTCGAGTCCTGATTCGCTGGCTTGCGACTTCGCCGGCTGCGTGACTTCGCAGGCTGGGCGGCGCGCACCGCTCAGCCTGCGCACCCACCCGCATGGCCCAGCTCTGCGGGCGCGGCGCGGTGCGCACGCGTCAGGATCGAGGTAAGGCGGCATCCCGCGCGCCGCCGCTCGGGGACGGTCGGCGCACAGCCCCGGAGGAAGCATGCGCGTGCGATTCGCCCTGGCTTTGGCCGCCGCCATGACCGCAGCGGGCGTTGTCACGCCGCGCGCCTACGGGGCCAACCTGCTCTCCGGCGCGCCAAGCCCGACGAACCCCCGCTCCGCGGTGTCGGCTTCGACCCCTGTTGCTGCAGCGATGATCGACGACGAAGCCGACTCGACCGTATCCGCGCTTCCTGACGGCATCGACTTCGCCGACCTCGACCTCGGGCAGGCCGACTTCCCGCCCCTGGGCTATGTGTTCGAAGGTACGTTCTTCCACCGCGACGCCTGCGAGGCGGCCGGAACGAGGGGTATGCCCCGCGCCTGGCCGGGATACGTTTGCCTCGGCGGCGACGTGCCGTGGGACTTCAGCGACCTCTACGTGAGGGGCTTCGGCTGAGCCGCAGGCCGCGTCGTCGAGAGCTGTGGGCGGTCAGGGGATGAGTGCGCCGACCAGTCGGGCGAGTTCGGCGGCCGGGTCGGCGGTCAGTCCCAGGTGGACGGGGCCGGGTTGGACGACCGTCGAGCGGGGCGCGGTGAGCCAGCGGAACCGCTGTCCGGCCGAGCCCGCGCCGGCTGCCCCCGCGCCGGATCCGCCCCGGCATACGCACGCGTAGGCCGCGACCGCCGCCTCGATTCCGGCCACGTCCGCTTCGGGGTCGAGGGCGAGCAGCCGGTCCGGGTCGACCCGGGTCGAGGCGGCGAGGAAGTCGAGCTTCTGGCAGTACACGATCACGCCGACGTTGACCGCATCCCCACGGTCCACCCGCGGGACAGCGTGCAGTGGCGCGTACTCGAATCCGTAGCGTTCGGCGGGAGCATCAGGGACCGGCGCGGCGACGGAGGCGCTCATGCGGCACCGCTCCTCACGCCGGCCAGCCAGTGCTCTCGGACTCGCATCCGCGCGGCGAACCAGTCGCGGAAGGCGGCTCGCACATCGTCCGGTGTGGCAAATCCCGGCTCGCCCGCCAGCCACTCGTCCGGGACCTCGTGGAGTGCGGCGTCCACCGCCTCGGGCGTCACCAGCGGCGCGAGATGCGCGTCCGCGGCGGCGAGATCCGGCGCGAACGGGGCGAGCACGTGGTCCTCAAGCTTGGGCGGGCGGCGCGCGGAACCGGCCGCGCCGGCCCAGTTGTGCTGGAAGATCAGCGAGGCGCCGTGGTCGATCAGGTAGAGCCGGCCGTGCCAGCGCAGCAGATTCGGGTTGCGCCACGACCGGTCGACGTTCCCGATCAGCGCGTCGAACCAGACCACCCGCCCGGCCAGCTCCGAGTCCACCGGGAAGGCCAGCGGGTCGTAGCCGAGCGAGCCCGGCAAGTAATCCACGCCGAGATTGCGGCCGAGGCTGGCCAGCAGCAGCTCCTGGATCTCCTGATCCGGCTCGCCCTTCGCCAGGGCCTCGTCCAGCTGCACGGTGACCAGGTCGGGCACCGGCAGGCCGAGGCGCCGCCCCAGCTCCCCGGCGACGATCTCGGCGACCAGCGCCTTGCGGCCCTGTCCGGCGCCGCGGAATTTGACCACGTACATGCCCAGGTCGTCGGCCTCGACGATGGCCGGCAGCGACCCGCCCTCCCGCAGCGGGGTCACATACCGGGTCGCCGTCACGTCGCGCAGCACGCGATCAAGCTTACGGCGGCGCGGGACGGGG
>NZ_DASZGI010000063.1:0-4537 GCF_035938995.1 Actinocrinis sp.
CCACGACGGCTCGGTCCACTCGATCATGGCCGAGTTCGACGACTGGGGACATCGCGCACTCGACGCGGGCGACCTCGACGCGTTGCTGGACTTCGAGCACAAGTCCCCGTCCGGGCGGCTCGCGCACCCGCGCACCGAGCACTTCGCCCCGCTCTTCGTGACCCTCGGCGCGGGCGAGGCGGACCTGACCGCACAGCGCAGCGTGATCGACGGTTTCTGGATGGGCATGGCGAAGCGCTCGATCCAACTCGGGTAAGCGCGCCGCAGCGCTCCAGCAGCCAGAGCACGGCGGTCCGAATCTCCGGGCATGTCAGCTGACGAAGTCGCCCGCTTCGAAGTCGTCGCCGTAGACCCGATGCGGATCGAGCGCTTCCAGCTCGGCTGCGGCTGCCGCCCAACCGGATGTCACATCAGCAGCCGAAGCCGTTGGCCATATCGGCCGAACGGCCGCGTCGGGGCCGCCGAATGACGCAAACAGCCATTCTTTGAGGTCGGCGTTGAACCGTTGCGGGTCCGGCGTTCCGGGAAGGCTGCGGACGGTGAGCCACACAGCGGTGTCGAAATCGCGGCCGCCCGGTCGGCGCGCAGGTGACAGCCATGCTTCCGCGGCGCCCGCGATTCCGCAGTCGGCCGGGTCATCGAGGCCTGTCACCCGCGCTTCCCAAGGTCCATTCACCGGGAAGCGCGGGTGACAGGCCTCGAGCCTGAAGTTCAGGTACTCATAGAAGGCTGACACGACGTGTTGGATCCGGTCGCGGCGGGTGAGCACGGCGTACTCGAAAGTGCGCGGTATATACGCGCGTTGTCGGGCGTCCCACACGAGCGCGGTGAGCGACAGCACGATGTTGCTCAGGCCGCCGTAGCTGTGCCCGGCCTGGAGGATCTCGTCGCGCGCAGCGATCGCCGTGCCGTGGTCGCCGGTGGCGAGGGCTTCGCCGAGCGCAAGGCATCCGGGAGCAGGGCAGGCCGTCACACCGTAGCCGAGCAGTTCGAGCCGGGTGAGCAGTGCCTCGAGGGTGACGCCTGCTTGCGCGACGACCGAGGCGTGTCCGGGCGGCCCGGCATTGACGCGCACCGAGTCCAGGTCTGTGCGTCCTGCGATCCATGATGCAGGGGCAGCCGGAATCCACCCGATCGGGTGACTCTCGGTGATCGCCGCACTGTACGGCCCAACCGGTGACGCTTGGGTTCAGTTCACCGCCGCTCAGTTCACCCACTCAGTTCACCGCCGCTCAGTTCACCGATACCGTCTCGGCCTTCGTCAGCTCGACGAGCTCTGCGAAGGTGATCGGGAACACGGTGTGCGGGTGTCCGGCAGCGGCCCAGATCTCCCCGTGCTCGGCGAGCGTCTGATCGATCAAGGTCCTGATCGGTGCGGGATGCCCGACCGGGGCGACGCCGCCGATGGCCTGCCCGGTGTGGGTGCGCACGAATTCGGGCGTGGCGCGCGCGAGCTTCGGCAGCCCGAGCAGCGCGGCAAGCTTGGCTGTGTCGACCCGGTGCGCGCCGCTGGTGAGCACGAGCAGCGGGTCGCCCGCGGCGTTGAAGATCAGGCTGTTGGCGATGGCTGCCACGGGGCAGCCGATCTGCTCGGCGGCCGCGGCGGCGGTCGGCGCGGTCGAGGGCAGTACGCGCACGCGGGGTGTGATGCCGGCGTCGCGCAACGCGGCCTCGACCGCGACGACATTGGGATGGCGGGCGATCTCCTCCATGCCCGGATCGTACCGACCGCCGCAGTCAGCGGGCGGGGCAGAGGATGAGAACCCGAACTCGCGCACCGCCTCCGCGTCCCAAGGCCACGCCACCGGATCGCATCGAGCGCCGCGAGTAGCGGTCCGGGCAGACGCTTAAAGCCCGAGCTCGCGCACCGCCTCGGCGTCCCAAGCGCAGGCCACCGGATCGCATCGAGCGCCGCGAGCACTGGTCCGGGCGGACGCTCAGAGCCCGAGCTCGCGCGCGGCTTCCGCGTCGCTGTCCCGCAGGAACTGGACGCAGCGCTGGGCTTCGTCAGCGTCGTCGATTTCCTCGGCCGCCCTCGCCAGCGCTCCGAGCGCGCGCAGGAAGCCCTGGTTCCCCTCGTGTGACCAGGGGATGGGGCCGTGGCCCTTCCAGCCATTGCGCCGCAGTGCGTCAAGGCCGCGGTGGTAGCCCGTGCGGGCGTACGCATAGGCGGCGACCGGCTCGGCGTTGTGCAGCGCCCGTTCCGCGAGGACCGCCCAGGCCAGCGAGGAAGCGGGATGCGCGGCGGCGACCTTTGTCGGATCGGCACCGCCGTCGAGTTCGGCGCGCGGCCCGGGGTCGTCGGGCAGGAGGGTGGGCGGCGGTCCGCCGAGCAGGTTCTCATGCACACTCATGGGCACATCTTCTCCCACCACACCCATCACGCGCAGGCATCCAGCCGACCGGGTGCGCACGGCGCGCCGCCACTCGCCGACCTGGTCGCCACTCGTGCAGCACCACGCGGACGGTCGCGCCACTGCGGCCGCAGCGCGCAACCTCCGGCCCGCCGCTCCCCAGCGCCACCAGCACCCACCGCCTAGTCGCCACGAGTACGGCGCCACGCGGACGGCTGCGCCATTCCGGCCGCAGCGCGCAACCTCCGGTCCCCGGCGCCACCAACGCCACCAACGCCGAGTCCCCGAGCGCGGCGCCGCCAGCACCCACCAGCCATAGCGCCCGCCACCCGCTGCCAGGTCACGATTCGGCCGCGAGGTGTTCGCTGAGGGCGAGCGGCGTTCCGTAGACCGCGGCGCGGCGTGACGATGAGGATATGGGCAGACTCCGCGCATATCTCCATCTCGGGACATTCCTGGCGGGACCGCGCAGGCCGAGGGTGCGGCGCGCGATGCGGCGTTTCTTCTACCGCCATCCGAGCCTCAGGCTGCGCAACCTTTTCCGGCGCAGGCGGTGGCCTTTGGGCGATGACGGTTACGAACGCCTGTACCCCGACTCTCCCCCGTTCCTCGGCGGAGTGCGCGAGCCGCGGCGTCCCAAGCCCACGCCGCCGGCCGACTCGGTCGCGCTGATCGAACCTCACGACTAGTCAGAAGCGGGCACCGGGCGCGCGCCGCAGCCGATCCGTCGCTGTGCACAGATAGTCGCTGTGCACAGATATTCGAGCCGTCCGTTTCGAATCGCTGTTTCGGGTTACCCGGCGCCATGGCCGAATACGTGTCGAAAGGCTCCGCAGGGCGCGCGATCATGCTTGCAGCCTTCGTGATCGCAGCGATCATCGTGTTGCACATCATCTTCGTGCTCATCGGCGCCAACGCGGGAAACACGATCGTCAGTACGGACGCTGACTGGTCCGGCACGCTGGCGGCGTGGTTCAAGGATCTGTTCACCCCAGGCAACTACAAGCTCGCCGTCTTCCTGAACTACGGGCTCGCAGCGATCTTCTACCTGATCATCGGGCGCGTCGTGGCCCGGCTCGTCAGCTCCCTGTAGCAGTTCCTCCGCGCATCCGAACCTGCGGCGGCCCGTCCCCACGGCGGGCCGCCGCAGCCTTTCGCGTTCCCTTCCCTTCTTTCTCGGCCCCGGTCGCAGGGCTCTGAACGAGCCGCCCGACCCAGTCGCCGGGCGCGCAGGTGTAAGGGCCTGGCTCAACCGCCGCGCCCGCGTCACGATGAGAAGGGGCGGGCGACCGCATGTCGTGGGCGGAGAGGCGGCAACCATGTCAGATGTCGTCGATGGTCTTGGTGAGGGCGATGCGCCGGACGGGCCGCGCAGCCCGATCGTCCAGGCGGATCCGCGCCTGTTGCCGCGCTACGCCGGTCCCGACACCTTCGCCCGGCTGCCGCGGCTCGACGACGTGGGCGCAGCGGCCGTCGCGGTGCTCGGGGTGCCGTTCGACTCAGGGACCTCATATCGTCCCGGCGCACGCTTCGGCCCGCACGCGATTCGCGGCGGTTCGAAACTGCTGCGCCCGTACCATCCCGCCCTCGATGTCCACCCCTTCAAGGCGCACCAGGTGGCCGATGCCGGCGACGCGGGCGTCAATCCGTACGTCATCGACGAGGCGGTCGCGCAGATCGAGCAGGTCGCCCGCGAAACGCTGTCCCGCGCGCAGCGATTGGTGACGCTGGGCGGGGACCACACCATCGCGCTGCCTTTGCTGCGTGCGGTGCATGACCGGCACGGTCCGATCGCCCTCGTGCACTTCGATGCGCATCTCGATACCTGGGACACGTACTGGAACGCGCCGTTCACGCACGCCACGCCGTTCCGCCGCGCAGCCGAGGAGGGGCTGCTCGCGCTCGACCACTGCGCGCACGTGGGGATCCGCGGCCCGCTGCCGTCCAAGTCCGACGTAGCCGCTGACCACGGACTCGGCTTCGCCATCGTGTCGACCCACGACGTCGCGCGGCACGGCGTCGACCAGGCGATCGACCGGGTACGCTCGCGTGTCGGCGACCGGCCGGTGTACGTGAGTATCGACGTCGACGCGCTGGACCCGGCGCACGCTCCGGGCACCGGAACGCCAGAGGCCGGGGGTCTGATGACACGGGAGCTTCAGATGATCCTGCACGGGTTCGCC
>NZ_DASZGI010000064.1:0-22994 GCF_035938995.1 Actinocrinis sp.
GTCTTCGGGGCAGCCGGGCTCGCCGTTGTCGTCGGGATAAGCGCCGTCGCCGGAACCCCGGTCCTTGCGGTCGTCGTCGGGTTGAGCCAGATCGGGATCGCCATCGGCTGGCAACGCACGGCCGGTGCGCCTAAGCGCTACCTCACCATCGGGCTCGTCGCGTTGATCGGCCTCGCCGCCTCCGCGATCGCCTACCGCCTGGACATCGAGCATGCGCCGGGCGCGATAGCCACCGCCGTCGGGGTCGGCTTCGTGCTGCTCGCCGCCGACCAACTGATGCACAAAGAAGCTGACACAGCGCCAGGCCCGCACCGCCTCGAGGCACTAGCCGCCGCCGGTGCCGGGGCTGCATTCGCTGCCCTGCCGGCCGGCTACCTCGTCGCCCAACGCCAGGACTCGAAACTGACCGGCGCCTGCGCGCTCGCCGCAGCCGTCGCGGTCCTGTGCTCCGCGCTGGTCGGCGGGGGAACGCGCGCGATCGGGGTGGTCGCCGCCGCAGGCGCGGGCGCAGCGGTCGGCGCACTGACGGCGCTGAGCCTCGCCTCCGCCGCGGGCGCGAAAGGGGGCGCCATCGGCGGAGTGGCCGCCGGGCTGCTCGCGGCCGTCGCCGCTCGCATCGCGGACCGGCTCGGCACGGAGGGCGCCGACGTCCGGATCAGCTCCCAGACATTCCCGATGGCCTTCGCCGCCGTTGGAGCGGCGATCGCGGCTTCGGTTGTGCGCTAAGGGTTTTGCGCTAAAGGGCGGCGTTATGCCACCAACTGGTCACGAACTCCCGCTGCTCCCTCCCGCTATCCGGCTGAGCGGTTACGCTCGATTTCGTGACCGCGCCGAACCCGGAGAACTCCGATCGCTACTACGGTTACTCGGGCTACCCGGAGCAGAATCCGGTGCCCCCGCCACCGCCTTCCTATGCCTATCCCGCCGACGCCGCGCCGGCCGGACGTCCACCGCGTCCACGACGCCGCGGACGGCGCTGGATCATCGCGCTGGTGATCCTGCTCGGGCTGCTCGTCGCCGCCGACCGGATCGGCGTCGTGGTGACCGAGAACACCCTCGCCTCGCAGATCAAGAAGGATCAGAACCTGTCCCAGACGCCCGGCGTCTCGATCGACGGGTTCCCCTTCCTCACGCAGGTGGTCTCGCGCGACTTCCCGCACGTGACCGTCGACATCCGCGGCCTCGTCGCTTCGGGCGTCCCGATCTCGGACATCCACGCCGACCTGAACGGCGTACACGTTTCGTCCGGCTACAACAGCGCGACCGTCGACAACCTGACCGCTACTGCGATCCTCAGTTACTCAGACCTGTCCAAGGCAGTCAGCAACCAGGTGCAGAACATCGGCACCGTCACGGTGAGCCAGGGCTCCGCCGGGCAGTTGAAGGCTACCTACAGCCTGCTCGGCGCCTCGGTCTCTGCCCAGGTCGCGGCGACCCTGCTGCCGGGCAACACGATCGAGCTCAAGTCGGCCGGCGTCGACGCGGGAGGGCTGGGCAGCCTGGTGCAGGCAGTCACCCCGACCAGCTTCGACGTCAAGATCCCACTCGGCACGCTGCCCTTCGGCATCCAGCTCAAGAGCCTCGTCCTCACCTCGACCGCCGCGGACATCATCGCGACCGGCCACAACGTCGCGCTCAGCCAGACCACCGCGACCCAGACCCAGTAGCCGAGTTCGAAAGGTCAGGCCCCTAGCTGCCCGACACGACGAGCGTCGCCTTCATGAACGGGTGAACGGTGCAGTGGAACGGGTAGGAACCGGCCGTCGTCGGCGCCTTGAAGCTTGCCGTGCCACCTGCGGGGATGGTGACGTCGAAAGCGTTGCCGGAGTCTGCGGTCACCGTGTGCTCGACCGAGTCTTTGTTCGTCACCGTGACGGTCGCCCCAGGGGCCACCGATTTCGGGACGCTGAACGCGAATCCCGAGATGGTGATGGAGTCGGCGCTGCTCGACGGGGCCGTCGCGCCCCCGGACCCGGGCGGCGTCGAACTGGTGGCCGCGCCCGGCGGGGTACTTCCGGAGCCCGAACTGGAGCAGGCGGCCGCGCACGCGAGAAACGCAGCCGTGACGACGGCGCCCATCATGCGCGAGGATCTGTTCATGCACTGGACACGGATGCGGCCACGCGCCGGTTCAGCGGGGGATCCCGGCGGCCCGGTTGAACGGACCGACGATTCCGCACGTGTTTTCAATGTGGCGGCGGAAACCGAAGTCCTCGACGAGTCAGCGCTGCGTGTGCTGTACGCCGAGCATTCGGGTCCCGTCCTGGCGTACCTGCTCAGGCTCACCCGGGACCGGGCGCGGGCTGAGGATCTGCTGCAGGAGACCATGCTGCGCGCCTGGCGCAGGCCCTCCGTGTTCGAACCGGGGCGCGGTTCGGTGCGGGCCTGGCTGTGCACGGTCGCGCGCAACCTGGTGGTGGATGACGCCCGTGCACGCGCGGCCCGGCCGAACGAGACCGAGCTGACCGACTACACCGAGGGACCCGACGAGGGGGACGACCCCTACGAGGACACCCTCCGGGCGTGGGAAGTCGCCGACGCGCTGGCCGCACTCAGTGCCGAGCACAGAGCCGTGCTTATCGAGGTGTACTACCGGCGGTCGACCGTCGCGGAGACCGCCGCCGCGCTCGGTATCCCGCCCGGAACCGTCAAGTCACGTACCTTCTATGCCCTTCGCGCCTTACGCCTCGCCTGTCAAGAAAGGGGGATCACGCCATGAACAGTCACAGTCACCGTGTTCCCCGCTGTACCCGTGCATACGACCCGCGACTGCGGGAGGCGGTGGGCGCATACCTGCTCGGCGGACTCGAGCCGGCCGAGGCCGACGAGGTCTCGTTCCACCTGTCCGAGTGCGAGAGCTGCCGGTCCGAGTACGCCGAGCTCGCCGACCTGGTGCCGCTGATGGCTATGGTCACCGAGCAGGAGGCGGTATACGGTCCGGTACGTCCGGAGCCGGCGGTCCTCGGCCGAGTGCTCGCCAGCTCGCGGCAGCAGTCCGCGGAGGCGACGCACGCGGAGCGCCGCGTCGCTCGCGACCGTCCCCGACGTACCAGGCTCGCCCTCGCCGCCGCCTGCGTGATCCTGGCCGCGGCCGGTTCGGCGGTCGGGGTGAGCATGTCCACGCACGCCGCAACCTCGACCGCGTGGAGCGCGACAGTCGTCGTGATGAACCCGTACCACGCGAGCGCCGCCGACGACATCAAGGCGATCGCGGACGTCACTCCGGCCACCTGGGGCTCACGGATCAGCCTGAAGATGGAAGGCGTGCCCAAGGGCTACAAGTGCTCGATGGTCGTGTGGGGTGCCGACGGGCGCACCGAGCAGGCCGGGACGTGGAACGCCCCGTCAGGCGGATCGTTCACCATCCCGGCCACGTCGTCCTTCTCTCCGGACCGCGTCTCGGCGATCGACGTGACCCTGCCCGACGGCACGAACCTGATGCACATCACGCATCCGTAGGGACGCGTCCAGCAGCCCCGCCCTCTCCATCAGCCCGCCTACAGTCCATTCCAGTCGAAGGTGTCGTACGGGTGGCTGTCTGAGCAGGCGTGCGGCAGGTCTGGGTGAGCGCCACGGTGAAGTCGGCCGGGTGATTAGCGCGTGCGGTCATACAGCGCGCACATCGCGCCGGAGTCAGTGGTCGATAGGTCGGCGAGTGTCCAGTCGCTGGCCGGTAGGCCGTCTTCGAAGAGCCGAGCGCCGCCGCCGGCCACGGCCGGCACGAGCGGCGCCGGACCCCGGGATGGATCTGCCCGGCGCGATCGCGCTTGCGCAGCGGGCCCGCGGACCGCGTCGCCGCCCCTCGACCGGTTGGGGCAGCCTGACCCCGACGGAGCAGTCGGTCGTCGAGCTCGCGGCACAGGGCCTGAGCAACCCCGAGATCGCGGCGCGGCTCTACATCAGCCGCGGCACCGTCAAGACGCACCTGGCCTACGTCTACGCCAAGCTCGGCGCGGCCAACCGCACCGACCTCACGCGGCTCGCCACACTGCGCGACCAGTTGCGCTGACCCAGCACCGCGATGCACCGGGACGCCTACCAGCGGTTTCACGGAATTCGGCCGAATCGCGATACATTTGTGAGACAGACGTCTCGCGATGTGGGACATTCGTGACAGGTCACACCCGCGTTACCTAATATCGACGGCATGAGGCCCCAGGCAGAGCTGACCAAGCGCCGCGCCGTGGATCTGTGCCGCGTCGCCGCCTGTCTGTGTTGTCGCTGACCTCGTTCTGAACGGCTCGCCGTTCCGCGCGGCTGTCGAGCCCCTGCTCGCCGCGCACGCCCTCGAAGAGCTCCCGGGCCGCAGTGCGCCCGCCGGGCCCGAACGAACAAGAAGCAGCGTCCACGCGAATCGGCACCACAACGCCCTGGAGGAAGAACTCATGAGCCGCACCGACGTCCTGGTCGACGCAGACTGGGTGGAGGCGCACCTCGACGACCCGCACGTCGCCATCGTCGAGGTGGACGAGGACACCGCCGCGTACGAAAAGAACCACATCCGCAACGCGATCCGGATCGACTGGAAGAAGGACCTGCAGGACCCGGTGCGCCGTGACTTCGTCTCGAAGGAGCAGTTCGAGGCGCTGCTGTCGGAGCGCGGCATCGGCAACGACGACACCGTCGTGCTCTACGGAGGCAACAACAACTGGTTCGCCTCCTACGCTCTCTGGTACTTCAAGCTCTACGGCCACCGGGACGTGAAGCTGCTCGACGGCGGCCGCAAGAAGTGGGAGCTGGACTCGCGCGATCTGGTCGAGGAGATCCCCACCCGCGCCGCCACCAGCTACACCGCCCAGCCGCAGGACCTGACGATCCGGGCCTTCCGGGACGAGGTCGTCGCCTCGATCGGAACGAAGAACCTGGTGGACGTGCGCTCCCCGGACGAGTTCTCCGGCAAGCTGCTCGCACCCGCCCACCTGCCGCAGGAGCAGTCGCAGCGCCCGGGCCACGTGCCGACCGCCAAGAACATCCCGTGGTCGAAGGCGGCCAACGACGACGGCACCTTCAAGTCGGACGACGAGCTCAAGGAGCTGTACGAGACCGAGGGCGTGGACCTGTCCAAGGACACCATCGCCTACTGCCGCATCGGCGAGCGCTCGGCGCACACCTGGTTCGTGCTGCACGAGCTGCTCGGCCAGCCCAACGTGAAGAACTACGACGGCTCGTGGACCGAGTACGGCTCGCTGGTCGGCGTGCCGATCGAGCTCGGCGCCTGATCCGCGCGCACGCGCAAGCAGCGAAGGAGAGCAGCGACATGTGCGGTGCTACCACCGGCGGTCTGTCCAGGGAGGGAATCGACGTGGCCAAGGAAACGATCATCGAGGGCGCGATCCAGCGCGACGGCACTCCGGTGACCGGGTACGTGCGCCTGCTCAACGCGGACGGCGAGTTCACCGCCGAGGTGCCCACCTCGGCGACCGGCGCCTTCCGGTTCTTCGCCGCTCCGGGGACGTGGACGCTGCGCGCCCTGGTTCCTGGCGCCACCGCCGACCGGGCGGTCGTCGCCACTCAGGGCGAGGTGGCCGAGGTCCTGATCGCGGTCTGACCGGACCGGGACCGATCCGGCGGCTGGTAGCCGGCCAAGCGGGCGCAGGTCAGTAGACCAGCGCCTGGACTCCGTCCTCCAGCACTTCCTGCACGAAGACCTGCGCCCCGGCGATCCTGACGCCGGGGCGCAGGTCTTTCTCGGTGATCTCGCGGCGCGCGGCGCACTGCGTGCACAGGGTCACCGTGCCCCCGGCGGCAACCGCCTCGAGCAGCTCGCCGAGCGGGGCGGCGTGTGGCAGCTCGAACTGCTCGGCCCGGCCCGGCAGCGCGAACCACGCGGACTCGCCGGTCAGCCACAGCGACACCTCGGCGCCCGACGCCACGCCGACCGCCGCGACGGTGAACGCCTGGGAGCAGCGCTCCGGCGCGTCGGCTCCCGCGGTGACTTTGACGATCAGTTTTCTCACCATGCCATGAGCTTATTTTCTCAGCAGGCCCCGGGCGTAGCGAGCGTCACAACAGCGCGCAGGTGAAGGCGGTACGGTCCCCGAGGGCCGTGCCCATAGACTGACGGCACGGACTTAGGCCCCCCGCAGCGGGCCTGTCCCACAGACGCCGCTCCCGGACCCGGCCGAGGGCGATCAAGCACAGGAGCGCACCGACCGTGGAGACTTTCTTCACCGCCCTGCTCGTGGTGGTCTTCCTGCTCGTCACCTGGTTCGCCGGGTTCGTCGTGGTCAAGCTCTTCAAGGGCCAGAGCCGCTAGGCGCCCGCGATGCCCTTCGAGATCCCAGACGACTTGGACCCGGCGCTGCTCCCGGTGGCCTTCCTGCTCGGCCGGTGGGTCGGCGCGGGGCTCGGCCAGTACCCGACGATCAAGGACTTCCGCTTCGGGCAGGAGGTCAGCTTCGGCTACGTGCCGGGCAAGACGTTCCTGGATTACGAGTCGCGGTCCTGGCTGCTCGACGAGCAGGGGGAGAAGATCCGGCCGCTGGCCCGCGAGCACGGTTATTGGCGCCCGCAGCCCGACGGCACCCTCGAGGTGGTGCTCGCCCACCCGACCGGCATCGTCGAGATCTGGCACGGCGAGCTGGACAACGGCAAGATCGAGCTGCGCACCGACGCCGTCGCCCGCACCGCCACCGCCAAGGAGTACTCCAGCGGCCACCGGCTCTACGGCCTGGTCAAGGGCGACCTGCTCTGGACGTTCGACATGGCGGCGATGGGCCAGCCGCTGCAGAACCACCTCGCCGCGCAACTCAAGCGGACAGACGGCTAGCGGCCCGGTAGCGCGACCAGCCGCGGCCGGGTCGGATCGGCCCGGGTCAGACTTACACTCGGGGTGTGAGCAGCAGTGGCGCGCAGGCCGACCTGACCAGGCAGCTGCGGGCGAAAGGGTACCGACTGACCCCCGCCCGCCAACTGGTGCTCAGCGCGGTGACCGGCCTGGAGCACGCGACGCCCGACGCGATCTGCGCGGAGGTCCAGCGCACGGCCAGCTCGGTGAACCTGTCGACGGTGTACCGCACGCTCGAACTGCTGGAAGAGCTCGGCCTGGTGACCCACACCCACCTGGGCCACGGCGCGCCCATCTACCACGCGGCAGCCGAGAAACAGCACCTGCACCTGGTCTGCCGGGTATGCGGCGAGGTGGAGGAGACGTCCGCGTCCGTCGCCGATCCGCTGGTGGCGCGGCTCAAGCAGGAGCGCGGGTTCGAGACCGACGTCGCGCACTTCGCCATCTTCGGCCGCTGTGCCCGCTGCGCCGCTACCGACGGCGAACCTGCGCGATGAGCTCAGGGAACAAGCCCCGCGACATCGGAGTTGCCACGACTATGCGTAGTCCCCTGCTCGATCTGCCGGGCGCCGTCGCCGCCGATCCCCCGGACGAGGAGGTCGCGGCGCACTACGGCAACCCGCACACGGAGCAGCGCGCCCTGGCACAGGGGCGCGGATTCGTCGACCTGTCGCACCGTGGCGTCGTCCGCATCGGCGGGAAGGACCGTCTCAGCTGGCTGCACTCACTGCTCAGCCAGCACCTGATCGAGCTGAAGCCGCACACCGCGACTGAAGCATTGCTGCTCGATCCCCAAGGGCGCATCGAGCACGCGCTCTACCTCGTCGACGACGGCGAGGCGACTTGGGCGCACGTCGAGCCCGGCGCGGCCGGTCCGCTCGCGGAGTTCCTGAACCGCATGAGGTTCATGCTCGACGTCGAGCCCGAGGACGTCACCGCGGACTACGCGGTCGTTTATGAAGCCGGCGCCGACACATCCGAATCCGCCTCCGTCGAGTCGCCCGACGGCGCGTCAGACTCGTCCGCCATCCTCGCTCGCCGCCCCGCTCCCTTCGTCGACTCCGCCCCCGGCCGCGAACTCTTCCTCCCCCGCGCCGGTCTGGCCGATTACGCCGCCGCCCGCCGTGACCCGGCCGGGATCTGGGCCTACGACGCGCTGCGGATCGCGTCGCACCGCCCGCGCGCGGGGTTCGAGACCGACGCCCGGACCATCCCGCACGAACTGGGTTGGATCGGCAGCGCGGTCCATCTCGACAAGGGCTGCTACCGCGGCCAGGAGACCGTGGCCCGGGTGGAGAACCTGGGGCATCCGCCGCGCCGCCTGGTCTTCCTGCACCTCGACGGCACGCCCGAGCACCTGCCCGCGCACGGCGATCCCGTGGAGCACGACGGCCGCCAGGTCGGCACTGTCACCTCGAGCGCGCGGCACTACGAACTCGGCCCGATCGCGCTCGCCCTGGTCAAGCGCACGGTACCGGTTGACGCCGTGCTTCAGGCCGGCGGCGTTCCGGCGGCGCAGGAGGTCATCGTCTCTCCGGACGCGGGTGGCACCGCCCGCGAGCGTTTGCGCGCCCGCTGACGCGCGATTCCGCACCGCGTTCGCCGCGCCACCCCCTCGGCAGTACCCGAAGGGCGGCTCAACGCTCGATGATGCTCATCCAACTGGGTGACACTTGCACCGAACCCGGCGATCAGGACATCCCGCATGCAACGATGCACAGAGCCCGGCGGCCATGCCGGGCCCGAGACCCGGGGGAGCGACCTCCCCCGAAGCTCCGTGTGGGGGTTCGATGACCGAACCGAGACGCCGCGAGCAGACACCCGGGAGTTCGCGCCGGCTCGACCGGGTTCTGGCGGCCGGATTCACCTCCGGCCTCGGCACACTGCCGCTCGCCGAACTGCGCGGGCGGCGGGCCGACGCGCTGGCGGAGGAGGGCGACCTGTCCTACCTGCGCCGCGTGCTGCACGGGCGGATCGACATAATCGCCGCCGAATCCGCCCGCCGCACCGACGCCGACGCCGGCCCGCTGGTCAACCGCCTCACCGAGATCCTGGCCGACGCGCCGCCCGCCCGGACCGCCTCCGCCCGCCATGTCGCGCTCGCCCGCACCGCGCCGCCCGGCGAATACCGGGTCGCGTTGGAGGCGAGGCTGCGCGAGCTGGCGGTGCCGGACCTGGGCGACTGCCCCGAAATGACCCTGCGGTCGGCCGCCGCGGCGCTCGCCGACTACGAGCGCGAGGTGTCCGATTTGCGGCACAAAGTCCAGCGCGCCGCCGACGAGTGTGCCACCGAGCTCGCCCGCCGATACCGTGTGGGCGAGGCGGCCGTCGACGACCTGCTCGTCGGGGAATAAGGGACCGGCCGCCTCGTCGTACGAGAGCGGAGAATCGGCGCCCCATGTCCATCGCGAACACCCCTGCCCGCGTGCCCGTCGGCGCGCGCCCTGCCGCCGACGAGGTCCTGGCCGAGATAGTCCGGTCCGGCTTCGTGGAGGGAGTCCATCGGGGCACGCTGGTCCTGCTCGGTGCGGACGGTTCGGTCCGCCTCGCGCTCGGCGACGTCAACGCACCGCTGCTGCCGCGCTCCTCCAACAAGCCGATGCAGGCGGCCGGCATGCTCGACGCGGGCCTCGAGGTCACCCGCGAACAGCTCGCCCTGGCCGCCGCCAGCCACGCCGGCGAGCCGTTCCACATCGACACGGCCCGCAAGATGCTGGCCGCCGCCGGGCTCGACGAGACGGCGCTGCGCAACACACCCGGGCTGCCGCTCGACGACCCGTCGCGGCTCGCCTACGAGATGCGAGGCGGCAAGCCGCAGGCCATCTTGGCCAACTGCTCCGGAAAGCACGCGGCGATGCTCGCCACCTGCGTGCGCAACGGCTGGGACATCGAGAACTACCTCGACCCCGGGCACCCGGTCCAGCTGTCGATACGTGCCGCGATCGAGCGCCTGGCCGACGAGGAGATCGCCTACGACGCGATCGACGGATGCGGGGCTCCGCTGCTCGGAATCTCCCTGGTCGGCCTCGCCCGGGCGTTCCGCGCGTGCGTCACCGCCGAGCCCGGTACCAACCCCCGCCGCGTCGCCGACGCGATGCGCGCCCACCCCGAGTACGTCGCCGGAAACAGGCGGTTCGACACCAAGGTCATGCGGGCGGTCGCCGGACTGATCGCGAAGACCGGCGCCGAAGCGGTCCACGCGGCCGCGCTTCCCGACGGACGCGCCGTCGCCTTCAAGATCTCCGACGGCTCGACCCGCGCCAAGCCGGTCGTCCTCGCGGAAGCGCTGCGCCGCCTCGGCGTTCGTTCGGAAGCCCTCGACCGGCTCGGCACCGTCCCCGTCCTCGGCGGCGGTGAGGTCGTCGGCGCCGTCCGGATCGCCGACTGGTAGGCACCCTCGCCGCCCCACGACTTAAGACGACCGGCCATCTTCCCTCGCCGTCCCACGACTTCAGACGACCGGTCAGCTTCGCCAGTCGCGCCAGTCGCCCAGCGGTCCGGTTGGCCACCCTCATTCCTCGACGCTCGCCCACCGTTAAAACGACCAGTCGTCTCGCCATCCTCATCTATCGCAGCTAAGACGACCGGTCGTCATCCCTCCAGCGTTCGGCCGTTCACCAGCGATCAGCTCAGTCACCGGTATCAGATTCAAAACGACCGGTCGTCTTGCCATCGCCACCCAGCCGTCGTCCTGTTGGCCGCCGCCTGTCACAACTCGGTATTGGCTGCTTCCCTATTGCGCAAAGAAATCTTTGCAGAATTCCCTTTGCGATACGGTGGGAAGATGAGCGACCAGTCGCCGCCCCGCGCCCGCGGGGGCACCGGGCTGCCGAGCCCCGCGCCCGGCTGGGTCGATCCCTGCCACGACGTGGTGCTCACGCCCGAACGGCTGCGCGGGCTCGTCCACCCGGTGCGCATTAGGCTGCTGCGCCTGCTTCAGGTCGACGGGCCGGCGACCGCCACCGGGCTGGCCCATCGGATCGGCGAGTCCAGCGGCGTGACCAGCTATCACCTGCGGGTGCTTGCCGAGCACGGGTTCATCGTCGAGGACACCGCGCGCGGCAACGGCCGGGACCGATGGTGGCGGGCGCTGCACCATGCGACCGAATTCACGTTCCGGGTGCCCGGCGAGTTCGATCCAAGCGACACCGAGACGGTCGAACTCGCCGAACAGTACCTGCACATTGCCGTCGAGGGCTACTACCAGCGGATGCTCGGGTACGTAGATGGGCTCGCAGCCGCACGCGAGGAGTCGCCGTCGCGGCCCTGGCAGTTCAGCGACTGGGCGCTGCGGCTCAGCGAGGGCGAAGCACGCGCGCTCGCCGAGGAGATCAACGCGCTCGCCGCCCGGTACCGCCGCGAACCGGGAGACCCCGATCCGCAGCCAGGAACCGTCCGCGCCGTGCTCCAGTTCCAGCTCCTGCCCGACGAGATCGCGGAACCGAGCTCGTGACCGGGATCGAGCAAGAGAAGGCCGCCGCGTGGATCCCGCCCGCCCGCTCCCACGCCCACGACGCCGTACCTGCTGACTCACACTCGACCGCGTCAAGCTCAGTCGGCTCAAGCTCGGGCGCCTCAAGCTCGGGCGCCTCGAGCTCGGTCAGCTCGAACTCGACCGCCTTAAGGTCAGTCGACTCGCACTCGGGCGCCGTATTCGCTGTCGCCTCAAGCTCGGTCGACCTCGCCGCCGCGCGCGCGGGCACGGCTGCTCCGGTCGTCGCCTTCGCCCGTCGCCCCCTCGCCGCCCTGCTCTCCGCGTCCCTCATCTCGCTGCTGGGCACGGCCATGTCGCAACTGGCCATCCCCTGGATGGTGTTGACGACCACCGGAAGCGCGGCGCGGACCGGGACGGTGGCCTTCGCCGAGACGGCGCCATACGTCGCTCTGCAAGCGCTGGCCGGACCGCTGGTCGACCGCCTCGGCGCACGCCGGGCCTGCATCGCCGGAAACGCCGCCGCCGCACCTGTCGTCTGCGCGATCCCGGCGCTCTACGCCGCCGGCTTGCTGCCGCTGGGCGCCTTAGCGGCCCTTGTTGGCGTCGCCGGTGCTGTACGCGGGCTGGCCGACTGCGCGGCCAACGTGCTTGTGCCCGGTGCTGCGAAGGTAGGCGGCGTCCCGCTCGAACGCGCCGCCGGGCTGTCAACCGGCGCGGGCCGCGCTGGCCTGGTCCTCGGCGCCCCACTCGCAGGCATCCTCATCACGGCTGCCGGAGCCCCGGTCGTCGTGCTCGCCGACGGGATTACCTTCGCCGTGGCGGCGCTGCTGATCGCCGCCCTCCTGCCCACCGAGATCGCCGCGCCCGCGACGGCGCCGAGCGACCGTGGATACCTCGGCCAGCTCGGCGAAGGACTGCGGTTCATCCGCACTGACCGGCTGTTGGTCGGCATCATCGCCATGGTCGCCGTCGCCAATCTGTTGGACCAAGGGCTCAGCGCGGTGCTGCTGCCCGTCTGGGTCCGCTCGCATCTGCACAGCCCCTCCTCCCTCGGACTGATCGCCGGTGCCATGGAGATCGGCGCGCTGATCGGCAACATCGCAGGCGCCTGGCTCGGCCCTCGCCTGCCCCGCCGTGCCACGTACTCGGTCGGCTGGCTGTTGAGCGGCGCGCCGCGGTTCGCGGTCCTCGTGCTGGCCGGGACGCTCTCGCCGATCCTGGCCGTCTTCGCCTTCGTCGGGCTCTCGGGCGGCGCGATCAATCCGATCATCGGCGCGCTGTCGTACGAGCGCGTCCCGCCGCACCTCCACGCACGCGTGCTCGGGACGATCAAGGCCAGCGCGTGGATCGGCATCCCGTTCGGCTCGCTGATCGCGGGAGCGCTCACGGAAACGGTCGGGCTCCGGGCGACCCTCATCGCGGCCGGCGCCACCTACTTCGCCACGACCCTCGCGCCGTTCGTGTCCCCGACCTGGCACGGGATGGACCATCGGCCCCCGCCTGCACCACCTGGTCCGGTGTAGTGCAGGCAATCGGGCCCTTCAGCAACCCGGAGAGCGTGTAATCTTGGTCTGCCGTTACATCAGGCATCGGAGTCGACTTGAAGGAGGTGAGCCCCATTTCCGCTCGTTCAGGCAGGGTGCTCTCCTCCTGCGGCTGCGTGGTCCGCCAGCAGTAGGCGGATCGGGAGAGCGCCCGTCGGGATCCCGAAAGGCGTTCATGTCCACTGCAACATCCCCAGACGCTTCGTCAGACTTCTACTCCGCTCTCGTCACCGCGCTACGCGCAGCCGGCTGTGTCTTCGCCGAAGACGAGGCGAGCCTCCTCATGGCGGCCGCGGAGACCCCCGCCGACCTGGCCGCCATGGTCGACCGACGCATCGCGGGCCTGCCCCTCGAGCACGTCGTCGGGTGGGCCGAGTTTTGCGGCCTGCGCATCGCCGTCGAACCCGGCGTATTCGTACCCCGACGCCGAACCGAATTCCTTGCCCGCCAAGCCATCGCCCTCGCCCGCCCCAGCAGGGTCGTCGTCGACCTTTGCTGCGGCTCAGGAGCCGTCGGCGCGGTGCTCGCGTCGACCGTGGCAGGGATCGAACTTCACGCCGCCGACATCGATCCGGCCGCAGTCCGGTGCGCGCGGCGCAATCTGGCCGACGTCGGCCGCGTGTATGAGGGCGACCTGTTCGCGCCCCTGCCTGACGATCTACGCGGACGTGTCGACGTCCTCGTCGCCAATGCGCCTTACGTACCCACTGGCCAAGTAGCCCTGCTCCCGCCCGAGGCCCGCATCCACGAACCGCGCGTGGCTCTCGACGGTGGCATGGACGGTCTCGACACCCTGCGCCGGGTCGCCGCATCAGCTCCCGCCTGGCTCGCACCGGGAGGCCACCTGCTCGTGGAGTCGAGCGAGCAACAGGCGCCGGACATCGCGGCAGTGATGACTCGTGGTGGCCTGAGTGCGAACCTGGCCAGTTGCGACGAACTGGGAGCCACGGTTGTCATCGGCGCGAAGCCCGAGGCGTGACTTCAGGATGACCTCGGCGCACTCGGTGATGTGCAGAGCGTCTGCCGCTCGGGCTGCGTTCCACACGGCGCGCCCGAGAGTCGGGCGGACTCCCGGCGAAATCGGCGCGCTCTCTCCAGGCTTGACGCCCAAGCCTATGAGTGGTTTATTACTCACATGACGCCCGCCCGCACCCGCCAGTTGTCTACAGCCGAGGAGCGCCGTGAGGCCGTGCTGCGCACGGCGATCGGTACCTTCGCTGCCCGCGGCTACTTCGGCACCACTACGACCGAGGTCGCGAAGGAGGCCGGGATCTCCCAGGCATACGTCTACCGGCTCTTTCCCAACAAGGAATCGCTGTTCGTCGCGGTCGTCGAACGGTGCTTCGTCCAGGTCCGCGCCTGCCTGGAACAGGCCGTCGCCGAGGCGCGGGGCGGCAGCGCCGAGGTGGTGCTCGCCGCCATGGGAGACGCCTACGCCAAGCTGATCACAGACAACGACCTGGTGCTCGTCCAGTTGCATGCGCAGGCGGCGGCCGTCTCCGAGCCGGCGGTGCGGGAGGCTGTGCGGCGGGGTTACGCGCGTGTGGTCGAGTACGTGCGCGGCGCCTCTGGGGGCGACGAGCACCAGGTCCAGGACTTTTTCGCGCGCGGCATGCTGTGCCACTTGATCGTGTCGATGAGTGCCGACGAGGTGGACGCCCCGTGGGCCAGGACCCTGACTGCAGACATCAGGCACTACTGAACCCGCGGTCGGCTCGCTGCGGGCGGCGACGAACGACAGACGGTCCCGCGTCCAGCATCGACACCTCGTCGATCACGATCATGTGGACCTGGGTCCCTCTTGGCGGGGCGCCACGCTCCGCCCTTCTTTCGAGCTTAAGAGTGAGTGGCTAACCACACACATCAAACTAGATGGCATACACCGGAGGTCTGAGATGACGATCGAAGAGCGCGTCGAAGTGGTCCTGCCCGGCATCGTGGAGCCCGCCGGACTGGAACTGCGCCGCGGCCCGGTCCCGGCGCCCGGCCCGGGACAGGTGGTCGTGCGCATGGAGGCGACGGGTGTGTCGTTCGCCGAGCAGCAGATGCGCCGCGGCCGCTACTACGACCAGCCGCCGTTCCCGTTCGTTCCCGGATACGACGTGGTCGGAACGGTGCAGGCAGTCGGCGGCGAAGTCCGGCGCGATCTCATCGGCGCCCGGGTGGCCGCGCTGACGAAGACCGGCGGCTGGGCCAGCCACGTCGTGCTCGACGCGGCCGATGTGGTCGAGGTGCCTGAAGGGCTCGGAGCAGCTGAGGCGGAGACCGCCGTCGTCAACGGCATCACCGCCTGGCAGATGCTGCACCGCAGGGCCCGCGTGCGCAGCGGACAGACGATCCTCGTGCATGGAGCCAACGGCGGCGTGGGCTCGATCCTGGTGCAACTCGCACTCGCCGCCGGGGTACGGGTCATCGGTACGGCTTCCGCGCGCCACCACGATGCGCTGCGCGCCCTAGGAGTGACGCCCGTCGACTACCGCACCGAGGACATCCCGACACGCGTACGGGAACTGGCGCCCGGCGGCGTGGACGCAGTCTTCGATCACGTCGGCGGCCGAAGCCTGATCGACTCCTGGCACCTGCTCGCCTCCGGAGGCACACTCGTCTCCTACGGCAGCGCCTCCACCCGCGACGACTCAGGCTCCAAGCAGTGGCCGGTGCTTAAGCTCCTTGGGCGCGTGTGGATGTGGAACGCCTTGCCCAACGGGCGCCGCGCCTACTTCTTCAATGTCTGGGCAGGCAAGGCCCTGGCGAAGAATCGCTTCCGCGCGCGCCTGCGCGCCGACCTGACGCAGGTCTTCACCGCCATGCGCCACGGCGACATCCGTGCAGCGATAGCCGCACAGTTCCCCCTCGCCCAGGCCGCCGACGCCCTGCGTCTCGCCGAGTCCGGCACGGTCAGTGGCAAGGTCATCCTCGTCCCGTAGCACACCGCCACTGACCAGCCGATTAAGCGTAGAGCTGGCAGTGAGTCGGACGACCTTGCGACAGCCTCTCCATACGTGAGAGATTCAGCGCGAACTGGCGAAGGCGATCACCGTAACCTGCAGCGCAGTGGCCAATTGCAGACCAATCTGGCGATCCTTTTCAGATCTATATGGCGACTTTGCGGCTTGAGCCGTGGGGCTCGGACCACCTGGCACTTGGTCGCCGTTGGAGCAGTGGCTGGACGTGTGGTCTCGTATCGCCTGGTTCGGCGCGGGGGTTGCGGGGCCGAACGGCCCGCGTGGGCCGGGGCCGCGCCGAGCGCGAGCCCGCCGCCGTTGCGTCTGTACTTGCCGGGAATCGTGCGCCGCCGCGCCGTTGCCGATCTCGCCCCATGGTCCGATTGTGTCGGTCACAGCGTTGTCCTCAGTGCGGTCGCGCCGGGGTGAAGTTGCGGGTTTCCTCGCCCGGCGGGGGCGCCCCGAGGGTCGCTGGCCACGGGCCGTCGTAGGCGCCGGTGGCCGTGAACCCGAGCCATGCACGGGGGTCGGGTGTGCTGGGCGGGTTGGTGCTCGCCGGCTGGACCGGGCTGGCCAGCGGTGTGCCGACGAGCGGCACGGTCGCCGCGTCCGGAAGGCCGTGCTCGAGGATGTCGCGGGTGGGGGACCGGCCGCCGTCCTGGTCGGCGAGCAGAACCGGCCACCTGTTCCCGGTGCGGGCCACGGCCTGGTGGCGGAACTGCAGGGTGAAGGCGATGCCGAGGTAGGCCGCCGCCGTGTTCCCGCCCAGGCTCGGGTCGACGACTTGGCCCAGCCATGTGGTGCACCAGGCGTGCTCGATCACCGTCTGGGCGTCCGGCAGCAGGGCCAGGCCTTCCACATACGCCATGCCGTGGAGGTCCGAGAGGATCGCGGCGGCCTGGAAGCAGTGTCCGGGCAGCGCCGGGTACACCGTGTCGGGAAGCGGTGCGGGCTCGAAGACGCGGCCGTGGGCCAGGACCACCTCATAGAACGAGCCGTATCTCCAATGCTCGTGTTCGGGTCGGCAGGTGCGGTGCGACATGCTCCGCGCATACTCGACGATCTTCTGCAGATGCGTCACGGCTGCTCCTCGTCTGCGACCGCGCTGCCGTAGGTGATCCGGCCCGCTCCAGGGTCGGCCCGGGCCGCGCCTGAGCTCCTGTTCCATCCCCGCGAAGACCGGGTTTGGCAGCGGTTTTTCGCCGGGCGCATCACGCGGTGAGGGCGATGCTCAGGGCGAGGACGGCCAGCATCGCCAGGGTAAGTGCCAGTGCGGTGAGGCGACGGCGGCGGCGGGTGTGGCGCGGCCTTGTGAGCAGGCGTGCCAGGCGCGGGTCATCCCGGGCCAGGTCGCGGGCGATGCGCCGTAGCGCCTGCCGCTCGTGCTCGGTGAGCGTCACACCGCCTCCCATCATGTCGGGGTGGGTCGGGGATGTATCGGTTCGCCGTGTTCGACGCTGTTGGGCGTCAGGGTCCGCGGTGTGGGAGAGGGCTGACACGGGTCGGTCCTGCGCGCAGCAGGGGCGGGGGTATGTCGCGCCGTGACGGCGTGCTGGCGGTGATCGCGTCGGGGGCCGGTGGAGGCAGGACGGTGACGTGGATGGCGGTGCGGGTCCGGGGCGCGGCGGGTGGCGGCGGGGCCGGGGGTGGGGTGTGTCGGGTCCGGTCGTAGGCGGCGCGGCGGGCCGGGTCGTGCAGGACCTGGTAGGCGGTGGTGACGGCGGTGAACCGGGCCAGGGTGTCGCCGGGCGCGGCGGCGGTGTCGGGGTGCAGTGTGCGTACCAGGGCGCGGTAGGCGTGGGCGATCTGCCCCAGGGTCGCCGTGGTGGGCAGGCCGAGGGTGGCGTAGTGGTCGGGTCGTTCGGGACGCATGGTGTCACCTGGCGTGCTGGATTTACGTGTTCGTGCTGGTCATGCGGCGGTGGGCAGCGGTTCGGGACGCCTCGTGCGGGGGCGGGTGGTGCGCGCCGGGGGGAAAGGGGGGTGGTCCTGGCGGGGGAAGAGGGTGTGCATGCCGGTGGCTTTGAGGGCCTTGGCCAGCAGAGGGCGTACCCCGCGCAGCGCGGGCGGCTGGCGGCGGGTGCGCACCGCTTCGCGGTAAAGGGCATGCAGGGCGCGCAGCGCGGCGCCGTCGTAGAGCATCGCGCGCGAGAGGTCCACCACGAGGTGGTCGTGGCGGGCGAACTCGGCGAGCAGGCGCTCGCGCAGCGCTTCGGCGGTGGCCAGGTCCGCCTCGCCGCGCACGTGCAGCACCGCCGCGCCACCGGGGTCGGTGCTCACCGCGAACTGGAGGGCCGGGTCTGTAGTCATCGTGTTCACCTACCGGTGCTGCCGGCCGCGTGCCGTCCGCGCCTGGGAGCGGACGGCACGCAGCCGGATGCTGGAGCGGGGGCGAAAGCCGGGGCAGCAGGTCCGGCCCTCGGCCGGGGTCAGGCGGTGATCTCCTTGCGGTCCTCGGTGGAGGTGATCTCGATCTTGCGGGGCTTGGCCTTCTCGGCGATCGGGATGCGCAGGGTCAGCACGCCGTTGGTGTAGTCGGCGGCGATGTGCTCGGGGTCGAGGGTGTCGCCGAGGAACAGCTGGCGGGAGAAGGCGCCCAGGGGGCGTTCGGAGACCTGCATCTCGATCTTCTCGCCGGTGGCGACCGGGCGGCGCTCGGCCTTGACGGTGAGCACGTTCTGCTCGACGTCCAGCTCGATGGCGTCCTTGGCCACGCCGGGCAGGTCGAAGCAGGCCACGAATTGCTCGCCCTCGCGCCAGGCGTCCAGCGGCATCGGGTTCGGGCGCGACCAGGTGCCGGCCGCGGCGCTGCCCAGCAGCTGCGAGGTGAGCCGGTCCAGCTCACGGAACGGGTCGGTGCGCATCAACATGGGTGAACACCTCCAAGTCAGTCGCAACGGTGTCGACGCGCTTGCGGTTCCCGTTATAACATGTCGTCGGAAGGATGACAACTAGGCGTGTCATCGGGAAGGCTGCCATGGAGAGCGCAGGTCACGACGGTCAGAACCCGCCGACCGCGGATGCCGCGGCGTCTCTGGAGCGCATCGGCGCGGCGGTGCGCGACGCACGAACCGGCCCGGCCGCGGGCGCGCCGCCGACCAGTTCGGCGCAGTTCCTGGTCGCCCTGGCGCTGCTGCGCGAGCTGCGCGGGCAGATCGCTGCGTGGGAACCGGACCTGATCGACGCGGCCCGCAGCCACGGGGCCAGCTGGGCGCAGCTGGCCCCCGCGCTCGGAGTCGCCAGCCGGCAGGCCGCCGAACGCCGCTACCTGCGCCTGCGCCCGAGCGCCGAGGGCCAGGCCAATACCGGGGACCAGCGGGTGGCGGCCGAGCGCGACAAACGCGCCGCCGACCGCGCGGTCAACCACTGGGCCCGCGACAACGCCGCCGGCTTGCGCCAGCTCGCCGGGCAGATCAGCGCCCTGACCGACCTGCCCGCCGCCGCGGACACCCCCCTGGAAGCGCTGCGCGCGGCGCTGGGCGAGAACGACGCGGCCGACCTGCTCGCCCCGCTCGCCGACACCCTGCAGCACCTCGCTCCCGACCACCCCGCCCTGGCCGCCCAGGTGCGCGGCATGGCCCGCGACACCGCCTCGGTACGGCGCGACACCCGCGAGCGCCGCCGCGGGCCCGACACCCCGTAACAGCCGTGCACGAGCAGTCGTCTTCGCAGCGACGCCACCTCTTGTCATCTTCAGGACGACACGCTATACCGGTGGGTGAAAGCCGGATTGGGAAGATCCTTCCCGGTGGGAGGTGATGCTCTTACGATGATGCGCACCACGCGAGCGCCGGACGCGTTCATCGACCTGGTCTGCGCCGATCAGGAGCTGGTGCGGGCGGAATTCGACGCGCTGATGCGGGAGTGCTGGCCCGATGATCCGACCGGCCCGGCCCCACATCCGCCCGCCCCGCGCCTGCGCAGCACCACCACACCGGACGACACCGCGTGGGTCCCCGCCGCCGACCGCGCGCCGGTCGCCGACCACGACGGCAGCGAGCGAGCCCCGCCCCCGGCTCACCGCCGCCGCGCCATACGGCGCTGGTGAAGCGGCCCACGACCCGCAATGTCGGATCCGGTCGGCGCATCCCACGCATGGGCGGCGGCGCACATCAGGACGCACCACACGGGCGGCCTACCGTGCACGCTGCGCGGTACCCGCCATCGCCAGCCCCGGAAAGTAGGGGCGTCCCTTTGCGCCGCCGCCCGGCACGACCCCTCCCGTCCCATCCCGCGCCGGTAGCCCTCACGTCGAGGGCCACGGGCGTTGCGCCTTGACCGCTCCTCTCACCGGCCACCACGGCATCCGACGGGGAGAGGTCCGAAGAACGCACCGACAATCAACCCGAGCATCGACCGGCATCCATCAGCCCGGGTTTCCGATGAATGGCACCGAGCGAACTGGTGGGCGCCGTTCAAGGCCCCCGCAAGCGTTGGCCGACAGCCAGGACACCCAAAGGGCCAGTCACAGCGACGAGTCGGCCCTCGGCAGTAACGGAGCGAGAAGTCCCGGTAGTGCGTTCGCCATGGCGCTGACCAGAGCGGATGCGAGGGCACGCCGCGCTGTTACGCGGTTCCAGGGGTATCGAGGGCCGCACTGCGGCCCTCGAGCTGCGTACATGCCAGCTACCGGAACTCGTCCGATTACTCCCCTGGGCCGTTTCGCAGCCACCGTCTGGAAGGCCGGTCCGAGGGTGCGTGATGCCTGATGTTGCTGACCAACGCCGTGGTGGAGCACCGAGTACTCCAGGCTGCGATCGCGGCGATGCGCGCGGAAGGCCGGGCCGTGGACGACGAGGTCCTCGCGAACATCTCCCCGGTGCACGCGGAGAACGTCGACTTCTTCGGCGTGATCGACATGGACGCGGAGGGGCCGGCCAAGCTCGACGGCGAAGGCTTGCGCCCGCCACGCGTCGCCATGCCCGGGTCCTGAGCCTGCCGGCCCGCGTGGCTGGCGCGATCCAGGGCCCTGCCGTTCGTCGAGCCGGGCCCCCGGAACCCATGCCCCGACCCTGACAGCGCTCAGGCGACGGCTGTGACCCGGCGCGCTCGTTATCGGCACCGGTGCTCGTGATACCGCGCGACTACCCTGGTGTGTCTTCGTATTCGCGCAGTTCAGAGCCGTGGTGACGGGTCCTGTCGGTGCTCCCCGCGGGTGCGTCGGGCCGCCGCACCAGAAATTCTCTCGTGTCCGGGGTAGATATTCGTCGGCGATGCGGGTATCGTTCCCGGTGTTGGCGAAGAAGGAAGTCTGGTAGACGTGGCAGACACGAACTGCCCGTAGTAGTGAGAGTAGAAGGCCGGGCGCCTCGGCGGCATTCGACGCGAGGGTCTGGTGTGTGGCAGCCGACGTGCCGGGACCGTGCAGGTGAACGGGGTTCCGGCAGGGCGAAGTGCAAGGTAGGTAGCGTTCGAGGAGAAGGGAAGGGACACACCGTCAGATCGCCCGCTCCGGCTGTTGTCGCGCCGGGCGGTTACCGCAGTCCCATCGCACGAAAGGTGGTCTTCGGTCACGCTTATGCGATCCCCGCGCCCGTCGGCCTGCTCAGGCGGGTCCCGCGGGTAACGAACGCCGACTCCCAGTCGGTGGATGGTGTCAACCTAATACCCCTGGGCCCCGGTGCTACGGCACCGGGGCCCTCTACCCGTGTGAGGTGTGCTTGGAACCCAGCCGGCCCAGCGCCGACGAGAAGTTCGACGACGAGGACTACCCCGCCTACACCATGGGCCGCGCCGCGGAGATCCTCGGGGTCACCCCCGGTTTCCTGCGCAGCCTGGACGAAGCGAAACTGATCACCCCCCAGCGCTCGGCCGGCGGACACCGCCGCTACTCGCGCTACCAGCTGCGCCTCGCCGCCCGCGCCCGCGAGCTCGTCGACGCGGGCACCGCCCTGGACGCGGCCTGCCGCATCATCATCCTGGAAGACCAACTCGAAGAAGCGCTACGGCTCAACGCCGAACTACGCAACAACGCCTAAGACCCGCGAAACCCCCGCAGGCATGCCGCGCCGAGCAGGCCAGGGAAGCCACCAGGGCCGCGACTGCAGAGGCCGACTGCTCGCGCGCCACCAATCCACCCGCTACCGGCGAGCCCGGGCCGGCGGCCGCGGCGTTAGTGCCGATCAACTGGCGAGAACGCGCCCTCCAGACAGAGCATGCAGTCGACGACGAGCGACGCGCCCGGCGCGAACACGCGGTGCCCCGGCGGCCCGCCCCTCCGCCTCGGCTCGGCGCCCGGTCACGGTTGCGGCTCCTCGAAGATGACGAGGAGTCCCCAGACGACCAGGCGAAGTGCGGGCAATGAAAACGGCGATCGAGCTGGGGCCGGACTACAACCCAATCCCCTACATCCTGCCTGAGCGCATCCCGACCGGGAGACCCGCGAGGGGTTTGAGCGCTGGACACGCAGCCGCCATGCCTTCGTGCCCGCGCCCCTGCTGCCGCGCGAGGTCTACGACCTGATGACTGCGCGCCGCAAGAAGCTCTATGACCTGCACCGCACCGCCACCCACGCCAACATGGCATTCCTCGATACCCCGATGACCAGGGCTCTTGGCGAGATCTTCACGGAACGCGTCGAGAGCAACTCGGTCAAATGGGGCCCGTCCACCCGCAGCGGCATCATGGTCAACGGCGGCGGATTTCAGGGCAAGACCGAGGCGATCTGCGAATTCGGCGCAGACTTCGCCCAGTTCTGGCTCGAGCTGAACCGCCTGCGCGGGCCACTGCCTGGCACACGTGACCTTCTGATTCCCGTCGCCTACGTGCAGACCCCCGTCACCGCGAAGCCGAAGAGCACCTGTGTCGCGATCCTCGACTACTACGGCGTCAGCCTTCCCGAGCGCACCCCCGACCTTCCACGCCTGACCCGCATGGTCAAAGGCTGCCCCCAGGACAATGACACGAAGGTCTTGATCCTCGACGACATCACCCGCCTGCGTATGCACCGAGCCGACGGCCAGGACACTCTCGATCTGATCCGCAGCCTGATGAGCATGCACGTGACACGTTCCGCAGTACACACCCCCGGGCTGGTGGCAGCAGTACTTCGCACCCGGCGCCGGATTTCCGCCGTTATGGCGCCCGGAGCGACACATGCGTCGTCTCGCCCCGGTCATCCTCGCTTCCGCCGCCGAAAACTGCCCCAGCAGGCCGCAGCCGATCTGATCGACATGCCCTATGACGCATTCCTCTCCGCGAGGGCCCGAATCGTGGAGGACATGGATCTGCCAGGCCTGCGCCGATTCCTCGCCAGCGTCGACGACCTCGCGGCCTGGCTGAAC
>NZ_DASZGI010000065.1:0-3805 GCF_035938995.1 Actinocrinis sp.
TGCTGATCACCGCGGCGTCGGTCCAGGACCGCGACGCGGCGAAGCCGCTGCTGTGGAACCTGCGCAAGGCCTTTCCCCAGGTCAAGCTCGCCTGGGCCGACGCCGGCTACGCCGGCAAGCTCGTCACCTGGGCCAGGACCAAGCTCAAGCCGAAGCTCACGTTGCAGATCGTCAAACGGCCCGATGACCTGCACACCTTCCAGGTCCTGCCCCGCCGCTGGGTGGTCGAGCGGACGCTGGCCTGGATCACCCGGCACCGCAGGACCGTCCGGGACTACGAACGGCTGCCCGCCCACCACGAGACCTACGTCTACTGGTCCATGATCATCGTCATGACCCGCCGCCTCGCCCGCAACGCTGCCAGCACCTCAGCACCAGCTCAGTCAGATGCTGCCTGAGTTTCAAGCAGGCTCTAACGTCGGCCTTGACCCAATACCCTTAACGGTTTAGTATACTTAACAGTTAAGGGAGGTGGGCGCGTGCAGCAGGAAGTCGTGCTGGCGATGCTGGCGAAGGAGCCGTCCCACGGGTACGAGCTGCGGGCTCGTCTGGCCCGGGCGCTCGGCCCGGTGGCCGAGGGGATCAACGAAGCCCAGATGTACGTCACGCTCACCCGGCTGGAGAAGGGCGGCTTTGTCGAGCGGCTCGACGCGCCGGCCCAGCGGTCCGATCGCAAGGTGTACTGCCTCACTCCGGCCGGCCAGGAGCGGGTGAGGGAATGGATGTCGGAGGTGAGCTGGCCGCGGCCCGACCTCGCCGAGTTCCACATGAAGCTCATCGCCGCCGCGCAGGGCGGGCTCGCCGACCCGGTCAGCCTCATCGACGCGCAACGCCGCGACCTGCTGCGCCGCCTGCGAGAAGTGGGGCGCGCGGTGATGGAAGAGGAAAAGGATTCCGACGCAGCGCTGCTCCTGGAAGGCATCGTGCTTCGCCTGCAAGCCGACCTGCGCTGGTTGCATGCCTGTGAGATCGCCTGGACGAAACGGAGTACCCCGAAATGAACGACTCGCCCGCCGTGCTCGTGCACGCCAAGGGTTTGCGGAAGGACTACGGCAGCGGCGAGGGCTTGGTGCGCGCGCTCGACGCGGTCGACCTCGACGTCAACCGCGGCGAGGCCGTGGCGGTGATGGGTCCCAGTGGCTGCGGGAAATCGACGCTGCTCCACCTGATCGGCGGGCTCGATCGTCCGAGCGCCGGTCAGCTGTCGGTCGCGGGGCAACGCGTCGGCGAGCTCTCCGAACGCGCCCTCGCGCACTTGCGCCGCGACGAGATCGGATTCGTCTTCCAGGCGTTCCAGCTGATGGACGAGCTCACCGCGCAGGAGAACGTCGAACTGCCCGCGCTCCTCGCGGGTCATTCGCCGAACCAGGCGCGGGCGCGCGCCACCGCGCTCCTCGATCAGGTCGGCCTCGCCGATCGCGCCCGGCACCTTCCCTCGATGCTGTCCGGGGGCCAGCGCCAGCGCGTCGCGATCGCGCGGGCACTCGTGAACGACCCGGAAATCGTGCTGGCGGACGAGCCGACCGGCAACCTGGACAGTGCTTCGGCGTTCGACGTCCTTTCGCTGCTAGGGGACTTGCACGCCAAGGGTTTGACCTTGGTGATCGTCACCCACGACGAGCGCATCGCCGCAACCGCGGACCGCCTGATCTCGATGCGCGACGGAGCGTTTATCGACGAGACGCGGCTGACGGGCGGTTCACGAGGGCACCTCAGCACCTTCGCGGAGTGGGAGCACCTCGGGTGAGATCAAAGGAGAACCTCATGAACCAGTCACGGCGCGCGCGCCGCGCGGGCGGAGCGAAGGGGCGAGCCCTGCTGCTCTTCCGTCTCGCCCGGCAAGACATCCGTCACCACTTCGCCCAGGCGGTCCTCTTGATAGTCGCCATTGCCGCGGCCACGGCCGTGCTCTCCTTGGCCTTCTCGCTGAACGGCGTGAACAGCAACCCCTACCAGCAGACCAAGGCAGCGACGAAGGGGCCCGACGTCGTGGCCCAGAGCGGAAATGACCCCTACACCGGCGTGACGTCGCCGGCGGACCTCGCGGCGCTCGAGGCGCTGAACCACGCCAAAGGGGTGGCGGCCCACAGCGGCCCCTATCCGATCGTGGGCGACACCGGCCCGGTGGGTCCCGTCATGCGCAGCGCGGGCATCGTTACCTCAGTGCAGGTCGAAGGACGTGAGCCTGGCGTGGTTGCGGTCGACCAGCCCAAGGTGACGGACGGGACATGGATCCGGCCGGGGGGCGTGGTGGCCGAGCGGTCCTTTGCTGAGGCGGCGAACCTGCGTCTCGGCCAGACGATCACGCTGAACGGTCACCCCTTCCAGGTGGTCGGCTTCGCCGTCACGGCGGCGTTCCATGGCTTCCCTGGTGTGAGCCTGATATGGGCCACCGAGGCGGCGGCGCGCAGCCTGGCCACCAAGGCGGACCCGCTGTCGTACATCTCGAACATCAAGCTGTCCGACGCGTCGCCGCGCGCGGTCAGCGCGTTCGTGAACGCCTACGGCCTCAAGTACGGCGCTCCCGCCGACGCCACGGCGCCGTTCCTCGCCTCATGGATGGAGATCGCCTACGGGGACGCCGCCTTCCTGCGCACCGACCAGGCCTTCCTCTTTACCGGCACCGTGCTGCTCGGCGTGCTCGCGCTCGCGAGCGTGGCCGTTCTCGTCGGTGGCCGCCTGGCGGAAGGCACCCGGCGGGTCGGGCTGTTGAAGGCCACCGGCGGCACGCCAGGCATTGTCGCGGTGGTCTTCCTTACCGAGAACCTGTTCCTGGCGCTCGTCGCGGCCGTCGCCGGCCTGCTGGCCGGCTGGCGTGCGGCCCCGCTCCTCTCCAAGCCCGAGGCCGACCTCGTCGGTACTCCGGGAGCGCCGCCGCTCACGCTCGTCATGGTCCTCGTCGCGCTCGCCGTTTCGCTCGCCGTGGCGCTCGCATCGACGCTCGTTCCCGCGATCCGTGCGGCGCGGATGAGCACGGTCAGCGCGCTCGCCGACGCGCCCCGCCTGCCGAGGCGGCGGGACTCGCTGATACGGCTGTCACGGAAGCTGCCCGTGCCGGCGCTGTTCGGGCTGCGCCTCGTCGCCCGCCGGCCACGACGCGCGATCCTCAGCGCGGCGAGCATCGCCGTCGCCGTCATGGGTCTCGTCGCCGCGCTCGCCATCCACGCCGCCGTCGACAACAAGTTCTCTCACTTCGGGAGCTCGGGCGGGCTGGTCAACCCGGATGTCCCCCGAGCGGAGCAGGTGCTGACCGCCATCACGATCGCGCTGGTCACCCTGGCCGCGCTCACTGCGATCTTCGCCGCCTTGGCGACGGTCCTCGACGCGAGACGCGCCTCCGCAGTGACGCTCGCGCTGGGTGCAACCCCGCAGCAAGTCCGAGCCGGGCTGGTCATGGCACAGGTCATCCCCGCGCTGCCCGGCGCGATCCTCGGCCTCCCGCTCGGCATCGGCCTGTTCAAAGTCGCGGGCCATGGCCTGACTGGCCTGCCGCCAGTGCTCTGGCTCGTCGCCGCCGTGCTCGGAACCGTGCTCGTCGTGGCGGCGCTCACCAGCGTTCCGGCACGGATCGGCCTCCGGCGACCCGTCGCCGAGATGCTCCAGACCGAAGCGACGTGACGCCTTGCGGCTGGCAGCCGGTTATGCCCCAGTTTTCAAGCAGGCTCTTAGCCCGCACCAGGTTTCCGCGCGACCAGGCGCGAAACAGGCAACCAGAGAACGCGCAGAACCCGTGCTCCGCAAGCATGAATCCAATGGCATTAAAGTGTGCACCAAGTTAGCTCAACTCAGGTCAAATGGACCTGAC
>NZ_DASZGI010000066.1:0-27195 GCF_035938995.1 Actinocrinis sp.
AAGGGCGAGACCGAGCTCACGCCCGAGGAGCGCCTGCTGAGGGCGATCTTCGGCGAGAAGGCCCGCGAGGTCCGTGACACGTCCCTCAAGGTGCCGCACGGCGAGGAGGGCAAGGTCATCGGCGTCCGGGTGTTCACCCGCGAGGACGGCGACGAGCTGCCGCCCGGCGTCAACGAGCTGGTCCGCGTGTACGTGGCCCAGAAGCGGAAGATCACCGACGGCGACAAGCTGGCGGGCCGCCACGGGAACAAGGGTGTCATCTCCAAGATCCTGCCGGTCGAGGACATGCCGTTCCTCGCCGACGGGACCCCGGTGGACATCGTGCTGAACCCGCTGGGCGTTCCCGGCCGGATGAACGTCGGCCAGGTCCTCGAAACTCACCTCGGGTGGGTCGCGAAGACTGGCTGGCAGGTCAACGGCACGGACGAGGAGTGGAAGGACCGGCTGCGCGCGATCGGCGCCGACTCGAGTGAGCCTGGCACCAACGTGGCCACCCCGGTCTTCGACGGCGCGCACGAGGAGGAGATCACCGGCCTGCTCGGTTCCACGCTGCCGAACAGGGACGGCAACCAGCTGATCGGCTCGACCGGCAAGACCACCCTGTACGACGGGCGCACCGGCGAGCCGTTCAAGGACCCGGTCTCCGTCGGCTACATCTACATCCTCAAGCTGCTGCACCTCGTGGACGACAAGATCCACGCGCGGTCCACCGGCCCGTACTCCATGATCACCCAGCAGCCGCTGGGCGGTAAGGCGCAGTTCGGCGGGCAGCGCTTCGGTGAGATGGAGGTGTGGGCCCTGGAGGCCTACGGCGCCGCCTACGCGCTGCAGGAGCTGCTCACCATCAAGTCCGACGACGTGCTCGGGCGGGTCAAGGTGTACGAGGCCATCGTCAAGGGCGAGAACATCCCCGAGCCGGGCATCCCCGAGTCGTTCAAGGTGCTCATCAAGGAGATGCAGTCGCTCTGCCTGAACGTCGAGGTGCTGTCCTCGGACGGCAACAACATCGAACTGCGCGACACGGATGAGGACGTCTTCCGGGCCGCCGAAGAGCTGGGTATCGACCTGTCCCGGCGCGAGCCGAGCAGCGTCGAAGAAGTCTGAGCGTAGGCCGCCGGGCCGGATCCCGAGGGGGAAATCGGCCCGGTCCGGCGGCCACAAGCTCTCGAGACATGGATTCACTTCGCCGCTGCGGGACTTCCCCCTCGCCGCGGTACGAACCATAAGGATTGACACACGTGCTTGACGTCAACTTCTTCGACGAACTCCGCATCGGCCTCGCGACCGCCGAGGACATCCGCCAGTGGTCCTACGGCGAGGTCAAGAAGCCCGAAACCATCAACTACCGCACCCTCAAGCCCGAGAAGGACGGCCTCTTCTGCGAGAAGATCTTCGGCCCGACCCGGGACTGGGAGTGCTACTGCGGTAAGTACAAGCGGGTCCGGTTCAAGGGCATCATCTGCGAGCGCTGCGGCGTCGAGGTGACCCGGGCCAAGGTGCGGCGCGAGCGGATGGGCCACATCGAGCTGGCCGCTCCGGTCACGCACATCTGGTACTTCAAGGGCGTCCCGTCCCGGCTCGGCTACCTGCTCGACCTGGCGCCGAAGGACCTGGAGAAGGTCATCTACTTCGCCGCCTACATGATCACCTGGGTGGACGACGAGCGGCGCACCCGCGACCTGCCGTCCCTCGAGGCGAAGATCTCGGTGGAGCGCCAGCAGATGGAGCAGCGCCGGGACGCGGAGCTCGAGGCCCGGCAGAAGAAGCTCGAGGAGGACCTCGCGGCCCTGGAGGCCGAGGGGGCCAAGGCGGACCAGCGGCGCAAGGTGCGCGAGTCCGGCGAGCGGGAGATGAAGCAGATCCGCGACCGGGCCCAGCGCGAGCTGGACCGGCTCGACGAGGTCTGGTCCCGGTTCAAGAACCTCAAGGTCCAGGACCTGGAGGGGGACGAGATCCTCTACCGCGAGATGCGGGACCGCTTCGGCCTGTACTTCTCCGGCGGCATGGGCGCGGCGGCCCTCCAGAAGCGTCTGGAGACCTTCGACCTCGACGCCGAGGCCGAGTCGCTGCGCGAGGTCATCCGCACCGGCAAGGGCCAGAAGAAGACCCGCGCCCTCAAGCGGCTCAAGGTCGTCTCGGCGTTCCTGCAGACCAGCAACAGCCCCATGGGCATGGTGCTGGACTGCGTCCCGGTCATCCCGCCGGACCTGCGCCCGATGGTGCAGCTCGACGGTGGCCGGTTCGCCACCTCCGACCTGAACGACCTGTACCGCCGGGTGATCAACCGGAACAACCGGCTCAAGCGGCTGCTCGACCTCGGCGCGCCCGAGATCATCGTGAACAACGAGAAGCGGATGCTCCAGGAGGCCGTGGACGCGCTGTTCGACAACGGCCGCCGCGGACGCCCGGTCACCGGTCCCGGCAACCGGCCGCTCAAGTCGCTGTCCGACATGCTCAAGGGCAAGCAGGGCCGCTTCCGGCAGAACCTGCTGGGCAAGCGCGTCGACTACTCGGCGCGTTCGGTCATCGTCGTCGGCCCGCAGCTCAAGCTACACCAGTGCGGCCTGCCCAAGGCGATGGCGCTGGAGCTGTTCAAGCCGTTCGTGATGAAGCGCCTGGTGGACCTGAACCACGCGCAGAACATCAAGTCGGCCAAGCGCATGGTCGAGCGGGCCCGCTCGGTCGTGTGGGACGTGCTGGAAGAGGTCATCACCGAGCACCCGGTGCTGCTCAACCGCGCGCCCACGCTGCACCGCCTGGGCATCCAGGCCTTCGAGCCGCAGCTGGTCGAGGGCAAGGCGATCCAGATCCACCCGCTGGTGTGCACCGCGTTCAACGCGGACTTCGACGGCGACCAGATGGCCGTGCACCTGCCGCTGTCCGCGGAGGCGCAGGCCGAGGCCCGCATCCTGATGCTGTCCTCGAACAACATCCTGTCGCCGGCCAACGGCCGCCCGATCACCGCGCCGACCCAGGACATGGTCCTCGGCCTGTTCTTCCTGACCATGGACCGGGACGGCGTCATCGGTGAGGGCCGCTCGTTCGGCTCGATCGGCGAGGCGATCATGGCCTTCGACGCCCGCGAGCTCGACCTGCAGGCGCCGATCGACCTGCGGCTGATCGAGGCCGTGCCGCCGCGCGGCTGGGTCGCGCCGGACGACTGGGAGTCGGGCCAGCCCTTCCGGCTGCGCACCACCCTCGGCCGGGCGCTGTTCAACGAGGCCCTGCCGCTGGACTACCCGTACGTCAACGAGTCGGTCTCCAAGAAGCAGCTGTCCAGCATCGTCAACGACCTGGCGGAGCGCTACCCGAAGGTCCAGGTCGCGATGACCCTGGACAACCTGAAGGCGGCGGGCTTCTACTGGGCCACCCGCTCGGGTGTCACCATCGCGATCGAGGACATCGTCGTGCCGCCGACCAAGGGCCAGATCCTGGAGGGCTACGAGGCGAAGGCCGACAAGGTCCAGAAGCAGTACGAGCGCGGTCTGATCACCAAGGACGAGCGGCAGCAGGAGCTGATCTCCATCTGGACCGAGGCGACCAACGAGGTCGCCAAGGCGATGGAGGCCAACTTCCCGCGGCAGAACCCGATCTTCATGATGGTCGACTCGGGCGCCCGCGGAAACTTCATGCAGATGCGGCAGATCGCCGGTATGCGCGGCCTGGTGTCGAACGCGAAGAACGAGACCATCGCCCGCCCGATCAAGGCGTCCTTCCGCGAGGGCCTGACCGTGCTGGAGTACTTCATCTCCACGCACGGCGCGCGCAAGGGCCTGGCGGACACGGCGCTGCGGACCGCCGACTCGGGTTACCTGACCCGGCGTCTGGTGGACGTCTCGCAGGACGTCATCATCCGCGAGGAGGACTGCCAGACCGACCGCGGCATCTCGATGGTCATCGCGCTGCGGACGGCCGACGGCTCGCTGCGGCGCGCCGACGACGTCGAGTCCTCGGTGTACTCGCGCAACCTCGCCGAGGACGTGGCGGTCGAGGGCAAGGTCCTGATCCAGGCCGGCGCGGACCTGGGCGACGTGGCGATCGGCGAGCTGATCAAGCACGGCGTCACCGAGGTCAAGGTCCGCTCGGTGCTGACCTGCGAGTCGAAGGTCGGCACCTGCGCGATGTGCTACGGCCGCTCGCTGGCCACCGGCAAGCTCGTCGATGTCGGCGAGGCGGTCGGCATCATCGCCGCCCAGTCGATCGGCGAGCCCGGCACCCAGCTGACGATGCGCACCTTCCACACCGGTGGTGTGGCGGGCGACGACATCACGCAGGGCCTGCCGCGTGTCATCGAGCTGTTCGAGGCGCGCACCCCGCGCGGTGTCGCCCCGATCGCCGAGGCGGCCGGCGTGGTCAAGATCGAGGACACCGAGCGCACCCGCAAGCTGGTCATCGTGCCGAACGACGGCAGCGAGGAGATCGCCTACCCGGTCTCCAAGCGGTCCCGGCTGCTGGTGAGCGAGGGCGAGGTGGTCACGGTCGGGCAGAAGCTGGTCCAGGGCGCGGCCAACCCGCACGACGTGCTGCGCGTGCTCGGCCAGCGGGCGGTGCAGGTGCACCTGGTCCACGAGGTCCAGAGCGTCTACCGGTCGCAGGGCGTGTCGATCCACGACAAGCACATCGAGATCATCGTCCGGCAGATGCTGCGCCGGGTGACGATCATCGAGACCGGCGACTCGGAGCTGCTGGCCGGCGACCTGGTCGAGCGCGGCAAGTTCGAGGAGGAGAACCGCCGGGTGATCTCCGAGGGCGGCCAGCCGGCCTCGGGCCGTCCGCAGCTGATGGGCATCACGAAGGCCTCGCTGGCCACCGACTCGTGGCTGTCCGCGGCCTCCTTCCAGGAGACCACCCGGGTGCTGACCGACGCCGCGATCCACGGCAAGTCGGACTCGCTGGTCGGCCTGAAGGAGAACGTGATCATCGGCAAGCTGATCCCGGCCGGCACCGGCATGCACCGCTACCGCAACATCAAGGTGGAGCCGACCGAGGAGGCCAAGGCCCAGATGTACTCGCTGGCGGGCTACGACGACCTGGACTACGCGCCGTTCGGCGTGGGTTCGGGCCAGGCCGTCCCGCTAGAGGAGTACGACTTCGGCGGCTACACCGGCTGAGCCTGTCTAAGGCCGCAGCCGCCTAGGTAAGGCAGCGCACGACCACCGCGCCCCCGGCTCCCGCAAGGGACCGGGGGCGCGGTGCGTTGGTTGAGGGGCAGGGCGCGTGGGTGGCGTGCCCCGTTCGGCGGGAAGCTCACGCTCCGGCGCCCTTCGAGGTGGAGATCGACGCCGCGCGGTTCTTCAGGCGAAGCGGATGATCGAAACGGATGATCGAAGCGGGTGGCCGGAGCGGAGCAGTGACTCAGGCGTCGTCCATCCGGCGCCGCGGGGCAGTATGGTCCCCCTGTGAACACCGAGCACGACAACGAACTCGGCAGGCCGCGCTACCAGGCCGGGCCGGGCGGGCAACCGGGGGCGGGCGGCCCCCTGCCTTCCGCGCGCGGCGCCCAGGTCGTGCCCAAGACGGCTCGCACGGCCGTCGGCGCGCTCGCGTTCGCGGCGGTCGGCTGGATGCTTCCGGTGTTTGGCGGCGTGATCGCGATCCGGCGGGGCAGCGCGGCGCTTCGGGAGATCGCGGCGTCCGGCGGCGAGCTGGAAGGCGTGCCGCTGGCGGTGTGGGCGCGGCGCCTGGGCTGGTGCTGGGTGATCGTGTGGTGCGGGATCATCTTCTTCTACGCGGGCGGTCCGCTGATTCAGCTGATCTACAGTTTCCTGATCAAGTGATCGGGGCGGGCGCGGCAGACCCGCGCCGTCGATGGGGAACAATGGTCCGCACGACTGTCGGCGGATCATCGACGATCACTGTGTTCTGACGGAGGCGCCCGGATGACGTTCGGCCACGCAGGCGATTCGGTGGCTGACCGGTACCGCTTGGACCGCCTGGTCGCCGGGACGGCGGATGTCGAGCATTGGGAGGCGTACGACACGCGGCTGGCGCGTGCGGTGGCGCTCCGGCTCGAGCGTGAACCGGGCGAGGCGGATGAGGACGCCGCGGACGAAGGAGCGGCGGGCGAAGCCGGGCCGAGCGGGGCAGCGGAGTCTGAGCCGGAGTCAACGCAGACGCGCATCGCCCGGCTGACTAATCCGCACGTGGCTGCCCTCTACGACATCGGGGTCGTGGGCAGCGGGGCTGAGCGGGTGCGCTACGCAGTCTCCGAATGGTCCGCGGGGCGCACGCTCGGCCATCTGATGGAGACCGGCCCGCAGCCCTGGACGCGCGTCGCGGACTGGGGACGGCAGACGAGCGCCGGTCTCGCCGCGCTGCACGCGATCGGGGTCGCGCATGGGGCGCTGGGCCCCGACAGCCTCGCGGTCTTCGACGACAGGCGCGTCAAGATCATGGGCGCCGGGCTCGAACACGCCGTGGGCGGCGGCGATGCGGCGGCGGTGGCCGTCGCCGCCGCGGACGACGTCCGCGCGCTCGGCGAACTCATGTGGCGGGCGGTCGCGGGTACCGCGGCGGATGCGGAGCGCCGACTGGATACCGAGCCGCTGCGCGAAGCGGGAATGCCGCCGGTCCTCATCGAGCTCTTGGGCGAGATGCTGGCCGACGACCCGGCCGCGCGCCCGACGGCGGCCGCGGTCGAGGAGCGGATCGCCCCGCTGGTCCCGATCGAGCGCGCGGCTGATCGCGAAGCCGAGCCCAGCACGATGCCGCTCGTGGTCCCGCCGACGGAATTCGGCACGCGGACGGACATAGCGGTGCGGGATTACCCGACCACCCCCATCCACCGTGGATCTCCCGCACAAGCCTCCAAACGGCGCTCCGCAGGGCTGCTCGTCGGCCTCGCGCTTCTGCTCGCAGCGGTCGGGGCCGCGGTGGGCCTCATCATCGCCAACAACGTCGGCCGTACCACCGCCCCGCCGCCGCCGAACGTGACCGTAAGCGGCTCGGCGGGCACCATCAATCTTCCGACGCCCACCGCACCCACCAGCAGCGCGCCCCCGACGACCGCGACCAGTGCCCCGCACACGTCCACCGCCGCGACGTCGGCGCCGCCGTCCAGCCCGTCGGCGACGGCGAGCCCCAGCGCGAGTTCGAGCCCGAGTTCCAGCGCTGCATCGAGTCCGGCCGGTCCCGCGTCGGCGTCCGGCACGGCGATCGGAGGTCCCCCTGGCGGCCCGGGGTCGCCCACCACAGTGGCCACCAAGTGACGCCGGTCCCACCTTTACGGTGTAGGCGCAGCCGCCCTTGGCCGGCCCTGGCTCCTTCGTGACACCACCGTACTAACCACTAACCCTGCGACCCCACACATTCCCTGATTCGTAAGGGGCCGTTGGGGATAAGCGTTTTTGCCCACACATCCGGCCATGAGAGAATAGATGAACGGTGCGTGCGAGCGCCGGTGCCGTGCATTCTGTCGGAACGATGGCCGTTTTGACCGGAGGCATGGCCCGTCGGTACGCTCTCACCTTGTGCCTGGGGTTTCCCCGGCTACCCGTGCGCGCGCATATCACGGCTTGCCGCCGTGGGCTCCGCGGCCCGTCCTCAACTGGGACCGCACGGAGGCTCTCACGGGCGGAGCGACCCACGAAAGTCGGGTCAGGCCCGTTGGAGCAAGCCGCGACACACCCGACCTCGTGGGTCGGAGAAACCGGACAGTCCCGGGCACGGCAACCATATTTCGCCAGAGGACGCCTGGCCGCCGCCCCGCCCGAGAGGGCGCGGCGCCCCGGCCGAAGGCTTGGCACGATCGGAAGACGGAGAAGCAGTGCCCACGATCCAGCAGTTGGTCCGCAAGGGCCGGCAGGACAAGGTCTCCAAGACCAAGACTCCTGCGCTCAAGGGCAGCCCGCAGCGGCGCGGTGTGTGCACCCGCGTCTACACCACCACCCCGAAGAAGCCGAACTCGGCCCTGCGCAAGGTCGCCCGCGTGCGCCTGTCCAGCGGCATCGAGGTCACGGCCTACATCCCGGGGGTCGGCCACAACCTGCAGGAGCACTCGATCGTGCTCGTGCGCGGCGGCCGAGTCAAGGACCTTCCCGGCGTGCGCTACAAGATCATCCGCGGCTCGCTGGACACCCAGGGTGTCAAGAACCGCAAGCAGGCTCGTAGCCGCTACGGCGCCAAGAAGGAGAAGAAGTAATGCCTCGCAAGGGCCCGGCCCCGAAGCACCCGGTCGTCATCGACCCGGTCTACAACTCTCCGCTGGTGACCCAGCTGGTGAACAAGGTACTGCTCGACGGCAAGCGCTCCACCGCCGAGCGCATCGTCTACGGCGCCCTCGAGGGCTGCCGCGAGAAGACCGGAACCGACCCGGTCATCACGCTCAAGCGCGCCCTGGAGAACGTCAAGCCGGCCATCGAGGTCAAGTCCCGCCGGGTCGGCGGCGCGACCTACCAGGTCCCGGTCGAGGTCCGGGCCGGCCGGTCGAACACCCTGGCGCTGCGCTGGCTGGTCACCTACTCGCGCGCCCGCCGCGAGAAGACGATGACCGAGCGGCTGATGAACGAGCTTCTGGACGCTTCCAACGGTCTGGGCGCCTCCGTGAAACGACGCGAGGACACCCACAAGATGGCCGAGGCCAACAAGGCCTTCGCGCACTACCGCTGGTAAGCCGGTAGCAACCCTTTCCGACTCGCGAAAGTAGACGAGCCACCATGGCCACGAACGCCGCGCTCGACCTCGCCAAGGTCCGAAACATCGGCATCATGGCGCACATCGACGCCGGAAAGACCACCACGACCGAGCGCATCCTGTACTACACCGGGATGAGCTACAAGATCGGCGAGGTCCACGACGGCGCCGCCACCACCGACTGGATGGAGCAGGAGCAGGAGCGGGGGATCACCATCACCTCCGCCGCCGTCACCTGCCACTGGAAGACGGACGACGTCGACCACACCATCAACATCATCGACACCCCCGGCCACGTGGACTTCACCGTCGAGGTCGAGCGGTCGCTGCGCGTCCTCGACGGCGCCGTCGCGGTCTTCGATGGCGTGGCCGGCGTGGAGCCGCAGTCCGAGACGGTCTGGAACCAGGCCAACCGGTACGGCGTGCCCCGCATCTGCTTCGTGAACAAGCTGGACCGCACCGGCGCGGAGTTCCACCGCTGCGTGGACATGATCGTCTCCCGGCTCAACGCCGTGCCGCTGGTCATGCAGCTGCCGATCGGCGCCGAGGCCGACTTCAAGGGCGTCATCGACCTGGTCACCATGCAGGCCCTGGTCTGGAACCCCGAGGCGAAGCTCGGCGAGATGTACGACACCGTCGACATCCCGGCGACGCACACCGAGGCGGCCCAGGAGTGGCGCGACCGGCTGGTCGAGACCTCCGCCGAGGCCGACGAGGAGCTGATGGAGCTGTACCTGGAGGGCACCGAGCCCACCATCGAGCAGCTCTACGCGGGCATCCGCCGGGCCACCCTGGCCTCCGCGATCACCCCGGTCTTCTGCGGCACCGCGTTCAAGAACAAGGGCGTGCAGCCGCTGCTCGACGCGATCGTGCGGTACCTGCCGTCGCCGCTGGACGTCGAGGCGATCGACGGCCACGCGGTCGGCGACGAGGAGACCGTCATCCACCGCCACCCGTCCGAGGACGAGCCGCTCTCGGCGCTGGCGTTCAAGATCATGAGCGACCCGCACCTGGGCAAGCTCACCTTCGTCCGGGTCTACTCCGGCCGGCTCGAGTCGGGTTCGCAGGTGCTGAACTCGGTCAAGGGCCGCAAGGAGCGGATCGGCAAGATCTACCGGATGCACGCGAACAAGCGCGAGGAGATCCCGTTCGTCGTCGCGGGCGACATCGTCGCGGTGATGGGCCTGAAGGACACCACCACCGGCGAGACCCTGTGCGACCCGGCGAACCCGGTGATCCTGGAGTCGATGAACTTCCCGGCCCCGGTCATCTCGGTGGCCATCGAGCCGAAGACCAAGAGCGACCAGGAGAGGCTCGGCACCGCGATCCAGCGGCTCGCCGAGGAGGACCCGTCGTTCCAGGTCCGCACGGACGAGGAGACCGGGCAGACCATCATCTCCGGGATGGGCGAACTGCACCTGGAGATCCTGGTCGACCGGATGCGCCGCGAGTTCAGGGTCGAGGCCAACGTCGGCAAGCCGCAGGTCGCCTACCGGGAGACCATCCGGCGCGAGGTCGCGAAGGTCGAGTACACGCACAAGAAGCAGACCGGCGGTTCGGGCCAGTACGCGCGCGTCATCATCGGCATCGAGCCGATCGAGGGCGGCGAGGGGTACGAGTTCGTCAACGCCGTCACCGGCGGCCGCATCCCGCGGGAGTACATCCCGTCGGTGGACGCGGGCTGCCAGGAGGCGATGGAGTTCGGCGTGCTCGCCGGCTATCCGCTGGTCGGCGTGAAGGTCACCCTGCAGGACGGCGCGTACCACGAGGTGGACTCCTCGGAGCTCGCGTTCAAGATCGCCGGTTCGATGGCGTTCAAGGAGGCGGCCCGCAAGGCCGACCCGGCGCTGCTCGAGCCGATGATGGCGGTCGAGGTCACCACCCCGGAGGACTACCTGGGCGACGTGATCGGCGACCTGAACTCCCGCCGTGGCCAGATCCAGGCCATGGAGGAGCGGTTCGGCTCCCGGGTCGTCAAGGCCCTGGTTCCGCTGTCGGAGATGTTCGGCTACGTCGGCGACCTGCGGTCGAAGACCTCGGGCCGGGCCTCCTACAGCATGCAGTTCGACTCTTACGCCGAGGTTCCCCGGAGCATCGCGGAAGAGATCATCAAGAAGGCGCGCGGCGAGTAGCCCAAGCCGATCCACCTATCCAGTACGCCGCATGGGTGGGCAACCAGTTCACCCAGGCACCGCACCAGTCCACAGGAGGACACCGTGGCGAAGGCGAAGTTCGAGCGGACTAAGCCGCACGTCAACATCGGCACCATCGGTCACATCGACCACGGCAAGACCACGCTCACCGCGGCCATCACCAAGGTGCTGCACGACAAGTACCCGACGCTCAACCAGGCCTCCGCGTTCGACCAGATCGACAAGGCCCCGGAAGAGCGCCAGCGCGGTATCACCATCTCCATCGCGCACGTCGAGTACCAGACCGAGAAGCGCCACTACGCGCACGTGGACTGCCCCGGTCACGCGGACTACATCAAGAACATGATCACCGGTGCCGCCCAGATGGACGGCGCGATCCTGGTGGTCGCCGCCACCGACGGCCCGATGCCGCAGACCAAGGAGCACGTGCTGCTGGCCCGCCAGGTCGGCGTCCCGTACATCGTGGTCGCGCTGAACAAGACCGACATGGTGGACGACGAGGAGATCCTCGAGCTGGTCGAGCTCGAGGTCCGCGAGCTGCTCTCCGAGTACGAGTTCCCGGGCGACGACCTGCCGGTCGTGCGCGTCTCGGCGCTCAAGGCGCTCGAGGGCAACGCCGAGTGGAGCGAGAAGCTGCTCGGCCTGCTCGACGCGGTCGACGAGTTCATCCCGCAGCCGGAGCGCGAGATCGACAAGCCGTTCCTGATGCCGATCGAGGACGTCTTCACGATCACCGGCCGCGGCACGGTCGTCACCGGCCGGATCGAGCGCGGCGTCGTCAAGGTCAACGAGACCGTCGACATCGTCGGTATCAAGGAGGCCAAGCAGACCACCACCGTCACCGGTGTGGAGATGTTCCGCAAGCTGCTCGACGAGGGCCAGGCGGGCGAGAACGTCGGCCTGCTGCTGCGCGGCACCAAGCGCGACGACGTGGAGCGCGGCCAGGTCGTGGTCAAGCCCGGCTCGATCACCCCGCACACCGACTTCGAGGGCCAGGTCTACATCCTGTCCAAGGACGAGGGCGGTCGGCACACGCCGTTCTTCAACAACTACCGTCCGCAGTTCTACTTCCGGACGACCGACGTGACCGGCGTGGTGACCCTCCCCGAGGGCACCGAGATGGTCATGCCGGGCGACAACACCGAGATGAAGGTCGCGCTGATCCAGCCGATCGCCATGGAGGAGGGCCTGCGCTTCGCCATCCGCGAGGGCGGCCGCACCGTCGGCGCCGGCCGGGTCACCAAGATCGTCAAGTAACACGGTCACTGGCGCCGACGGGCGGGCCGCCCTCTATTGAGCACAGCGCGGTCGCACCGTCGGCGCCGGCCGGGTGACGAAGATCGTCAAGTAGTGCGCCGGTAGTATCGCAGCACCCTGCACCAAGCCGCCGCCCGGGACTCCACGCGAGTCCCGGGCGGCAGTTTTTCGTGTCCGCCGGGGCAACCCGCCCGACGTCCGGGTGCGTTCCCGGGCATACTTGTCGCAGCGGGCAACCGGGGACGCGCACCGCGGCGTCCTACGGCGCGCAGGGGGACGGGTGTGAGGCGCGTGGAGAGTACCGGACCCGATCAACTCAGGGCTCGATGAAGGTGGACCACGCATGCTCAGCCTCGACGGCGCGCCTTTCCTCACGCTGCTGGCGATTCTGACGCTCGCTCTGGTCGCGGTGGTCGTCTGGCTGTGGCCGAGGCTCGGGCGCAACGCCGTCAAGCCGGTCGCCGGTCGCGTCGGGCTGTTCATGGTGGCGCAGCTGTCCGCGCTCGCCCTGTTCGCCGCGCTGGTCAACGCTCATTTCGAGTTCTACGCCTCCTGGAGCGATCTGTTCGGCACGCTCCACCCGCAGAACACGATCACGATGGCACAGGCGCCCTCCGCCGCGTCGGTGGGCGGGAACGTGTCGGGTGTGACGGGGTCCGGCGCGAAGTCCTCCGTGCTCACCGTCGACGGCAAGGGTGGCGCAGCGCTGCTGGGCGGCTCGGACCCGCAGAAGTACGGCCAGATCCAATACGACCGCATCCAGGGTCTGCGTTCCGGTCTCGTTCAGAACGTCGAGGTCTACCTGCCGCCGCAGTACTTCCAGCCCCAGTACAAGGACGCGCGGTTCCCGGTCGCCCTGGTGCCGTCGGGGTTCCCCGGTTCCGCCGACGAGATGTCCACCCGGCTGCGCTTCCCGGCGCGGCTGCTCGAAGGTCTCAACGACGGCACGGACCGGCCGGTCATCCTCATCATGCTGACACCCATGATCGTCTCCGGGCGCGACACCGAGTGCACCGATGTGCCCGGCGGCCCGCAGGCGCTCACGTTCTGGGTCCAGGACATCCCCACCGCCGTCGAGGGCGTCTACCGGATCCAGTCCTCCCCGAAGGCTTGGGGCGTGGTGGGCGACTCGACCGGCGGCTACTGCGCCGTCAAGATCCCGATGATGTATTCGGACCACTTCAGCGCCGGAGCCTCCATATCCGGGTACTTCGGCGCGCTGCAGGACAGCACCACCGGCACCCTGTACGGCAACAGCCAGGACGTGCGCAACGAGAACGACCTGATGTGGCGCATCCAGCACCTGCCCCCGCCGCCGGTCTCCCTCTTCCTGACCGCGAGCAAGCAGGGCGACGAGAACTACGCCCCCACGATGCAGTTCGTCGGCCTGGCCAAGTCCCCGATGGCCGTCACCACCGACATCTCGGATATCGGCGGCCACAATTTCAACACCTGGTACAACGCGGTGCCCGACGCGCTCAAATGGCTCACCCAGATCCTGAGCCCGGCCAAGTGATGCAGAGCCGCCCGCGGCCCGAGTCGGCTTGAGAGGCGGGCGATGGGGAGAATTCTCGCGATGCCCGATCATCGACTCCGCTTGTACGCGGTGCTGGCGGCCGTGCTCGTGCTCATCGTCGGCCTCGGCTGTGTCGTGGCGTTCCGGCAGCCGGGAGCCGCCGCGGCGAGGACGCCCCTGATCGCGGCGACGCAGAGTGCTGCGAGCGGTGCCGGGGAGCCGCCCGCCGTGCCCGGAACCGGCAAGTACTACCTCGGGGTGTCATCGGATCCTGACACCCTTTCCGACTTCGACAACGCCGCGGCGCTCAAGCAGCCCGGCATCCTCGGGGGCTACGTCGCGCACGAGGGCGAGCTGCGCGACATCATCGAGAACTCCTATCACCTGGCCGGCACGATCCCGATGGTCTCCTGGGGCGTGGACTTCACCGGCGGCACCGTGGTGTCGGGCGCGAAGGACGCCTACCTCGAGCGCCAGGCGCAGGAGGTCATCGCCTACGGCAAGCCGGTGTTCATCCGGCTCGACTGGGAGATGAACGGCTCCTGGTACGAGCAGTGGGGCAGCGGTCACGTCGCGCCCGCGGATTACATCGCCGCCTGGCGGCACATCAGGCAGATCTTCTGGGCCGCCGGCGCGACGAACGCGGCCTTCGTCTGGTGTCCTAACGTCGGGCAGCCGAGCGGCACCGCGTCGCAGCAGTGGTATCCCGGCGACAGTTACGTCGACTGGATCGGCGTCGACGCGTATCCGCAGTCGAACGGGGCCTCTTCGCTCCTCTACGGCCCCGACGGGCTGGACGCGATGGCGAACTTCGCGGCGCTCCGGGGCAAGCCCACGATGATGGCCGAATGGGCGCCGACCGAGCCGGACGTCCCGCAGCCCTTCGACCTCGTATTCGCCTGGGCGCAGCGGCACCCCGACACAGTCAAGGCCTTGGTCTACTTCAACTACGGGTCCGCGCAGAACGACCATTTCCTGACCGACCATCCGGTGGGCGCGGCCGAGTACCGCAGCCTCATCGCGAAGAACCGGGCCAAGATCTACGGACCCGGGCTCTCCTGACGCGGGATCGCGCCGCGCGAGGGCAGGGGAGGCGCGGCTCAGCCGCTGATCCGCCAGGTCCAGACGCCGCCGATCAGCTGGCCCTGGCCGAGTATCGAGTTCAGCGCCTTCTTGTCCTGCGAGGCGTGCGGCGACGAGGGCAGCACGGCCACGCACTGGACGCCCCAGTACGTCAGGTCCTTCGCGGCCTGGGCGCGCACGGCGCTGGTGATCGGTGGGATCGTGCCGGTCTTGTCGATCTTGTCCAGCAGGGACGCGGTCTTCGTCGGGTTGGGCCCGTACTGGGCGACGCCGGTCTTGCCGGGCACGAATGCGTTGGTCCCGGGCACCGAGAACGCCGCTCCGCTGTAACCGACCCACCGCATGGTCTCGCGGTTCGCATCCGAGGCGATCGGCACCGTCAGCATCGTGCGGCCGCGGTCCACGCACTGCGACCACAGGCCGTCGGCAATGAACGCGGGCAGGTGGGCGCGGTCGGTGGTGCCGATCGGCGTGGGGATGAGCGGTACCAGCGCGGCGGCCGCCGCGACCCAGGCGCCGATGCGGGCAGGCCGGGGCGACGTCCGCCCCACCAGCCGCTGGACCGCGCCGAACACGACGAACACGATGAGTGGGACGACCGCGAGGGCGACGCGCTCCGGCAGTGCGTCCTTGACGACGGGCAGCGATTCGACGTAGTACCACAGACCCTTGATGCCGGCTGCCGAGCGGCCGTACTTCGGCTGCGGACCGAACGAGAGCCCGATCGCCACCAGGGCCGTCAAAGTGGCCGCACGCGCCGCGGCGTTGCGGATGCGGAAGATCGCCGCCACGACGAAAAGCGCGAGCAGGGGCCAGCCCAGCAGCGCGCCCTGTTCCGTGGCGGTGACGCCGAGGCCGCTCGGCACCGATCCGCCCCCGGCCAGCGACTGCGCCGGGAAGGCCAGGTACGACTTGATGTTCGCGGCGTGGGTGAGCGGTGAGTCGGGGATCGCCGTGTACGACTGCGGGCCCTTGAACTGGAACCACAGCGGGTAGGCGACGATCGCGCCGGCGACGACGGCCGCGATCCCGGCTCCGCCGCCCAGGCCGGGCAGCGCCGCCCGCGCGGCGGCCGGCTTCTGGACGGCGAACAGCACCAGGAACAGGACCAGCGCCACCGCGGTGATCAGCGCGATCTCCTCGCTCAGGAAGACCTGCCCCGCGATCAGCAGGCCGAGGATCACGCCGTCGCGTCGCCAGTCGCGTCGCTCGCACAAGCGCAGCACCCGGTCGACGATCAGCGGAGCCAGCCACTGCGCCGACAGGTTGGGGTGCCCGATCGAGTGGGAGATCAATCCCGGCCCGAAGCCGCAGACCAGTCCGGCGACCCAGGCCACCACCGGGGAGATCCCGGTGCGGCCCGCCTGCGTCGGTGCGGCCCGGCGCCCGCGGCGACCGCGGCCCTGGGCCGGAATCGCCGCCTCCGGCTCACCGGCGGACGGAAGGCGGCGGCTGAAGAACCAGCGCCACGCCGCTGCGGTCCCGACGAGGTTGCCGACCAGGATCACGGCGAGGGTCAGCGGCGCGCCGAACAGCAGGGTCAGCGGCGTCAGCGGCACGCCGAGGAGCAAGATGCCGTTGTTCGCCATCAGGTTGACCCCGTTGGGAGCGTTCATGCTCCCGGCGAACAGCGGGTTGTGGAAACCCTTGACCGCGTCCGCGGTGCTGCTCAGAACCCATTCGAAGAAGTACTGGTCGCCCATGTTGTGGGTCAGATGTACTGCGGAGGGATGGTAGATGGTCGACCAGAAGACCGTGATCGCGGGGATCAGATACAGCAGCCACGGCCACGAGGCGCGCCACCACGAGCGCAGGTCCGTCTTCGCGTCCCAGCCGAACGGGGCGCCGTCGATCGCGAGCGGATCCTGTTCATCGAGGTTATCGAGGTTGAGGTCGCTGGACACGGAGCGCTCCTTCGAGGTGTCCGCGGCGTGCCGTCCGCGGCCGCCTGCGCGCGTCGTAGCGGGAGATGGGGCAGGGGTGGGCCGCCGCGTGGCGAGCACGCGCGTGGGCGGTGCCGGGCGCGCGCCGGCCTCCGCGCCCCGCCGTCATTCGTTCTCTTCCCGCACCGGGGCGCGGGAGCCCTCCGAGTCGTCCGCCGGTGCGGCCGGCTCGGGCTGGGGCTCGGCGGCCAGACCCCATTCGCCCATGTACTCGGGCGGCAACTGCGGGGTCTGCGAAGGCTGGGGCTGCTGCTGCCAGCCCCCTGCGGGCGGCGGCACGGCCGCGTGCTCACCCGAGGTGTGGAGCTGCTCGTGAGCGGGCGCGGCGTACTGCTGCTCCGGAGCCGGGTAAGGCTGCTGCTGTGGCTGTTCGCCCTCGTACCACTGCGGCGCGGATTGCGGAACCTGCGCCCAATTCTGACCGCCGCCGTAAGCGTCAGGGTTGATCGTCGCCGTCGGCTGCACGTAGAGCTGCCCCGCGCCGTACCCGGGATCGTTGAGGTAGTTGCGCGGGTGACGGCGCCGGAAGAAGAGCCAGCCGAGCAGCGCGCCGCCGAGGACGACCACCGCGCCGACGATGCCGAGAATGAGGGGCAGCGACGACCCGGATGATCCGGACGACGAGGAGGACGAACCGGGGGCCGCGTGCGTCGCCGGCGGCTGCGGAGGCGGGGCGGCCGAGGGGGTGCCCAGTGGGTTGTCGGTCTGCTGCGGCGCGGCCGCGTTGACTGCGGCGAGCGGGTCGATGATGCCGTATCCGACGTTGTTGTCCTTGCGCGAGCCGTCGGCGTTGCCGCCCGAGGTGTGCCCGAGCATGTCCCGGATGACCTGGCCCTGGGTCCACGACGGGTGGACCGAGAAGATCAGCGCGGCCTCGGCGGCCGTCAGCGCGGCGGCGTAGTGGCTGCTGGAGAAGACGGTGACTCCGGACTTGGTCGGCACCAGGAGGTTCTTGGACGGTGCGCCGAGGTCGACCTCCGATCCGGTGGAGGACTCCGGCGAACTCTTGCCGTTCTGGTCGGTGCCGGCGACGCAGACCACGCCTGCTATGCCGCACACCGGGTCGACCGAGTTGTCGGTGCTGCCGTTGTTGCCGGAGGGCGAGATGACGACGTCGTCGTGGGTGATGGCGTACCGGACCGCTTGGACGAGGTCGTCCTGGACGGTGGTGACCGTGGAGAGGACGAGGACCACCTTCGCGCCGTGGTCGACGGCGTACCGCACGCCCCGCGCCGTCTGCGCCGAATCCGGATTCTTCTCGTCCGCCGTCTGTACCCTGACCGGCATGATCTTCGCGGACGGGGCCAGCCCGGTCAGCCCGGCGCCGCCGTCGCCGCCGATGAGCGTCGCCACCCGGGTTCCGTCGTAACCGGTTGCCACGTCGTCGGTGTCCGTGCCCGGAGTCGTTCCGGACACGTCGGCCCCGGGGATCAGCGCCTGCGCCACGGCGCTCTGCTTCGGGTCGACCCCGGTGCCCACGAGGGCCACTGTCACGCCGGCCCCGGTCGCGGCCTTGTGCAGGTCCGGGTAGTGGAAGTCGACCAGGTACCACTCCGAGCCCGGCGTATCCGCCGCGGCGAGTCCGCCTCCCGCGGCGACGAGTGCGAAGCCGAGGGCGCACGCGGCGGCCATACCTGACCGGTGACGGCGGCGGCCGCGAACGACGTCGGGCCCCCGCCCACCCATTGCCGACATTCCCACTCTCTCCATCGCGTTGAGCGCCAAGTATCGGTAAAGACCGCGCCTGGAAGCGTAGCGGACGGTCGCAGGTAAGGGCAGGTGGGTGCCGCAGAGCGCGGGTGTGAAGCCGAGGCGCTTTGCCCGACCGATCACCAGCTTGCCCGACCGGTCACGAGTTCGTGACAATGTGCGCCATCTGCGATGCGCGGGGTTTGGCGGCCCACCCGCCCACGGATAAAGTCGTCCGGGTCGTCAGAGCGCCGGACGGAGCTGCCAGGAGCGCGTTTCGGGGCGGAACGTCGCAGCGTCACCGGGGCTCTGGAGGAACCTGCCGACAGCTGCCCGTCCGGAGCCGCTCGGCGACGCCACGGCTGAATGGTCAACAGTGCTCGCATATCTGCTCGAGTTGCGCAATTGGTGGACGCGCGGGGAGTTTTATCCGTTCGCCGCGTTCATGACCATCGTCTGGGTGCTGTGGGTCATCCGCCTCGTCCTGCTGCGCCGCTATACCCCCTGGCGCCGCGCCTTCGACATCACCACCTCAGTGGTCATACCCGTCGCGGACGAGCCGGCCGAATTGTTCCGCGAGGTGCTCCAGCGCATCGCCAAGCAGGACCCCACCGAAGCCATCGTGGTCATCAACGGCCCGCGCAACGAACCCCTGGAAGAAGTCTGCGACGACTGCGGGGTGCGCTGGTTCTGGACCGACCGGGCCGGAAAGCGCAACGCGGTGCGGATCGGGGTGGAGGCGGCGGCCGGCGAGATCATCGTCCTGGTCGACTCGGACACCATCTGGACCGACCGCACCCTGTCCGAGCTGGTCAAGCCCTTTCGCAACCCGCAGATCGGCGGGGTCACCACGCGCCAGCGCATCCTCAATCCGCACCGGTCGGTGCTCACCCGCTGGGCGGACTGGCTTGAGAGCGTGCGCTGCGAGTACTCGATGCCCGCGATGAGCGTGATCGGCACCGTCGGCTGCCTGCCCGGCCGGACCATCGCCTTTCGCCGCAAGATCCTGGTCGAGTGCATGGACCGGTTCCTGACCGAGAAGTTCCTCGGCGTCTTCATCGAGGTCAGCGATGACCGCACGCTGACCAACTACACCCTGATGGCGGGGTACAAGACGGTCTACCAGTCGACGTCGCTCGTCTACACCGACGCCCCGACCAAGCTGTCGAAGCTGGTGCGCCAGCAGTACCGGTGGGCGCGCGGCTCGCAGTACAACACACTGCGCATGATGCCCTGGATGGTGCGCGAGGCCCGATTCCTCGCGCTCTTCTACGCCGTCGACATCCTGGTGCCGTTCGTCCTGCTCGGCACCTTCGCCGCCTGGCTGGACGTCATGCTGACCCACCACGCGCGCCCGGAGATCTACGGCCAGCTCCCGCTGCCCGCCCAGCCGGCGAAGTCGCTGGGTGTGATCTTCATCAGCGCCCTCGGGCTCTCCCTGGTGTCGGTCTCCCTGCGCTTCGGACGGCACTTCGCCTACCGGCCGCGGGATCTGCTCTACCTGCCGATCTTCATGGTGATCAACACCTGTGTCCTGCTGCCGGTGCGCATGGTCGGCTTCTTCCGCTGCGCGCACAACGCGAGCTGGGGCACCCGCGAGGAGGCGTTCGCCGGGGAGCGGACGCGCAGCCCGCTCGTCCTCATCCCCTACCTGCTCGGAGCGATCATGTTGACCGTGTCGGTGATGGCGAGTGGCTAGCCGGCGCCGCTCGAGCCGCGCCCGGCTGCGGGTCTGGACCAGCGTGAACCTGCTCATCCTGGTGGTGTTCACCGCATGGTTGTTCGCCGCGGTGCAGCGGTCGCAGGCGGGAGGCTCGGCCGCGGGCGCCGGGATCAAGCTCGCGTCCGGCGCGGGCGGCGCCACGAACGGTCCTTCGGCGCCGCAGATACCCACGAAGGCCCAGGTTCTGGCCTCGGCCGGCCAGTACTTCGGCATTTCGGCCCCGGACGCGCCCTGGTCGGCCGGCGCGGTGAGCAGGATCGGCACGACCGCGGGCGTGCAGCCGAATATGGTCGAGTACTTCGTCAACTGGTCGCAGGCCTACTCGGTGGTGCCGGTGAAGGCGGCCTACGCGGAGCACGCCCTGCCGGTGCTCACCTGGGAGCCGTTCGCGGGCGGCACGGCGCGCAACACCAATGTCAAGTCGCCGCAGTACGCGCTGAGCACGATCATCAACGGCCTGCACGACACGTACATCATGCAGTTCGCCACGGCGGTGCGGGATGCGAAGTACCCGATCGCGATCCGCTTCGCGCACGAGATGAACGGCGACTGGTACCCGTGGTCCGAGGGGGTCAACGGCAACACCTCGACCCAGTTCGCCCAGGCCTGGCACCACGTCTTCAACATCTTCAAGCAGGTCGGGGCCACCAACGTGATCTGGATCTGGGCGCCCAACGTGGTGCGCGGAGCGCAGAGCATCAGCCTCAAGGAGCTGTACCCGGGCGACGACTACGTGGACTGGATCGGCCTGTCCGCCTACGACGTCACCGAGAGCACCACGGCGAAGCTGATCAACCCGACCATGGGCCAGATCCGCAAGTTCACCGCCAAGCCGCTGCTCATCACCGAGATCGGCAGTCAGCCGAGCCCGACCAAGACCTCGTGGACCGAAGACTTCCTCTCCTGGCTGCCGAAGCAGTCGGACGTGCTGGGCTTCGTCTGGTTCGAGTACACCCAGGCGCAGGGGGCCGGCACGAACTGGGGCTTCGACGCCGATCCGAACACCCTCGCGGCGTTCCGCCAGGGCATCAAAACCGTGAAGCTGGCGGCGGTGCCGGCGTCCTGAGGGGCTGATGTCCTAAGACCATCAGCGTTCCGGCGGGTCTGCTGTGCACCCGCACGGCTCGCCGTTCAGTGCTTAGCGGAAGCTGACGCGCTGGCGGTAGGCGAAGCGGAGTGCGATGCGCCGGTGGCCGGGTTCTTGCTGGAACCAGGCGACGGCGACGCGGTCGGATGCGGGGAGGCGGATCCGGTGGCCGCGGGCCCTGGCGCCGCCGGTGAGGTCGCCGGGGTGATGGCCTGGGCGCCACCTGGCAGGTCCCAAATGTAGTAGGCGCCCTTCCCGGAAGTGCTCTGCGTCGGGATCCGCGCGACCAGCCGGTAGCCGGACTTCGTGATCGTGCCCCGGATCGCCACGTCCGTGGCCGGAGTCTCCGCGAAGTCCAGCACGATCACCTGGTAGTGGTGCGCCGCGATCGCCGCCTTGAACGCCGGGACTCCGGTCAACACGGCCCCGGTCGTCGGGTCCTTCCACGAGGCGGACACGGTGTCGTGCCACTGCTGCCAGTGCACTGCGCCACCCAGGTAGAAGGCCGGCACGTCGTAGTCCTCGACGAGGTAGTTGTCGCTGCCGCGGTGCACCAGCGGCCGCAGCGTGTCGACGAGCTGCGTCGAGTCCGGCCAGGAGTCGTGGATCTGCTTAGCCTGGGCCACTCCGACGTATCCGAGGGGCAGAACGGACACACAGACGGCGAGCGTCACCGTCACCGCGCGCACCGCACGGTTCATCCGCAGCGGGCCGCACAGACGGGCGATCAGGTAGCCCGCCAGGATGGCTGTGAAGCTCGCCCCGATGTCCGCGTGCTTCTCCAACGACAGAAGCGTGTGGATACGCAGCTGGTTGAGCGGCGCGAGCAGACCGGCGAAGAGCAGCACCCCGGCGGTTGCGACCTCCGGCGCGGTGGTGCGGCCGGACCGCGATCCGAAGGCGAGCACGATCAGACCGAGCAGCCCGACCGCGAGCAGCGGGCCGACCCACTGCGCCGCGTGCTGCGCGACCTCGGCCGCGGTCGAGTTGCTCGGCTGGCGCTGCAGCGTGGTCTTGTCGAAGCCGGTGAAGTACGGCTCCCGCCCGGCGAGCACCGCGACCAGCAGGAATCCGCCACTGACCAGGGCGAAGCGCTGGACGTTCCACCAGCGCGAGACCTTCCACGCGGAGAAGCCCGGCCCGGCCAGCCCGGCGAGCGCGATGATGACGGGGTTCCACAGCAGCGACGCGTATTTGGTGCAGTCCGCCAGGACCATCAGCAGCGGCCCGTAGACGAGCACGTCGCGGCGGTCTCCGTAGGCGAATGCCACCGCGCACCAGGTCGACCAGGCCAGCAGGCACAGGGCCATCGCGTCGAAAGTGGCGTAGGAGCTCAGGTGCAGAGTCGGGCCAAGCGCCGCGAACAGCGCGGCGGCGAAGAACCCGGCCAGGGTGCCGTACATCCGCCGGCCGGTCAGATAGACCGCCACCGTGGCCAGCAGCATGCAGGCGAGGCTGAATATCCGCGCGGCGACCACTCCGTGCAGGGCCGCGGCGAGCGCGGAGAGCATGGGATAGATGATCGGCGCCCCGGAGAAGAAGGTCTCGTAGGAGGCCACCGGAGAGCCGTGCACGATGTGCGAGATCTCCTGGTGGCCGGCGTACATGTAAGTCGCCTCGTCGATGAACGCCGTGTTGGTCACCAGGAGGCGGGCGGCGAAATAACCCTGCGCGGCCAGGATGGGAAGCACCGGGCCGAGCGCCACGAGCCACTGGAACCGTCGCCCGGGCCCGGTCGCCTCGCCCTCGTCTTCGCGACCCGCCTTTTCGTCCCAGCTGACCTCGTCGTCCGGTTCAGGCTGCGGATCCGCGTCAGCGCCGAACGGCGTGTCGTCCTGGGCGACGGTGGCTTGTCGCGTTCGCATGGTGCGCTGCTGTCTCCTGCCGTCCCGTGACGGGACCTTCCGAATCGACCCGTCCCATCCTGTCATCCCGCCGTGCGATAGTTGTAAGAGGTGTGACGCGCTTGTAGCCGGTTTGGGTCTCTGATGCCGAAGTGTGACGTCGGGTACCCGGGTGGCCGCGGCGCCGTGCGAGCTACGTCGGCGTACCGCGTTGTGGTGGCCGATTTGGTCGTCGCAGTCCCACTCCGGCATACTGTTGCAGTTGCTTGGTGAGGGGTGTGCCCTTCACCGGCGCCCGGAGTAGAGCAGTGCACCGCTCGCGAAGCCTCGCCAGAAGGCGCTCGGCTGCGCGGTGGAACCCTCCGAGGGCCCGCAATCATCAGGAATGGTGACCGGCAGGGTCGTGCCCTGCTGTCGGCATGTCGTGCGGCAGCAGCGCGACACGCCCGACCGCGTGGGCCGGACGAAACCGGACAGATGTACGCCGGGTACGGTCCGCGGCCGCCGTTGGCGGGCGTGGATGACGGCCCATGAACGGCGCCTTTCGGCAGCCGACCATGCGGAGCCCCTCGGGGCCCCCACAGACAGGAGAGGTCTCCCACACCGTGGGGGCACCGCAGCGGTAACGAGAAGAAGGAAGTTCGAAGCAGCCATGGCGGGACAGAAGATCCGCATCAGGCTCAAGGCCTACGACCACGAGGTCATCGACTCCTCGGCGCGCAAGATCGTCGAGACGGTGAGCCGCACTGGCGCGCAGGTCGCGGGCCCGGTGCCGCTGCCGACCGAGAAGAACGTGTACTGCGTCATCCGCTCGCCGCACAAGTACAAGGACTCGCGCGAGCACTTCGAGATGCGTACGCACAAGCGGCTCATCGACATCCTCGACCCGACGCCCAAGACCGTCGACTCGCTCATGCGGCTCGACCTGCCGGCCGGCGTCGACATCGAGATCAAGCTCTAAGGACGCACTGATCATGGGAAAGCAGATCAAGGGCGTCCTGGGTGAGAAGCTCGGCATGACCCAGGTCTGGGACGCGGAGAACCGGGTCGTCCCGGTCACCGTCGTCAAGGCCGGGCCGTGTGTCGTGACCCAGGTACGCGAGACGGAGAAGGACGGCTACGCCGCCGTCCAGATCGCCTTCGGCGAGATCGACCCGCGCAAGGTCAACAAGCCGCGCAAGGGCCACTTCGACAAGGCCGGGGTCACTCCGCGCCGCCACCTGGTCGAGCTGCGCACCGACGACGCCGCCGAGTACTCGCTCGGGCAGGAGATCACCGCCGAGGTGTTCGAGGTCGGCCAGCGCATCGACGTGGTCGGCACCTCGAAGGGCAAGGGCACCGCGGGCGTCATGAAGCGCCACAACTTCCGTGGCCTCGGCAGCTCGCACGGTACCCAGCGCAAGCACCGCTCCCCGGGTTCGATCGGCGCCTGCGCCACCCCGGGCCGGGTGTTCAAGGGCGTGCGGATGGCCGGCCGGATGGGTAACGCGCGGGTGACCGTGCAGAACCTGACCGTGCACGCCGTCGACGCCGAGAAGGGCCTGCTGCTGATCAAGGGCGCCGTCCCCGGCCCCAACGGCGGCGTCGTGCTCGTCAAGACGGCTGCTAAGGGCTGATAGCGATGACCACTACTCTTTCCGTCGATCTCCCCGCGGAGATCTTCGACGTCCCGACCAACGGGCCGCTGATCCACCAGGTCGTGCTCGCCCAGCTGGCCGCGGGCCGGCAGGGCACGCACAGCACCAAGACCCGCGGCGAGGTCCGCGGCGGCGGCAAGAAGCCGTACCGCCAGAAGGGCACCGGCCGCGCCCGCCAGGGCTCGACCCGCGCGCCGCAGTTCACCGGCGGCGGTGTGGTGCACGGCCCGGTGCCGCGCGACTACTCGCAGCGGACCCCGAAGAAGATGAAGGCCGCCGCGCTGCGCAGCGCCCTGTCGAACCGGGCCCGCTCCGGCCGGCTGCACGTGGTCGACTCCTTCGACGTGGCCGACACCCCGTCGACGAAGGCCGCGAAGGCCGCGCTGCGCTCGGTCACCGACCGCAACAAGGTGCTCGTGGTGCTCGGCCGTGACGAGGTCAACGCCTGGCTCTCGCTGCGCAACCTGGCCGAGGTGCACCTGCTGCACGTCGACCAGCTGAACACCTACGACGTGGTGAACAGCGAGGAAGTCATCTTCACCAAGGCCGCGTTCGACGCCTTCGTCGGCGGTCCGAAGACGACTGAGGCGCTCGAAGACGACACCGCCGAGGGGAGCGACGCCTGATGCCCGCGTACGACCGCTACAACGCCGCGCGCGACCTGCTGATCAAGCCGGTCGTCTCGGAGAAGAGCTACGCGCTGCTGGACGAGAACAAGTACACGTTCATCGTGCACCCGGACGCCAACAAGACGCAGATCCGCCAGGCGGTCGAGCTGCTCTTCGACGTCGAGGTCACGGGCGTGAACACGATCAACCGCAAGGGCAAGCGCAAGCGCACCCGCGCCGGTTTCGGCAAGCGCCCCGACACCCGCCGCGCCATCGTCTCGGTGAATCCGGATCCGAACGACGCGAGTAAGAAGAGCCGGATCGACATCTTCGGGGGACCGGTCTCCTGAGGCCGGGCCACGAAGATACGCAGAGGAACTAAGAAGCCATGGGCATCCGCAAATACAAGCCGACGACTCCGGGTCGCCGCGGCGCCAGCGTTGCCGACTTCGTCGAGATCACCCGGGACACCCCGGAGAAGTCTCTGGTCCGGCCGCTGCACTCGAGGGGCGGCCGCAACGCGCAGGGCCGAGTGACGGTCCGGCACCAGGGCGGCGGTCACAAGCGCGCCTACCGCGTCATCGACTTCCGTCGGGACGACAAGGACGGCGTGCCGGCGAAGGTCGCGCACATCGAGTACGACCCGAACCGCACCGCGCGCATCGCGCTGCTGCACTTCGCCGACGGCACGAAGCGCTACATCATCGCGCCGGCGCGGCTGAAGCAGGGCGACCGGATCGAGTCGGGCCCCAACGCCGACATCAAGCCGGGCAACAACCTGCCGCTGCGCAACATCCCCACCGGCACGATCATCCACGCCATCGAGCTGCGGCCCGGCGGCGGCGCGAAGATCGCCCGCTCGGCCGGCGCCAGCGTGCAGCTGGTCGCCAAGGACGGCCCCTACGCGCAGCTGCGCATGCCGTCCGGCGAGATCCGCAACGTCGACGCGCGCTGCCGCGCGACCGTCGGCGAGGTGGGCAACGCCGAGCAGGCAAACATCAACTGGGGCAAGGCCGGTCGGATGCGGTGGAAGGGCAAGCGCCCGTCGGTCCGCGGTGTGGTCATGAACCCGGTGGACCACCCGCACGGCGGTGGTGAGGGCAAGACCTCCGGTGGCCGTCACCCAGTCAGCCCGTGGGGCAAGCCCGAGGGCCGCACCCGCCATCGGAACAAGCTAAGCAACAAGCTCATCGTTCGACGCCGGCGCACCGGTAAGAAGCACTCTCGCTAGGAAGTTTCAGGAGTAGCCAACTATGCCACGCAGCCTGAAGAAGGGCCCGTTCGTAGACGACCATCTGCTCAAGAAGGTCGACGTGCAGAACGAGAAGAACACCAAGCAGGTCATCAAGACCTGGTCGCGCCGGTCGACGATCATTCCGGACTTCATCGGCCACACCTTTGCCGTGCACGATGGCCGAAAGCATGTCCCGGTGTTCGTCACCGAGGCGATGGTGGGACACAAGCTGGGTGAATTCGCGCCGACCCGCACCTTCAAGGGACACATCAAGGACGACCGGAAAGCGAAACGGCGATGACCACCACTGAATTCCCGTCGGCGACTGCCATAGCGCGGTTTGTCCGGGTGTCGCCGAGAAAGGCGCGCCGGGTGATCGACCTGGTGCGTGGCAGGTCGGTGGCCGACGCGCTGGAAATCCTGCGCTGGGCGCCGCAGGCCGCAAGCGAGCCGGTGGCCAAGGTGATCGCGAGTGCTGCCGCCAACGCGCAGAACAACGACGGACTGGACCCGGCGACGTTGGTGGTGGCTACGGTCTATGCCGACGAGGGCCCGACCGCCAAGCGCATCCGTCCACGCGCCCAGGGGCGCGCGTTCCGGATCCGCAGGCGAACCAGCCACATCACGGTGGTCGTTGAAAGCCGGCCCGCCAAGGATCAGCGGTCGGCGAAGTCGACCAGGGCTCGTCGCGCCGAGGCCAGCAAGGCCGCCGCGAAGGCTCCGGCGAAAAAGGCGCCGGCCAAGAAGGCGCCTGCCAAATCCGCAGCCACATCCGAGGCCACCAAGGCGG
>NZ_DASZGI010000067.1:0-9534 GCF_035938995.1 Actinocrinis sp.
GCGGCCTGGGGGCGGCGCCTGGACATCCCGGCGGGTACCGCCGTGCGCTTCGAGCCGGGTCTGGCCCGCGAGGTGGCGCTGGTGCCGATCGCCGGGCGGCGCGTGGTCACCGGGCTGCGCGGCGAGGCCGGGGCCCGGAACGGGGGCAGGCTCGATGGCTGAGATCAGCCGCGAGCGGTACGCCGCGCTCTACGGCCCGACCGCCGGAGACCGGGTCCGCCTGGCCGACACCGACCTGTTCATCGAGGTCGAAGAGGACCGCTGCGCGGGCGGTGAGGAGGCGGTCTTCGGCGGCGGCAAGGTGATCCGCGAGTCGATGGGCATGGCGCATGCCGTGCGCACCGCGCGCGACGGCGTGCCCGGCACCCCGGACACCGTCATCACCGGTGCGATCGTGCTCGACCACTGGGGCGTGGTGAAGGCCGACGTCGGGATCCGTGACGGGCGGATCGTCGCGCTGGGCAAGGCCGGCAACCCCGACACCATGGACGGGGTGCACCCCGACCTGGTCATCGGTCCGTCCACCGAGGTCATCGCCGGCAACGGGAAGATCCTGACCGCCGGGGGCATCGACGGCCACGTCCATCTGATCTGCCCGCAGTCGGTCCAGGAGGCGCTCGGCTCCGGGGTGACCACCCTGATCGGCGGCGGCACGGGCCCGGCCGAGGGCAGCAAGGCCACCACCGTCACCCCCGGGGCCTGGCATCTGGCCCGCATGTTCGAGGCGTTGGACTCCTGGCCGGTGAATTTCGCGCTGCTCGGCAAGGGCAACTCGACCAACGAGGAGGCCCTGTGGGAGCAGCTGCGGGCGGGGGCGGCCGGATTCAAGATCCATGAGGACTGGGGTGCCACGCCCGCCGTCATCGACGCCTGCCTGCGGGTCGCCGACGCGTCCGGGGCGCAGGTCTCGATCCATACCGACACGCTCAACGAGGCTGGTTTCGTCGAAGACACGGTGGCGGCCGTGGCCGGGCGCACCCTGGAGGCCTACCACGTGGAGGGCGCGGGCGGCGGGCACGCCCCGGACATCATCACCGTGGCCGGGCTGCCCAATTTCCTGCCCGCCTCGACCAACCCGACCCGCCCGCACACCGTCAACACCATCGACGAGCATCTCGACATGTTGATGGTCTGCCACCACCTGAGCCCTTCGATCCCGGAGGATCTCGCCTTCGCCGAATCGCGGATCCGGCCGACCACCATCGCTGCGGAGGACATCCTGCACGACCTCGGCGCGATCTCGATGATCGGCTCGGACTCCCAGGCGATGGGCCGCATCGGCGAGGTCGTGCTGCGCACCTGGCAGACCGCGCACGCGATGAAGCGGCGGCGCGGCGCGCTGCCCGGCGACGGGGCGGCCGACAACCACCGAGCCCGCCGCTACGTGGCCAAGTACACGATCGGCCCGGCGGTGACGCACGGCATGGACGCGGAACTCGGCTCGGTCGAGCCGGGCAAGCTGGCCGACCTGGTGCTGTGGGATCCGGCGTTCTTCGGGGTGCGCCCGGCGCTGGTGCTCAAAGGCGGAGCGATCGCGTGGGCCGCGATGGGCGACGCGAACGCCTCGATCCCGACCCCGCAGCCCGTCCTCCCGCGGCCGATGTTCGGCGCCTACGGCAACGCCGCGCCCGCCACCAGCCTGGCGTTCGTCGCCGAGGCGGCGTTGGAGGACGGGCTGGCCGAGCGCCTCGACGTGCGCCGCCGCCTGGCTCCGCAGCGCGATGTCAGGGGTCTCACGAAGGCGGACCTGCCGCAGAACACCGCGCTGCCGCGCATCGAGGTCGAACCGGACACCTTCACCGTGCGCATCGACGGCGAGGTCGTGGAGCCGTCGCCGGCCGAAGCGCTGCCGATGACCCAACGCTACTTCCTGTTCTAAGGCGCCGCCGTGAGCCTGACCTCGCTGCTCCTGCTGGCCGACAGCCGGCTGCCCGCGGGCGCGCACGCGCACTCCGGCGGACTGGAGGCCGCCGTCGCCGCCGGACGGGTGAACGACGCCGCCGACCTGCACGGCTTCCTGCTCGGCCGACTGACCACCGCTGGGCTGACCGGTGCCGCCTTCACCGCGGCTGCGCTGTGGGCGGCCCGCGCTGTGCCCACGCACGCTGCCGGATCATCAGACGACAGCCCGTTCGCCGACCTCGACACCGAGTACGAGGCGCGCACCCCGTCGCCCGCGCAGCGCCGCGCCTCGCGTGCGTTGGGCCGGCAGCTGATCCGTGCGGCGCAGGCGGGCTGGCCACACCCCGCGTTCGGCGCGGCCGCCGCCGTGCACCCGGACGGACCCCACCAGCCGATCGCCCTCGGCACGGCGGGCGCGGCGGCCGGACTCGACCCCTTCGACGCGGCCGTGGCGGCGGCGCTCGGCTCCGTCTCCGGCCCGGCGAGCGCCGCGACCCGGCTGCTGGGCATCGACCCCGACGCGGTCACCGCGGTGCTCGCCGCGCTCGAGCCGCTCGTGCAGGACACGGCCGCCGCCGCGGTGGCGGCGGCGCGGGGCCCGGCCGCCGAACTTCCCTCGTTCAGCGCGCCGCGCCTGGACATCTCCGCACAACACCACAGCACCTGGGAGGTGCGTCTCTTTGCATCGTGATCATGCTCTCGAGCCCGGCGCCGCCGGAGTCGGCCTGCGCACGCCCCCGAGCCCGGCCCTCGGCGTGCGGCCCGCGCAGCCCGGCGCACCGCTGCGCGTCGGGATCGGCGGTCCGGTCGGCTCCGGCAAGACCGCGCTCGTCGCCGCACTGTGCCGCGCCCTGCGCGCGCAGTACTCCCTGGCCGTGGTCACCAACGATATCTACACCCGCGAGGACGCCGAGATCCTGCTGCGCCAGGGCGTGCTCGAACCCGAGCGGATCGCCGCCGTGGAGACCGGCTGTTGCCCGCACACCGCGATCCGCGACGACATCTCGGCCAACCTCGACGCCGTCGAGGCCCTCGAAGCCCGTTTCGCGCCGCTCGACCTGGTCCTCATCGAAAGCGGCGGGGACAACCTGACCGCCACCTTCAGCAAGGGCCTGATCGACCGGCAGATCTTCGTCATCGACGTGGCCGGCGGCGACAAGGTGCCGCGCAAGGGCGGGCCCGGGATCACCTCCTCGGACCTGCTGGTGATCAACAAGACCGACCTGGCCGCGCTGGTGCACGCCGACCTGGAGGTGATGCGCCGGGACGCGGCGGTCAAGCGCGGCGAGCGCCCGACCGCGTTCATCTCGCTGACCGAGCACCCCGACGCCCCGACGGTGGCTGACTGGATCAAGGATCTGATCGCGCAGCGCCGTGCCGCCGCGCACACCGCACCGAGCCCCGCGTGAGCCCGATGTGAGGGCGAGCGCCCACATCGCCGCCGAGGTGCGCCCCGGCGGCCGCACTCGCCTGACCGCATTGGCCGGCCAGGCCCCGCTGCTGCTGCGCCAGACCGACACGCAGCAGGATCCTCCCGCCGGACCGGGCGCGGCCCGCGAGACAGGTGCCGCGCTAGTCCACCTCGTCGGCGGAGCGGCCGGCCCGCTCGGCGGCGACGAACTGAACTACACCGTGGACCTCGGCCCCGGCGCGCACGTGCTCGTGCTCAGCGTGGCCGCGTCGATCGCGCTGCCCGGCCCGCTCGGGAGCGAATCAACCCTCGACATCACGGTGCGCGTCGCGGACGGCGCCCGCCTGTCCTGGAGCCCCCAGCCGATGATCGTCGCCCGCGGTGCCCACCACCGCACCACCTCATATGTCGATCTGGTCGGGGACGCGCGCCTGGTGTGGCGCGAGGAGGTGCTGCTCGGCCGCCACGGCGAACCGCCCGGCTCGGTCGCGACCCGGCTGCGCGTGCGCCGCGACGGCCGGGCGCTGCTGGACCACACCCTCGCCGCCGGTCCGCGCTACCCCGGCTCCCTCGGCGCCGCGGTCACCGCAGCCGACACCGCGATCGGCACGATCGTGATCGTCGACCCCGATTGGGCCCATGTCCCGCCCGCGGACCGGCTGCCCCTTCCCACCCGCGACGACGCGGGCGGAGCCGTCACGGTGCTGCCCCTGCCGGGCCCGGCCGTCGTCGTCAGCGCCTTGGCACCCGACGGCCTGACCCTGCGCAGGTTGCTGGAGCCGGTCTCGCGTGTGTCGAACATGTAGTGAGTGATTCAGGTTCATGATTCGCAGCATACGAACACCCCACACCGGACAGGTCCAGAACGCGCAGCCACCCCGACTGGCACCGGCACGCCGCGCCCGCACTGGTTGGCCCGTCAGAGAAACGAGCTCTGTCGAATTCTCGCGGCGGCCGAGGCCACGGCTCCGTCGATCGGTGGGCGTCGTGCTCTCGTTCAAGCCATGCCTGGGCCGACGGGGACGACCTACCTAAGCCGACCGCGGCCGGGCTGCGGCGATCGCAAGTGCCCCCGGCCCGTGGCAGAAAGCGTCGCTGGGGCGGCGCGCAACGCTGGGTGGAGCAGGTCCGCCGAATGTTGTCCCGCGGGGACAGTGCACCGTGGCGTCCGCGACGAGCGGGCTGCGATGGCGTGGCGTCGCAGGCGCGGGCGCGTACCTCATGCAGCGTGGCGTGACGCGCTGGGCGCGGCGATGCTAAGACTGACGACGTGAATCAGCAGGCAGCCGGGCCGGGGACCGACGGCGCACCAGGTGCGGCCGCACCGCGGGGGCCGCAGGTTGAAGATCCCGTGATCCGCACCGAACTGGCCGAGCTGGCCGTGTAGGCCGAGGCGCAACGGTCGCGGTTGACCGACGAGGTGTGCGCCGGAGCGTCGAGCGGATCGCGTTCTACCGCGACGAACACCTCGTCCCGGCCGAGGAACTGCGTCGCTCCGTCGAACACAATCTGTTGTTCCTGATCACCGCGCTCGACCGGCCAAACGCCCCGCTCGACCTGACCGCGCCAGAGAGGTCTGTAAAGCCATACAGTCCTATTTCCGCACGAGGCCGGCCGGCGGGAGGGCCCGCCGACCGGCCGCGATTGAACTCAGGGTGTTGCCCGTCCGGGCGTCAGTAGCCGATGGCCACCTGGACGTACTGCCCGTCGGTCGTGTTGAAGTCGGAGGACTGGCCGTTGACGTCGTCGTAGGCGAAGCCGTATTGCAGGTGGTTGACGGCGACGGAGTGCCAGAACGCCGCGTAGTAGTTGCACGGTGCGTTCATGTAGTAGTCGGACGGGGTGTTCTGGATCGTGGTGGAGAACTGCGCCACGCACCGATTCAGCGCCGCGCACAGCGTCGCGTCGCCGTTCAGGGCCGGACTGCCGCCGCTGGCGCAGCCGAAGACCTGCTGCGTCGTCTCGGTCGCGCCGACCGACGCGGCGTACGACGTCATGTAGTTCGCGTCCGCGCCGCCCGGCTGGAAGGCTGCGACGTCGCTCGGCGCCGGAATCGCGTACGGTGCCTGGACCGTGGCGAGCTGCTGGAACACGCTCGGCACGTAGTTCTGGAACTGCTGGAACAGCGCGGTCCTGCTCTCCGCGAACACCGAGTCGTTCTCACCCACGACGGTGTCGCTGCCGTCCGAATTGTGCAGGTGGATCGCGAGTGGCAGCCGGAAGGCGTCGACCCGCGAGGTGTCCGCGTTGAGTGTGGCGCCGCTGGAGTTCAGCTCGATGAAGTCGTAGTACGGGCTGCTGGCGCCGGAGGACCCCAGGTAGAAGTAGACCCGGCACGCGGTGCATGAGGACATCGAGTAGTACGGCGACTGCGCGATCGACTCGGTGACGCCATTGACCGACCAGTAGACCTGGCTATCCGGGTACTGGCCGTTGGTCTCGTTCAGGAAGTCGAACTCGATGGCGCCCGACGAGGTCGGGATGCTGGAGGTGTTGCCCCAGAACCCAGACGGGAACCCGCCGTAGCTGTTGCCGCCGCCGGACGACGTGGCAAATGTCAGATAGTTGATGTTCCAGCCTGCGTTGTCCTGATTGATGGTGAGGGTTTGGGTGCCGGCCGACAGGCTGAAGCTGACCGCGACCGTGGTCCAGTTCTGCCAGCCGCCGGTGGCCGGCGCGGTGACGTTGCCGGAGAGGTTGGCGCCGGAGGAGCTGGCGATGTGTAGGGCGTCGGTGACTGCGGTTGGTGCGGCTAGGCGAAGGTTGACGGTGTACGTTCCCGCGGTGGCGACATTGACCGTGTACTTGAACCATTGTCCTGCTGCGGTCCAGCCGAGGTCGTAGCCGCCGCCGGTGTCCGTGGTGGCTTCTAGATCCACCCCGTCGGAGCGGTAGCTGTTGCCGCTGCCGTTGACAGAGGTGACGTTATAGGCGACGCCTTGGCCGCCGGTGTCGTAGTTCTCCGCCTGCACGGTGCCGGGCACCGCAGCCGGTGTGCCGCCGTACGGGCCCTCACCGCCGCCGCTGTTGGCGGTGAAGGTGAGGTAGTTGATGTTCCAGCCTGGGTTATCCTGGTTGACGGTGAGCGTCTGAGTACCGGCCGGCAGGGTGACGGCCGCGGTGACTGTCGTCCAGGTCTGCCAGCCCCCGGTGGCCGGGACGTTGATGTTCCCGGACAGGTTGGTTCCCGAGGAGTTGGCGATATGCAGTCCGTCGGTGACCGCGTTCGGTGCCGCCAGGCGCAAGCTGACGGTGTACGTTCCGGCGGTGGTGACGTTGACCGTGTACTTGAACCATTGTCCTGCTGCGGTCCAGCCGAGGTCGTAGCCGCCGCCGGTGTCGGTGGTGGCTTCCAGGTCCACCCCGTCGGAGCGGTAGCTGTTCGCCGATCCGTTCACTGAGGTGACGTTGTAGGCGACGCCTTGGCCGCCGGTGTCGTAGTTCTCCGCCTGCACGGTGCCGGGCACCGCAGCCGGTGTGCCGCCGTACGGGCCTTCACCGCCGCCGCTGTTGGCGGTGAAGGTGAGGTAGTTGATGTTCCAGCCGGCGTTGTCCTGGTTGACGGTGAGCGTCTGGGTGCCGGCCGGCAGGGTGGCGGTCGCGGTGACTGTCGTCCAGTTCTGCCAGCCGCCGGTGGACGGGACGTTGATGTTCCCGGATAGGTTGGTTCCCGAGGAGTTGGCGATGTGCAGTCCGTCGGTGACCGCGTTCGGTGCGGCCAGGCGAAGGTTGACGGTGTACGTTCCGGCGGTGGCGACGCTAACGGTGTACTTGAACCACTGTCCTGCTGCGGTCCAGCCCAGGTCGTAACCGCCGCCGGTGTCCGTGGTGGCTTCCAGATCCACCCCGTCGGAACGGTAGCTGTTCGCCGATCCGTTCACTGAGGTGACGTTGTAGGCGGCGCCTTGGCCGCCGGTGTCGTAGTTCTCCGCCTGCACGGTGCCTGGCACCGCGGCCGGTGTGCCGCCGTACGGGGCGCGGGTCGCGGCAAAAGCACTGCTCTGACCGCTGACCAGCACGAACATGCCGAGCAGCGCCGCGAGCGCGACTGTGACTTGCGCGCGGATCAAGCGGGTAACCCGGCGCCCGGCGCGGCGCCGGTGACCGGGGGAGCCCCCGGTTCTGGTAAAGCTGACGAAGTACATCATTGTACTGTCATCTCATCTCTCGACGATCCGGTGGATCGGTTCAGTTGTAGGTGACCACGTTGCTGGGGCCCGGGGCGGTCGAACTGACGGCGGCGCCGGTTCCGTTGATCACCGATTGGATGCCGCCCAGGTTGTTGAGCCAGACGGTCAAGATGTCGTGGAACACGACACCCGAGGTGTTCGGTGCCTGGAAGGCCATTGCGTTCTCGATGGCCGCTCCGGCGTCGAAGTTGGAGTAGCTGCCCATCCCGTAGCCCTGGAACGTGGTGACGCTGTTGGGGATGTAGAAGGCCGGGTAGCCGTCCTGGGTCGCGCTGGACATCCAGGCCGCCTGGCTCGGCACGTCGTAGGGGTCCTCGTTCTGGTAGAAGACGACGGTGCCGCCCTGGCCGTTCCAGACGGTCTCATACTGCTGATAGTGCTCGACGGCCAAGCCGTAGGCCGTGACGCTGTTGCCGTTCACGGTCGTTCCGGTCGCCGCGGTGTCCGACGTCCAGGACCCGCCGCCGGCGCCGTGGTCGGCGCGCCACGACCACACGTCGTCGATCAGGGAGTTGTTGCTGTTGTCGATGAAGGCGTCGGTGACCGATCCGACCTCGGCTCCGCCGACCCGGAAGAACACGTCGTCGACGCTGACCGGGTCGGAGGCGTGGCTGACGGCCGAGCCCTGGGTGCCGACGGTGAGCAGCGTGGGCGAGGTGGTCGGGCCGGCGTCGAAGATCAGGCCTGAGATGTTCACGCCGTTGACGTCGGCCACGGTCATCGTGCTCTGGCCGGCGGTCGGGATCAGCGTGGCGAATCCGAGCCCGATGATCTTCGTGTCGGCCTTGGTGACGTTGATGGTCGAGGCGTAGCTGTACACGCCCGGGGTGAACAGCAGGTTCTCACCGGCGGCCAGCGCCGCGTTGATCGTGGCGATGGTGCTGGCGGAGTTGACCACGTAGAACGTGTTGTTCACCGAGAGCGAGGTGCCCGCGGTGTTGCCGCCGGCCCAGGACGGTCCGCTGGAGTTGGTCCGTACTGAGGGTACGAACACGTTGTAGTTGCCGGAGGAGTCGGTGTAGAGGTAGGGCTCTTCCTCGGTCGTCGGACAGGTGCCCAGCGTCGTGTACGGCTGGGGGCCGCCGGCCGACACGGGGGTCGGGCCGAAGCTCTGCGTCGGCGCGCCCGGGTCGCCGCAGAACACCTGGTTCCACACGCCGTTGGTCCACGAGCCGATGTTCGTGTTGCGGGTGATGTACTGCTGCTGCGAGCCGTTTTCCACGGTGCCGTTCAGCTCCGAGTCGGCGATGAAGCCGCCGCTGGTCCAGCCGGGGGTGCCGCCGCAGTAGTCCATCAGGGTCAGGTTGCCATTGAACTCCACCCGGCGCAGCGGCGCGGCCTGGGAGACCGCCCACACGTCCTCACCGGCGTTGCAGCCGGTCAGCCCGGTGACGTTGATGGTCAGGTTGGAGATCGAGCGCCAGAAGTTGGTGGTGCCGTAGCACTGGGTCTGGACGCCGCCGACGCACTGGTTCCACGAGTCGATGGTGCCGTTGATCACCGTCTGGCCGGGGTTCTGGCCGAGGCCCGCCACGCTCTCGTAGTAGCCGACCTGGAAGTCCAGCGGGGACGCGGCCGAGCCATAGGTCCCGGGCTCGAACAGGATCTCGTAGCGCTGGGTGCCGAACTGGTTCGGGTTCTGCTGCGTGCCGATCGCGTTGAGCTGGCTGGCGATCGAGCTGACCGACTGGCTCGGGCTGATCACGATCACGTTCGCGCCGAGGCCGCCGCCGGTCGGCGGCGGGGGAGTGCCGCTACCGCTCGCGAAGGTGAGGTAGTTGATGTTCCAGCCTGCGTTGTCCTGGTTGACGGTGAGGGTTTGGGTGCCGGCTGGGAGGGTGACGGTGGCTGTGACGGTGGTCCAGGTCTGCCAGCCTCCGGTGGCCGGGACGTTGATGTTCCCGGACAGGTTGGTTCCCGAGGAGTTGGCGATGTGCAGTCCGTCGGTGACCGCGTTCGGTGCCGCCAGGCGCAAGCTGACGGTGTACGTTCCGGCGGTGGTGACGTTGATCGTGTAGTTGAACCATTGTC
>NZ_DASZGI010000068.1:0-5520 GCF_035938995.1 Actinocrinis sp.
GGGATGCTCGCTGGCCTGGAGCCAGGTCTTCGCCTGGGCACCCTGGTGACACCCGTGACGTTCCGCGCGCCCGGGATCTTGGCCAAGACCGTGGCCACGCTTGACGTACTGAGCGGCGGACGATCGTTCTGCGGCATCGGAGCCGGCTGGTGGGCGCGCGAGCACGCAGGGTTCGGCCTGCCATTTCCGCCGACTCGGGTCAGGTTCGACGAGCTCGAGTCGGCGATCGAGACGCTTCGCGCCCTGTGGCAGCCCGGCACCGGGCAGTACCGCAGCGAGCGGGTCTGGCTGCCGGAAACCACCTGCTACCCGCGGCCTGTGTCGCGGATCCCGGTCATCGTCGGCGGCGGCGGCGAGAAGCGGACGCTTGCCATCGCCGCCAGGCTCGGCGATGGCTGCAACCTTCCCTCGGACATCAGCACGCTGGACCGCAAGCTTGCCATCTTCCGCCAGCACTGCCTGCAGGCCGGGCGTGACCCAGCGCAGGCCGAGGTGACCGTGCTCGACATCCCGGTCATCGGGCGCGACCGTGAGGATGCCGCATCGATCGTGGAGCAACTGCGCGGCAGGACTACTGCCGCCGCCTTCTCCCAGCGCCACCACGCCGGCACTGCCGACGACCACATCGGCCGCTACCGGTTGCTGGCTGACCGCGGTGTGAAGACCGTATTCGTCTCCCTCCCCCACCTGACCGACCCCGAGGACGTCCTGTGCCTCACCCCGCTTGCCGCCGCCTTCGCCTGAGCACCGCGCACTCGAGACAGGCGCCCGGATCACCATCCGGTTCCGGTCGCCAGAAGCACGAATGCCCGGTCGGCCGCCCTGCCAGGCGGCTTGGCCTCAGCTCACATGTCCCGTTACAAGGGCGCTGAACTCGATCGAGAGGACGAATACCCCCACTGCGGGTCCGATGACGGCAACGATCCGGAAGGTGCGCCGGAGCCGGTTTTCGTCGGCATAGCGGGCACGAGACGACGCGGTCCGCAAGAACGTCCGCTGATACCACGGACGCTGGTACGTCAGCCAGCATCTGTGCGTGTAGCTCGTCAGGGTGCCCCGGTAGTCCGTCACCAGTAGCGCTGTTACGACTGACCAGATGATCCCGCTGAGCGTGAGGACAGCGAACTGGAAAAGCGTCTGATCCGACAGTTGCATGACCGTTCCATCATCGTTCAACAGCAGCCGCTGGTACAGCTGTGCATAGCGCAACTGCGCTTAACGCACCCAACGCACCCGTCTCCCTATCCTGACTGAGCCTCTCCGTTTGTGCAGCTCACGTGCTGGAAGATCGGAATTCAAGAGGCGCTTCCGTGGAGATGATGAACATCACCGGCATCACTACCGGGGAGGGCTTGTTCGGCCCAGATGGTCTTGCCGTGCGGGGTCTGGCGGGTCCCCCAGCGCTGGGTGAGCTGGGAGACAAGAAGCAGGCCGCGTCCACCCTCGTCGAGGGCGCGGGCCCGGCGAAGGTGCGGGGCGGTGCTGCTGCCGTCCGAGACCTCGCAGATGAGCGTTCGGTCCCGGATGAGACGCAGCTGGATCGGGCTCTGGGCGTGCCGGATCGCGTTGGTGACGAGTTCGCTGACGATGAGTCCGGTGATGAATGCCGCATCGTCGAGGCCCCAGCCTGCGAGCCGTGTGGCCACCTGTTTGCGGGTGTCGGCGACGATGGCCGGGTCGGAGGGCAGGTCCCAGGTGGCGACCCGGTCGCCGTCCAGGGCATGAGTGCGGGCCACGAGCAGGGCGACGTCGTCCGCCGAACGGGTGGGGAGCACGGCCTTGAGGACATTGTCACAAGTGGTTTCTAGTGACGATTCCGGATGGGTCAATGCGCGGCGCAGGCGTTCAAGCCCGAGGTCGATGTCGTGGTCGCGAGACTCGATGAGGCCGTCGGTGTAGAGGGCGAGGATGCTCCCTGCGGACAGTTCGATCTCGGTGCTCTCGAAGGGCAAGCCGCCAAGACCGAGCGGCGGACCGGCAGGCAGGTCGAGGAAGCCGACGGCACCGTCCGGGGTGACGAGCACGGGCAGTGGATGGCCGGCCCGCGCCAGGGTGCACCGGCGGGAAACCGGATCGTAGACCGCGTATAGGCATGTGGCGCCGACATCGTTCTCCGTGTCGTCGCTGGCATCCGCATCGGCGGAGAGCGGGCTGACCAGGTCATCGAGGCGGGTGAGGAGTTCGCCGGGAGGCAGGTCGACGTCGGCGAGCGTTCGTACGGCGGTGCGCAGCCTACCCATGGTGGCGGAGGCGTGGATCCCGTGGCCGACGACATCGCCGACGACTAGGGCGACACGGGCACCGGAGAGCGGAATCACATCGAACCAGTCCCCTCCCACGCCGGCATGGGCACTAGCGGGCAGGTAGCGGCTGGCAACCTCTACGGCCGATTGTTCGGGGAGTCGTTGCGGCAGCAGGCTGCGCTGCAGGGCGAGAGCGGTGGTCCGCTCGCGGGTGTAACGGCGGGCGTTGTCGAGAGAGAGGGCGGCCCGGGCAGTGAGCTCCTCGGCGAGCAGCACGTCGTCATGCTCGAAAGGTTCCGGACGTTGGCCACGGACGAAGACGGCGACGCCGAGAGTGACCCCGCGGGCGCGTATCGGCACCGACAGGACCGAGTGGAGCCCGTACTTGCGGATCGTGTCCGCCCGAGCCGGGTTATGCCCGGTCGCCGAGAGGAACGTGGGATCGTTCACGCCGGTCAAAATCGCTTTGCCGGTGGCCAGGCAACGGGCCGATGGGAAGGATTCTGGATGAACGTCGACGTCCCCGGGTTTGACTACGGCCTCGGGGACACCCTCGAAGATGGACTGATGGGCGACGCGACGCAGCGCGACGGTGCCGGTGAGCGGCCCCGGGTCCGGCTCGTCGCCGCTGAGCACGGCCTCAAGCAAGTCCACGATAGCCAGATCGGCGAATAGCGGTACCACCATGTCGGCCAGTTCCTGGGCGGTCGTGGTGACATCCAGGGTGGTACCGATGCGGGTGCCGGCCTGGTTCAACAGCGTCAGCCGCTGGCGGGCAGCGTACTGCTCGGTGATGTTGAGCACCCCGATCCACACTGCCTGGGTCCGGCCGGCCTGATCCTTCAGGGGGGAGACAGAAACCGACCAGGCGCGTTCGCGGGCCTCACCCGGTACCCGGCGATAGGTCTCCCGGTTCGTCGGCTTGCCCGTGTCCAGCACCTGGCGCATGTAGCGCTCCAGTGACCCGTACTGGGGACCCGGCAGGACATCCGTGAGGCGCCGTCCGCGCAGCTCGTCTTCGGTGAACCCGAACATCTGGCACATGCGGTCGTTGACGCGGAGGCAGAGCAGGTTCCTGTCATGGATCGCCAGAGCGAACGGTGACTGGGTGAACGCCCAGTCCATGTGGGGCGCATCGGGCTGCGCAGGGTCGATTCCGGCCAGGGGCCGACGCTCGGTGAGAGTCACCAGGACCCATCGAAGACTGCCGTCGCGGCCCCGGCTCGGGTGTGCCAGTAGCTCCAGGTCCACCCGGCCGCCGTCCCTGCGCCGCAGCGAGACCTGGCCGTTCCAATCTCTCCGCTCGGCCAGGCACTGCCGAGCCGATGCCGGAAGGGCGGATGCTAGCAACGTGGCCGCCTGACGTCCCACTACATCTCCAGCGGCATACCCGAGCAACCGCTGGGCGCCTGCGCTCCACGCCAGGACGCTGCCCCGCCCGTCTACCACGGCCGTGGCTGTGTCGATTCCAGAGCCGAACTCCTCGCTGCCGTCTGGAGTGTATTTGCCGTAATTGTCCATCGCCGCGCGCACCGCCTCGCAGGAGCCCTCCCCATCGCAGGTCAGCGAGCATAACCGCCCACACGGTGTGTGCCAAAGTGCGACACATCGGAACGAGGCGTCCCGGCGAATTGCAGTGAGCACCGTAACGACGAAAGAGCAACATGGATCACACCAACCACATATCGGCGCCAGGGCCTGGCCTACGCTGCTTTGTCGTGCAGGAAACGCGTCTCGACATTGCCCGGATCCAGGCGGCTCGCCGGGTAATCAACCCGATCTTTCTCGACACTCCGCTGTACCGCTGCGAGGCGCTGGAGCCCGACCTCGGGTGCACGGTGAGCATCAAGCTCGAAACGGCGAACCCGGTCCGCAGCTTCAAGGCCCGCGGCACCGAGGTCGTCGCGAGCCTGCTCGCCGACAGAGGCGCGCGAGCCGTGGTGTGCGCCAGCGCGGGCAACCTTGGCCAGGCCCTCGCCTGGTCCGGTCGCGGCCGGGGGCTCGACGTCACCGTCGTGGCATCCCGCTTTGCGCCTGCGGCCAAGCTTGATCGCATCCGCGCACTGGACGCCCGCTTGGAGCTGGTGGACGGCGACTTCGACACCGCTCGCGAGCGGGCGGCGGCCGTTGCGCGGTACCACGGCATCCGGCTGGTCGAAGACAGCGCCGACATCGAGACTTGCGAGGGCGCGGCGACCATCGGCCTGGAACTGGCGGGCACCGTGCCGTCGTTCGACGCCGTCCTGATTGCCCTGGGCGGCGGGGCGCTGGCCACCGGTGTGGGTCACGTGGTGAAGGCCCGGGCGCCCGAAGCCGAGGTGATCTGCATCCAGCCGCTGGGCGCGCCGGCGATGACGCGCTCCTGGCGCGAACGGCGGGTCGTCACCACCGACTCGACCGACACCATCGCCGACGGCGTCGCCGGGCGGCGTCCCATCCCGGCCGTCCTGGACGACCTCCTCCTGGTCGCTGACGACGCCGTCCTGGTCCAGGAGGCGTCGATCATCGCCGGCATGCGGATGCTCCTCGACCACGCTGGCCTCGTCGTCGAACCGTCGGCCGCGCTCGGCATCGCGGCGATCCTCGAAGACCGTGACCGCTTCGCCGGCCGGCACGTAGCCACCATCGTGTGCGGCAGCAACGTCGACCTAGACGCCTATCACCGCTGGGTCGGCGCGGCTCCCATCCACAGGTCTTGACAATTGCTCACCGCGGCGTCCTCGTCGAACGCGAGGAGGCGGCCGCAGCCCGGCACACGCCGAGACCGGCCTAGGCCGGGCTCGACGCGACATTCACGACGCAGGGACGACGGCAGAACATGGACAACGGCACCCGCGACGAGCTGCTCAGTCGCCTGGCCGCGGCGGCCGGATCGGTCATGATCGCGCACCCGACGCGGGTCGCTGTCGACGGACCGCCCCCCGCCGGCAAACCAGCCGCGCGCAGTAAGCCCGGTCACGGAGCCGTCCGAAATCTGCTAGAAGTCCTCTCCGGGCTTGCTCCCCCGGTGGCAGCCGCCACCGCCTGAAGACCGCCGTTCGTCGACCTCTGTTCACCCTCCGTAACAGAGGTCAGGTGCCGACGTAGGCCGCGAGGTGCTCGCCGGTGAGGGTGGAGCGGGCGCGGACGAGGTCGGCTGGGGTGCCCTCGAACACGATCTGGCCGCCGTCGTGGCCGGCGCCGGGGCCGAGGTCGATGATCCAGTCGGCGTGCGCCATGACGGCCTGGTGGTGCTCGATGATGATGACCGACTTGCCGGAGTCGACGAGCCGGTCGA
>NZ_DASZGI010000069.1:0-3986 GCF_035938995.1 Actinocrinis sp.
GCCCCACTTCTCGTCGGGCAGCCCGATGACCGCGCAGTCCTGGACCGCGGGATGGGCCAGGAGCACCTGCTCGACCTCGGCGGAGTAGACGTTGAAGCCGCCGGTGATGATCATGTCCTTGGCGCGGTCGACGATGAACAGATACTGGTCGTCGTCGAGGTAGGCGATGTCGCCGGTGTGATGCCAGCCGTGCCGACCGGCCTCGGCGGAGGCGGCCGGGTTCTTGTAGTAGCCCGCCATCACCAGCGGCCCGCGGACCACGATCTCGCCGCGCTGACCCGGGCCGAGCAGCTTCCCGTCGTCGTCCATGATCGCGACCACGGTGAGCGGAGTGGGACGCCCGGCCGAGGACAGCCGCTCGCGCGCCAGCGAGCCGTCGGCGCGGAAGTGGTCCGCAGGCGCCATGGTGGAGATCATCATCGGCGCCTCGGACTGGCCGAACAGCTGGCCCATCACCGGCCCGATCCGGTCCAGGGCCTCCTCAAGGCGGCTGGCGGACATGGGCGCCGCCCCGTACCACAGGCATTCCACGCTGGTCAGGTCGGTCGAGGCCAGGCCGGGATGGTCGAGGAGCATGTAGATCAGCGTCGGCGGCAGGAACGTGTGCGTGATCCTGTGCCGCTCGATCAGGGCCAGGAATTCGGTCAGGTCCGGCTTGGGCATGATGACGATCTCGCCGCCGAGCGTCATGACCGGGAAGCACAGCACGCCGGCCGCGTGCGTCAGCGGCGCGAGGGCCAGGTACCTCGGGCGCGGGCCGAACGGGTAGCTCATCAGCGTGAGCGCGGACATCGTCTCCATGTTGTGGCCGGTGAGGATTACGCCCTTGGGGCGGCCTGTGGTTCCCCCGGTGCCGACCAGCATGACGACGTCATCGACCGGTTCGGCCTGCCACGGCCCGGCGGGCAGGTCGGCCAGCCAGCGGTCGAACGAGGTGGCCTGGGGCACCGCGGGCGCATCGCCGTTGCCGTCCAGGCAGACCAGGGTGGTGAGCTTCGGCAGGTCCGGGAGGATCTTGGTGACCAGCGCGGCGAAGGCGGCCTGGAAGATCAGGCACGAGCAGTCGAACAAGTCGAGCAGCTCACGGTTTTCCGCCGCCTCGTTGCGCGGGTTGACCGGGCACCACACCGCGCCCGCCCGGGCGATGCCGAACACGCAGCTGAACGCGACCGGGTCGTTCGCCGACAGGATCGCGACCTTATCGCCGGGGCGGATTCCCGACCAGTCCAGCGCGCGGGCGATCTTGAACGACAGCTCCTGCACCTCGCCGTAGGACAGCGTGCGCCCGGCCGTGGTCAGGCAGGGTGCCTGTGCGCCGAGAGAGGCTCCCTTGTCGAGATAGTCGGTCAGGCGCACGCGTGGCCCTAGCTCTGCACGGTGAGGGTCGGCTCCATCACCAGGCCGAAGGTACGCAGCACGCCGAGCAGGTCGCGATGGCCGAACGCCTGGCAGCCCGACGCGAAGCCGACGCGCTTCGGGGGCTGCTGCAACAGCGAGTAGGCGCCGTACGCCTGCAGCAGGCCGGTCTGCTTGTAGTTGGAGTTGCCGTGGATGACGCAGTGTGCGCGGCCCAGCGGACCGGACGCGTGCACCGAGTCCAGCGAGGTGTTGATCCGGGTGGCCTCCCTCGGCGGCATCTGGTTCATCACGTTCGCGGCCTGCTCGGTGAGCACCCGGAGCTTCTCGCTCTCGGGCAGGCCCTCGATCTGACCGAGCACTGCCGTCACGATCTGCGGCACGCCCTGCATCAGCGCCCGGTTGAAGACGCCCCCTAGCACCTTCACGTTGGCCACGCGCGGGTCGCGCTTGAACCACACCGGATGCGACGTGCCGCCCCACGGCAGCGCGAGGCCGGTCTCGTGCTGGCCGGGGACCACAACGTCGTACAGGCCGGCGTCGGCGGGCCATTCGACGTACCGGTTCTGCTCCAGGTAGTACGCCTTGGACAGGCAGGCGTTGACGAGGATCGTCCGGGTCGACGCGATGGTCGGCATGCCCTTCCAGAACACCAGGATGTCGAGCGTGTCGAGGCCCGGCGTCTCGAGGCAGATGCTGGCCGCGATCTCACCCGTGGTGTACATCTGCGCGATGCCCGGGGCGAGCAGCAGGCCCTTGTCCGCCATCGGCCTGCCGTACTGCTCGTCGCAGTCGATCAGCCAGTCCTGCTCTCCGGTGGTGTCCAGGTAGTGGCAGCCCGCGGCGATGCAGGCCCGGACGACCTCGCCGCCGTACTGGGCGAACGGGCCCACCGTGTTGCAGACGACGCTGGCTCCGCCGAACAGCTCGGTCAGCGGCCCGACCTCGTGCGCGACCTCGAGGATCTCGTGTTCCACCGTGTCGATGCCGGGCACGCGGTCGAGGGCGTCCTGGATGCGCGCCTTGTCGCGCCCGGCGGCGACGAACGGCAGGTTGAACTCGCGCAGGTACTCGCAGACCAGGCGGCCGGTGTAGCCGGAGGCGCCGTAGACGATGACGGGCTTGTCGCTGCTCATGGCTTGGTCCTTTCCCTCAAATGCCCATTCCGCCGTCGACGGGCAGGCCCGCGCCGGTGATGAAGCGGGCCGCGTCCGAGGCGAGGAACACCACGGCGTCGGCCATGTCCGCGACCTCGCCGAGGCGACCGTGCGGGGTGAGGCCCACTACCGCGCCGACACATTCCTCGAGGCTCGGGAATAGGCCGAGTGTCACCATGTCCTGAGCGAGCTGGTTGCCCATCTCGGTCGGGACCAGGCCCGGGTAGATGCAGTTCACCCGGACTCCGTAACCCAGCTTGCCGGATTCCGTGGCGGCCACCCGCGTCAGCCGGTCGACCGCGGACTTGGTGGCAGAGTAGACGGCGATGCCGGGGAAGGCGATCGTGGCGGCGACCGAGGCGATGTTGACGACCGCGCCGCCGCGGCCGGCCGGGCCGCCGGGGCGCATGGCGCGGAAGGCGTGCTTGAGGCCGAGCGAGGTGCCGAGGACATTGACCTCGAGCATCTTGCGGATGTCATTCGGGTCCAGGTCGATGACCAGGCTGGAAATCTCGACCCCGGCGTTGTTGATCAGGATGTCCAGGCCGCCGAGTTCGCCGATGGCGGCGGAGACGGCCCGTTCCCAGCTCGAATCGTCGGTCACGTCGAGCGGGACGAACGCCGCGGTGGCGCCTGACTTCTTGAGCTCGTCGGCGGTGGCCTGGCCGAGGTCCTCCAGGATGTCTCCGATGACCACGGCCGCTCCGGCCCGGGCCAGGGCCTCGGCCATCCCGGCGCCGAGCCCGCGCGCCCCGCCGGTGACCAGGGCCTTGCGGCCGGTCAAGTCGTACACGCTCATGCTGCATCTCCTCCTGGCCGGGTCGTGCGACGTAGGTCAAAGCGTAACGAAATTTGGACAGTCGTCAAGAGTTTCTTGGACGATTGTCAAGTTCTTTCTGGGCCGGGGCGAGTCCCCGCGATACAGTTAGTTTCTGGCTCGCACGGTGCGGGCCTTGCGAGCTGACGGGACGGCCGCTGTGACCGACGTGGCCCATGTGGCCGATCGCCCGACCGAGTCGAACCGGGAGCGGGTATCGCGGCGGCAGGTCGACAAGTTCGCCGAACGGCGGGCTCAGCTGGCCGACGCGGCGCTGCAGACGCTGGCCGAGCTCGGCTACGCGCGGACCAGCCTGCGCGAGATCGCGCAGAACTCCCAGTTCTCGCACGGCGTGCTGCACTACTACTTCAGCGACAAGCACGACCTGCTCACGCACTGCGTGCGCCAGTACGAGGCGGCCTGCGTCACCCGGTACGACGAGATCGTGGCCTGCGCGACGTCGGCCGCCGAGCTCGAGCGGGACTTCAGCGCGGCGATGGCGCAGACGCTGCGGACCGACGCGCCGATGCACCGGCTGTGGTACGACCTGCGCAACCAGAGCCTGTTCGAGGAGTCCTTCCGGGCCGACGTGCTGGAGATCGACCAGCGCCGCGAGGAAATGATCTGGCGCGTCATCAGCCGGTACGCCGAGTTCG
>NZ_DASZGI010000070.1:0-77285 GCF_035938995.1 Actinocrinis sp.
CGTGCCAGGGCCGTGAGGCGAGGAGCGGCGGCAGCTTAGGGAAGGAACAGCGTCTTTCCTCGGGCATGGCTGACGCGAGCGTGGGCCACGGCGGCAGGTGCGGCGCTCAGGCGTACCTGCCGGTCGATGTGCACGCGAAGGTCGCCGGTCGCCGCGAGCTCGGCGAGCTTGGTCAGGATGTCGGCGCTCGCGGCGCTGGACAGGTTGATCCCGCGGATGCCGCGCCCGGCCAACGCCTCCGGCGGGGCCGCGTGGTTGGCGCTGACCAGCGTGCCGCCCGGGCGGATCAGGGCGCTCATGGCCTGAAGGTCGCCGCCCGCCGGGGTGACCAGGTCGACGATCGCGTCGATTCCGCCCGGATACGCGGCGGCGACCTGCCGGTGCGTGGGCGCGCGGGTGAAGTCGAAGACCGTGGCGGCGCCGAGGCTCCGCAGATGGCCGGCGAGGTCGGTGGCGCCGGTGGCCAGGACGCGGGCTCCCGCCAGCACGGCGAACTGGATCGCGCACTGCCCGACGCCGCCGCTGGCCCCGTTGATCAGCACCACGTGCCCCGGCTTGACGCGCGCGGCCTCGACGGCCTGGTAGGCGGCCACCCCGGCCGTGGGCAGCGACGCCGCGACGGGAAACGGCACGCCGTCGGGGATCGTCGCGATCGCGCCGTCCTGATCGGCGACGCTGTACTCGGCGTAAGAGCCGAGGCCGCGCTGGACGTGCATGAACTGCCCGAAGACACGGTCGCCTGCGCGAAAACGGGTGACCCGCGATCCGGCCTTCTCGACGACCCCGGCGCCGTCCGAGCCCATCACCAGCGGAAACGTGTGAGGCACGACGTCTCTGAGGGCGCCGTCCGCGACTTTCCAGTCCGAGGGGTTGAGCCCCGCGGCATGGATGCGCACGAGCAGTTCGGTGGGTCCGGGCTCGGGGACGGGCAGCTGCGCGAGCCGGGGCTCGGCTCCGAACTCGCTGACGACGACGGCTTGCATGGCGTGCATGGCGGTGGTCATTCTCCAGGGCGTGCAATGAGCGTGTGGGTCGGCCGGTCCCGACCGGGCGCACCGGCGTCCGGCGGAACCGCGGCGCCCCCCGTCGGCGGGCTCCTGCACAAGGAAAACGGAGGGCTCGCACTTTCGTCACCATACGCGACCGACGTGATGCGCTGAGCGACCGGTCTGCGTCGCCGGGCGCGAGCCTAGTGGTGCTGGCGTGGAATCTGTCGCGAGCCGTACTTCCAGCCCTCGAAGCAGACTTCCAACCGGTCGTCGTCGATCGGCGGCTGCTCGAGCCGGCTGTTGCCGCCCTCGGGCCGCGCGCGCATACCGTCGAACACGATCGTCATGTACCGGCGCCACGCCTCGGGACCGGCGGCGGCGACGAACTCCGCGGCGCCGACCGCGGCCACCTCGAGGACCGAGACGTCCGCCGCGACCATGTCCGCACGCAGGTCGCCCTGCTCCTTCGCCCGCTGCACCAGAGTCTCCAGCGGCGGTTTGATGCGCTCGCGCAGGATGTCGTCGGCGGGGTCGTTCGCCCGCTGGGCGAGCAGGACGTCGCGCAGGCCCTTGTCGCGCGCCTGCAGTTCGAGCAGCGCGACCATGAAATGCTGCAGCCCGTCCCAGCCCCTCGGCATCGCCAGCGCCTCGTCGACGATCCGGACGATCGTGTCGATCGCGTCCGCGAACAGGGCGTCGATCAGCGCCTCGCGGTTCGGGAAGTGGCGGTACAGGGTGCCCACGCCCACGCCCGCGCTGCGGGCCACGTCCTCGAGGGAGGCGGCCAGGCCCCGCTCGGCGAACAGGGCCCGCGCGGTGGCGAGGATGAGCTGCCGGTTGCGCTCGGCGTCTCGGCGCAGCGGCCGCGCCGGGGCGGTGGTGGTGATCTGTCCCTCATCCATGGCAGCTCGCAGCCTACCTTTCTCCCCCGCCCATCAGGCCCGATCCAGCGGATCCGGCGCCGTCGGAGGTTAATCGGAAGATGACCCTCCATATGGAGGACAACATTCCGCTTCCTATGCTACGCTCGTCCCTGAAGCGGAAGAGAGACCTCCGGATAAGCGGGAGCAGCCATGTCAGAGACCCGGACGGCGGCCGTGGGGAGGCCGGTCCACGAACAAGACCCGGCGCACGACCGCCACCACGCCAGACGCTGGTGGACCCTCGCCGTGATCGGCCTGGCCCAGCTGATGATCGTGCTCGACGTCACGATCGTGAACATCGCGCTGCCCGACGCGCAGAAGGACCTGGCCTTCTCCAACGGCGACCGGCAGTGGATCGTCACCGCCTACTCGCTTGCCTTCGGCAGCCTGCTGCTCCTGTTCGGCCGCGTCTCCGACCTGGTCGGACGGCGGGTGATGTTCCTCGTCGGCCTGGTCGCCTTCGCCGGCGCCTCCGCGCTGGGCGGCGCGGCGCCGAACTTCGAGGTGCTCGTCATCGCCCGCGCGCTGCAGGGTGCGGGCGGCGCGATCCTCGCCCCCGCGGCCCTCTCGCTGCTGAGCACGACCTTCACCGACACGAAGGAGCGCGCGACCGCGTTCGCCGTGTTCGGCGGCATCGCCGGTTCGGGCGCGGCGATCGGAATGCTGCTCGGCGGCGTGCTGACCGAGTACCTCAACTGGCGCTGGACGCTGTTCGTCAACGTCGGCATCAGTGTCCTGGCCATCGCCGGGGCGGCCGTCCTGATCCCGCGTCAGCAGCGCGTCGAGGACCGGCCGAGGCTCGACCTGCCGGGCACGCTCCTGGTCTCCGCCGGCTTGTTCGGCATCGTCTACGGCTTCGCCAACGCCGAGTCGCACCCGTGGAGCGCCCCGAGCACCTGGGGCTTCCTGGCCGGCGGCGGCGTGCTGCTCGCCCTGTTCGCCGCCTGGCAGACCCGGGCCGCGCACCCGCTGCTGCCGATGCGCGTGGTGCTCGACCGCACCCGCGGCGGTTCCTACCTGGCGATGTTCATCACCGGCATCGGCATGTTCGGGGTGTTCCTGTTCCTGAACTACTACCTGCAGGTCATCCTGCACTACTCGCCGGTCGCGACCGGCGTGGCGTTCCTGCCGATGGTCGGCGTCCTGATGCTCACCGCGACGATCATGACCATCCAGGTCTACCCGCGCATCGGGGCGAAGCCGCTGATCTTCCTGGGCATGGCGATCGCGGCCGGCGGCATGGCCTGGCTCACCGGCATCAGCCTGACCAGCACCTACGCCGCCGACATCCTCGGACCGCTGCTGGTCATCGGCGTCGGCATGGGCGCCGTCTTCGCCCCGGCGATGAACGCCGCGACCTCCGGCGTCCGGGACCACGACGCGGGCGTCGCCTCCGCCATGGTCAACACCTCGCAGCAGGTCGGCGGGTCGATCGGCACCGCGCTGCTCAACTCGCTGGCCGCCTCCGCGGGCACGGCGTACCTGGTCGGCAAGAACCTGCACAACCCGATCGTGCTGGCGAACGCCCAGATCCACAGCTACGTCGTCGCGTTCTGGTGGGCGGCCGCGATCTTCGCCGCCGGAGCGGTCATCTGCGGCCTGATCCTGCGCGCCGGAAAGCCCGACCCGGTCGACCCGGACGCCGCCCCGGTCGTGCACGCATAGTCCACGCCGAAGCCCTCACCCGGCGCCCCTCCCGCAGCGACAAGCGGGAGGGGCGCCGTCATGCTCGCCCGTCGCCGACGGTCTGCTGGGCGGCTTCGGCGAGGCCGTCGACCAGCGGTGTGCGGCGACCGGCCGCCCAGGCCAGCGCCACCTGGCCGGGCGGGATGTCGGTGACGGGCACATACGCGATTCCGGGCCGCGGGAACATGGCGCAGACCACCGCCGGGAGGAACGCCACACCCCGACCGGTCCGCACGTACTCCACGATCTCCTCCATGTCGTGCACGACCGGCCCGCGGCGGGCCTGGGTTCCGTCGGGGCGCGGGTCGACGCACCAGAAGGCGTTCCAGGCGGCGATGGCGTCGGCGTAGTGCAGAACGGGCTCGTCCGCGATGTCGGCGATGCCGACTTCGGATCGGCTCGCGTGGGGGTGGTAAGCGGGGAGCGCGACGCTGACCGGCTCGGTGTACAGCGGCAGCAGCTCGAGCCCTTCACCGGCGATGGGCAGCCGCACGAAGCCGGCATCGACGCTGCCGTCGAGTATCAATTCAGCGTGTTTCCACCAGCGCAGACGCTGGAGCAGGACACTCACCCCGGGGTGGCGCGCGCCGAAAGCCGCCAGCACCGCTTCCGTGTCCATGGCGAGCATGAATCCGACCCGCAGCGTGTGGTCCCCGGCGGCCGCGCGGCGGGCGCCTTCCAGCGCCGTTCGACCGGCGGCCAGCAGCTGCCGACCGCTGCGGAAGAACGCCTCGCCGGCGGGAGTGAGGGCCACTTCGCGGCTGCTGCGCGCGAACAGCTCGACGCCGAGGTCACGCTCGAGCTGCTGGATCTGGCGGGACAGGGCCGGCTGGGTGATGTGCAGCGCCGAAGCCGCCTGGCCGAAGTGCAGCCGCTCGGCCACCGCGACGAAGTAGCGCACCTTGCGCAGGTCCAGGTCCGGATCCACTGCCTGACATCTCCTACCCACCCGTAGCCATCGATGCCTCGGCTGCATCGATCACGTCGAAAGAAGCCTTGGACGCCGGGGGACCTTCGCCTGAAGACTGGCGACATAAATCATAGGACTGGATGTGACGGGCCGAAACCGCACGTCGGCCGCCCGTGGGCGCACGGCGGACGCCGCCGCTCCGGTGCGGACCTCCGCTGCGCCGGCACGCCCAGCCCTGCTCGCCGAGCGTGATCGCCGATCGCGGCCGGGGGCACGATCCGGGTCGAGGGAGTTGTTCCGCCATGCGCGCTGCCATCGCCACCGCCGTCGACCAACCGCTGTCCGTGAGCGATCTGGACGTGCCCGAGCCGGCGGCGGGCGAGGTGCTAGTGAAGATCACCGCCTGCGGCGTGTGCTTCTCCGACCTGAACCTGCTGCGCGGCCACTATCCCTTCGCCCGCTTCCCCGTCATCCCCGGCCATGAGATCACCGGCACGGTCGTCGCTGTCGGCCCCGGCGTCACCTGGCCGGAGGTGGGCACCGCGGTCGGCGCCCAGTTCCTCTACGACTCGTGCGGGCACTGCGATTACTGCGTGCGCGGCGAGCAGATCCTGTGCGCCCAAAAGCGCATCACCGGAATCGTGGCCGACGGCGGCTACGCCGAGTACGCGGTGCTCAAGGCCGGGTTCGTCACGCCGCTGCCGACCGGCCTGGACCCGGTGGCCGCCGCGCCGCTGATGTGCGCGGGCATCACCGCGTTCAACGGCCTGCGCAAGGGCGGCGCGGCGCTCGGTTCGCGGGTCGCGGTGATCGGTCTCGGCGGCGTCGGCGGCATGGCCGTGCGCTACGCGGTCGCGATGGGCGCGCGCGTCGCGGTGATCGGCCGGTCCCGCCGCGGTGAGGACCAGGCCAAACAGCTCGGCGCGGAACTGTACATCGCCAGCGGCGACACCGATCCGGCCGCGGCGCTCAAGGCGTGGGACGGCGGCGCCGAGCTGATCCTGAACGCGGCACCGTCCAGCGCCGCGGCGGCCGCCACGCTCGGCGGCCTGGCCCCCGACGGCACCCTGCTGCTCTGCGGCTACGGTCCCGACCCGCTGACCCTGCCCACACAGCCCATGGTGCTGAACCGGCTGCGGGTGATGGCCTCGCCCTCCGGATCGCCGCACGACCTGCGCGACACCCTCGCGTTCTCGTCCCGCCACGGCATCATCCCCGACGTGACGCCGATCAGCCTGGACCAGGCGTCCGGTGCGCTCGACGACATGGCCGCGGGCCGTGGCCAGGGCCGCTCCGTCATCGTCTTCTGAGGGAGATCCAATGAGTAAGGTTATTGTCATTACCGGTGCGGGCTCCGGCTTCGGCGCGCTGAGCGCTCGTGCGCTGGCCGACCGGGGTCACACCGTGTACGCCGCGATGCGCGACACCGCCCGCCGCAACGCCGGCCGAGTCGCCGAGGCCGCCGACTACGCCGACGCGCACCAGGTGGATCTGCGCACTGCCGAACTCGACGTCCTGTCGCAGGAGTCTGCCGACGCCGCCATCGGCGCGATCGTCGCCGAGCAGGGCCGAATCGACGTCGTCGTGCACAACGCCGGGCATATGGTCACCGGCCCCACCGAGGCGTTCACCCCTGAGGAGATCGCCGCGGTCTACGACACCAACGTGCTCGGCACCCAACGCGTCAACCGGGCGGTGCTGCCGATTCTGCGTGCCCAGCGGGAGGGCCTGCTGCTCTGGATTGGCTCGACCAGCTCCCGCGGCGGCACCCCGCCCTACCTCGCGCCGTACTTCGCCGCGAAGGCGGCCATGGACGCACTGGCCGTGAGCTACGCGGGGGAACTGGCCCGCTTCAATATCGAGACCACCATCGTCGTCCCGGGTGCCTTCACCTCGGGGACCAATCACTTCGCGACCGGCGGCCACCCCGAGGACTTGGAGATCGTCAAGGCCTACGAGGAGCGCTACGCCGGAATGATGGACCAGGTCTCCCAGCGCCTGGCCGCACTCGCCCCCGCGGACGCGAACGTCTCCCAGGTCGCCGACGCCGTGGTCGAGGTCGTCGAAACCCCGCACGGCAGCCGCCCGTTCCGCGTGCACGTCGACCCCGCCGACGACGGTTCGGAAGAGGTCTCCGTCGTGGCCGACCGCATCCGCGAGCAGTTCCTCACCCGCATCGGCCTGGAAGACATCCTCCACCCACACACCGCCTGACGGTTGAAACCTCGAGGGGCCAGAGCCCGCGAACCGGAATCACTCCCGGTTCGCGGGCTCTGGCCCCTGCACGTTTTGACCGGCGTGAGCAGCCTGGCTGAACGGACTTCCCACGAAGTGCGGCTGCGATTGAGCAATGCCAGCGTGAAATGCGTACTCCATTTGAGAGCTTCGCCACGGCGGCGAAACGAACGCTCTTGTGAGGGCGCTGAGTTGGGGTGTGGGCAGCCATGAGTCCGACTGAGAATCCTGTTAGCGGGACGGCAGTCGGCCGGCCCGCGTGGTCAGGGCGCAAATCCAGTGGCCTGCTTCAGTCGGCCCGGCGGCGCACGCACACCCGCTCCGCCTGACGATCTCACAGCGTTACTCCGCTCTGTACAGCGAGCATAATACGTATCATGTTTGAAGAGCGCCACGTCAGCCGCGTCGTCGAGACGCCACCTTCGGGAAGAGTGGATCGTCGTGTTGGATGTCAAGCCCACTGCTCGTCAAGACCCTGTGATGGTCGCCAGCCGTCCCGCCGCCGTCCAGGAACAGCGCTCGGCGGCGATGTCGGTGCCTCCTCAGCCCGCGGCGCGCCGGACGGTCCTGCCACAGGCGTCCACAGTGGGCCCGATCACGGTCGCGGTGCTCGCGGGTGACCCGATCACAGGACAGGGCGCTGCGGTGTACCTGGATTCGTGCCCTCATGTGAAAGTGCTGCCGGCCAGCAGGCAGCACGAGGCCGAGGTGATCCTGATCCTGGTGTCGTGGATCACCGATGAGACCCTCGCGTGGATGCAGCAGGTCGCGGACGCCGCGCAGCGCGATGTCCGGTTCGTGCTGGTCGGCGACGGGATCCGCGAGCATCAGCTGCTGCGGGCGATCTCTTGCGGCCTGGTCAGCGTGATCCCGCGGCAGGAGGCTGACTTCGACCGGATCCTGCGCGTGATAGCGGCGACGCGCGAGGGCAGCCTCGAGATGCCCGGGGTGGCGCTCGGCTGGGTGATGAATCAGATCAGGGGGATCCAGCAGGACGTGCTGGAGCCCAAGGGTCTGACGACGGCCGGCCTGGAGGCCCGCGAGACGGACGTGCTGGGTCTGCTGGCGGAAGGGTTGGGGACCGCGGAGATCGCCGAACGGCTCCATTATTCCGAGCGCACGGTCAAGAACATCATCCATGGCGTGCTGACTCGCTGCCGGCTGCGCAATCGGGCTCACGCGGTCGCCTTCGCCCTGCGCAACGGTGCCATCTGAGTCGGCGCGGACACGCGCCGATGTCCGATCGGGAAACGTGGGTCGAGCAGGCTTCATGCGCGGCCGCGGTGCTTCGAGCGCTGTGACCGACAGGGCAGCGGTCAAGGATGTGTCGGGCACTCACAGGTCTGGACGGTTCGTCCGTAGCGCAGGCAGGCGCAGGATCGCAGTACATGGACGTTGCCGCGGGAACACGCGACTGAAGGTGATGTGAGATGAGCCTGCCGTTTGAACACGAGCTCGAAGGACTGATGGAGGAGTACCGCAAGCGCCGCGCGCGCACCGCCGAGCTGCAGCGCAGTATCCGGGAGATCTCGGCGACGGCGACGACTCCGCGCCAGACGATCAAGGTGACGGTCGGTGCGCAGGGGGACTTGACCGGGATCGAGTTCCCCACGGGGGCGTACAAGCGGATGGCGCCCAACGAGCTTTCCGAGGCCATCCTCGGCGCGGTCGCCGAGGCGAAGGTCAAGGCCACGGACGCCCTCCGGGAACTGATGCAGCCGGAGCTGCCCGCCGGCTTGAACTTCGACGACCTGATCCAGGGCAAGGCCGATATGTCGAAGGCGCTGCCGGAGAATTCGATAATGCCCGGCGCCGTTCGGGACTACATCGACAGTGGACGTGTGCCGGGGATGGACGGACGCGGCAACGGATAAACACGTCGGGGCCGACTCGATTCCTGTGGCTGGCAGAAGGAGCCATCCGCCGGTGTCCGTTCGGGCAGACGTGCTCCGCTGTACCTAGTAGGTCATATACCGCCTGAATAGCTTGTGAATATCGGTCGCGAGAATTCGACCAGGCAGGTCCCCAGGAAAGTCCGGCCGTGATCACGGCGAACCGCTGTTAAGGCGTCCTGTCACGGCGCTGTCGGCAAGCGGCGAAGTGCGCGAACACCGATTCGCGGTGCCACGGCGAGCATTGAGGGAGTGGATGGTTCAGATGGGCGAGACGACATCGGTTGACACCGATCTGATGGCCAAGCTGCTGCCGCAGATCGCCGCAGCCCGGCAGTTCGCCGCGGCGGCGCGCAGTGCTCTGGTGGCGAGCCAAGAGCCGCTGTCTGACGCGGCCGGCGACGACGCCGCGGGAAGACAGTTCCGCGATGCGCATACGAGCGCGCTGAGCCAGTGGGTGCAGTCGGCGGATGGCCTGGTGGGGACCTTGGTCGGCATCGAAGACGGTGTTAACACATCGGTTCGTGGCTACACCCAAACGGAGGAAGGCAACATCATCCTCAAGCCCCGTGCGGAGGATGTCACTACCAATCCCATGCCTGGTGCGCAGGAGGCCAGCCTCGACCTTAAGCCTGGTGCGCAGCAAGGCAATACCAATCCCGTGCCCGGTGCGGAGCGAACTACTACCAATCCGATGCCTGGTGCGCAGGAGGCCAACCTCGACCTCAAGCCTGGTGCGGGGCAAGGCAATCCCAGTCCGATGCCTGGTGCGCAGGAGGCCAGGATCGATCTCAAGTCTGGTGCGCAGGAGGCTAACCTCGACCTCAAGCCTGGTGCGGAGCGAGCTGCTACCAGTCCCATGCCTGGTGCGCAGGAAGCCAGCCTCGATCTCAAGCCTGGTGCGCAGCAAGGCAATCCCAGTCCCGTGCCTGGTGCGCGGGAGGCCAGCCTCGATCTCAAGCCTGGTGCGGAGCGAGCTACTACCAATCCGATGCCTGGTGCGCACGAGGCGAAGATTGACCTCAAGCCTGGTGCCGGACAAGCCCATGCCAATCCGATGCCCGGTGGGCACGAGGCGAAGATTGACCTCAAGTCCGGTGCGGGACAAGCCCATGCCAATCCCACGCACGGTGCGCACGAAGCCAGGATCGACCTCAAGCCTCGTGCGGAAGGCGACACCGGCACCCCTGCGGATACTCACATCCGCCCGGACACCGGCGACAAAGCCCCGCGGCGGGCCTAGTTAATCCGATCGTCACTTATCTCAGCGAGGAGATCGTGCGATGCGTAGCGAGCTTCGGGAGATGCCGGGTCGACCCGGCATCTCGCTGAACCGCGTCGCGTCGCACAATCGACTCGCCACCTGGCGGCGGCACGTGGTCCGGGGCGGGCGTCGCAGCGCACCCGTTCCGGAGGTGCTGTCGCGTGCTGGGGGCGTCTTGCTGTGAGTATTCAGATGCCTCCGGCTTTGCAGTGGGTGTCGCAGTTGGCGGTGGGTCAGCAGTGGCCTCAGGGGGATGAGGACCGGCTCAGTGAGCTTGGGGATGTGTGGCATAGCACTGCGAATCAGATGTCGGGGTTCTCGGATCAGCTCGGTCCGTTGTCCTACGGGATGCAGGACGCGATGTCGGGTCCTGCGGGGGAGCAGTTTCATGCCCTGATCTCGCAGATCGGGTCGATGGCGCCGCAGATGGTGGCGGGGGCGCAGCAGGTCGGGGATATGGCGAGGAGCACCGCGGTGCAGACGCAGTATTCCAAGCTGATGATCCTGTTGCAGTTGATCTGGATGGCTGAGCAGATCATCGAGTGGTCCACCACGATCTGGGGCCTGGCCGTGGCGGCGGAGGTGGAGGCGATCGGCCGCCTGGTGGTCTCCCAGATCGCCAGAAGGTTCCTGACCACCGTGATCTCGGCCACGGCGATCCAGACCGGGATGGACGCGCTGGTGCAGGCGTTCCAGATGTTCGTGCTGCACGACCGCACCAAGTGGGACACCTCCGCCACCGTGAGCGCGGCGGAGATGGGCGCGGTGGGCGGCGCGGTCGGTGGGGTGCTGCACGAGGTCGGGCACGCCCTCGCGCCGAAGTTCATCGAGACCGTGCCCGGGCGCTTGGGGATGGCCGGGGTGACCGGGTTGGCCACCGGGCTGGTGTCCAACGCGGCGTTCGGCGGGAGCCAGGACCTCGGGCTCGCGGTCACCTCCGGGATCGCCGGCGGCCTGTTCGCCGGGCGCGGCGGACAACACGGACACGGCGCCGAGAGCGGGGCGGGCATCGAGATGCCGAGCCCGGGCGCGCTGGACGAGCTTAAGGGCCTGCTCGATGAGGTGCGCTCGCAGAACGGCGACGAACCCGGCGTGCCCGGCGAACCTGGCGTGCCGGGTGAGTTCGGCGGACCGGGTGAGCCAGGCGTGGTGGACGGATCGCGGCAGGCGGCGGTGTCGTTCCCCACGGTCACCGGGCAGGTCGCGCCGCTGATCGGGTTGCCGGAGCGGACCGTGGCCGCGCCCGAGTCCGTGGCCGCGCCCGAGTTCGCGGCGGCCGCCCCAGATGCCGCCGGACTGACGGGGCTGACAGGACTGACGGGGCTGACGGGGCTGACCGGGTTCGAGACCGGGCTGGTCGACACCACCGCGGCCGTCGCACCCGAGAGCGGCGCGGCGCGGGCGGACATCGGCGCGGCTGCGGCTGCGGGTGTGACCGAGCCGGGACTGGCGACGGCTGGGTCGGCGATGACCGCCGCGCAGTATGCCGAGCAGTTGCGCGGGCTGGACTTCGCGCCGACCCAACCCGCGCAGCACACGGCCTTCTCGGAAGCAGCCAGCCTGACCAGGCCCGGGTTCTCCGACGCGGCTGGCCTGACCGGGCAGCACATCGAACCAGGCGCGGCACAGACCGGTTCCGTGACCGGCATCGGTCATGGTGCGGCACAGACCAGCATCAGTCATGCGGTGGAGACCAGCCCGATGACCGACGTCAGCCGGGTGACGGCGCCCGACGGTGCGATCGTGCCAGGGGAGCAGATTACCTCGGCCGAGTCGGCCGCCGTTCCGACGCACGTCGCCCCGGTCACCGAGCCGTCCGGGCTGGCGCACACGGTAGCCGAGCCCGCCCTCACCGGGCATCTCGACGCCGCCGCCCCCACCGCCGCCCCGACCGTCGTGGCCCCGAGCGAGCGCGTGCAGGCTGAGCTCGCCGCATCCAGCACGGCCGAAACGACGCGCTTCACCACACCAGAGCAGACAACTGCCATACCGGAGGCGTTCGGCGCACGGCTGGAGTCGGCCACACCCGCAGAATCCCTCGTCGCAGCACACGACGTGACCACGCCGGTGGAACCTCACAGTGTGCCGGAGGTTACCGGTGTCCGGCCGGAGCTGGCCACGGCAACCGAGCACACAGCTACACCGGCGGAAACTGTCACGGCGTCAGACGGGGTCGCCGAGCCGTCGGATGCCGCGCGTGCACGACTGGAGTCGGGCACGCCGACAGAGGCCACCGCGATGGACCGGGCGAGAACCGGCACCAGCGAACCGGCGCGGCCGGAATCTGCGGCCGATGAGACGAGCGCGCGGCTCGAGGGTCCGGCCACGGAGCGGCCTTCGCACCTTGAGACCGCCGCTGCGGCGTCCGAGGATCGCCAGGGCGATGCTGCCGGAAGGTCGCAGGAGGCGGCTCGCGGCGTGCGTCAGGACTCCGGGCCGGCCGACCACGCCGACCAGGCCAGCCTCCCCGACCAGTCCGGCCACCCCGATCGCGCCGCGTCCGAGCCGAAATCAGCCGAACCTGAGATCCCGGCGATCGTCGTGACCGCTCCGCACGAGGCGGGCGGGGAACCGACTCTGTTCCTGAGCGCCGGTGGCAAGGAGCCTCCGGCGTTGACGCGGCTGCGTCTGCCGGGTGACGTCGTCGAGCACGCCCAGGCGGCTGCCGCTGTGCCCCGGGCCGTGGGTTGGAAGACACTGCTGGCCCACTCCCGCGACGGGAAGATCGTGGAGGGCGACGGCACGGCGGCCGGCGATCGTGTCGTGTCGGCGGCGGAGCTGGCCGACCGCCTCGGGGCCGCCGCCGGTGGATTCGACGGTGTCGTGATGGTGGTGTGCCAGGCCGGCTCGGACATACAGGCCGGGGCCGCCGCGGCACTGCACGCTGAAACCGGCGGGAAGTTCCCGATCCTCGCGCCGACCCACGAAGCGATCATGAACGACAAGGGCGACGTCGTGTCCGGCACCTGGGGCAAGAACGCGCGCGTGCCCAACCCGAACGGCGGCTGGGTGTTGTTCCACGCCAAGGCTCCCGCCGGGGAGGGTTCAACCGGGGACGCGGGTCCGACCCAGGACAGGCCTCCGACCGAGTTCAAGACCCCGTCGCTCAAAGAGGTCCTGCAACAGATCAAGGTGGAGGCGGTCCCTGGCGGGCTTCCCCCGGACCGGGCCGTCGGCTTCATGTCCGCGGTCGTGCCCGCGCAGCCGCGACGCCCCGCCCCGCAGCCACTCTCCCCCGGGCAGCGCGCCGCGCTGAATCAGCTCAGGTACGAGGTGCGGCCGGAGGATCTGGCGGTGCAAGTGGGCGTGGACTCGTTCTACCATGCGTTGATCGACGCGGGCGCCGTCAGGTATGACCCCGCAACCGACGTCCGGCGGGACGTCATCGACAGGCTGCGGAACGCGATCGCGGACAGCGTGGAGCGAAATTGGGACGTACGCTACCGAACTCGTGCGGCTCCAGGTCAAACTCGAGACGAGGCGGTCGCCCTCATCCGTGACCCGTCCAGGTGGACGGTCACCGACTCCAGGATCGTCCCGCAAGCCGTCAGCGACTTCCTGCGCGTCAACGTGGGCGTTATCGGGCCGCTGGGCCATCCCGAGGCGGTCGGCGATGCGGGCCGCGACCGTCTCAACGACGCGAACAGAAACGCGTTCGTCCTGGTGGAGACGGTCGGCAGGTATGTCGCCGCGCACCCGCTCCCCGACGATCCCAACCAGCCGGCCCGACCCGAGCTGCAACCGCCGCGCCCGCGGGACGCCCAGAACGCGTGGATCGCGCCGCTCACGCAAAACGAGTATCAGCGGCTCCAGCAGGTGTCCGCGCGCGTGGGCCTGTCGGCGGACGGCTTTCGAGACGCCGAGGCGGCGCGTGTCAGGGCCGTATTCGAGGGGGTATCTCGCAACGCCGCCGCCCGACGACCGGATCCGATCGAATACAACCGCGTTGTCGAGGAACTCAGGCAGAACTTCAGGAACGCGGTACTCCACCCGGAGGAGGTGGCTCGGCGCGCTGAGCTCAATCGCCTCATTCGCCGGGAACAGGTGCGCGACGCCCTCGCGTACACGCAAGCCGACATCAACCCGCGAACGACCGAGCGGCGGGACGCGATCCTCGCGGCGCTCGGCCCGCAGGCTGACGCGCCCACCCGCGCAAGGGTGGACACGGTAGCACGTGAAATGGCAGAGGCCGAATTCTTCCCCGCCGCCGCACGGCATTACGACCGCATGGGCGCTGATCCTCAGCGGCAGTACGCGGTCGAAACGTTCGTGGAAGGGCTGCGTCACATCGAGACCGCGGGAGAGCCGCACGAACTGGCGGCCGAGGTGGAAGGGGCGCTCGCCGGCCCGGCGGTCGTCGCCCTCTTCCACGAGGTCGCCACCGCCCGCATCCGCTTTGACGAGGCCCAATTCAACCGGCGGGTCGTCGAGCTGGCCCTGCAAGACGGCCAACGGGCCTTCGCACGCAGGGAGCAGGAAATTCTCGACCCGCACCGACGCGAGGCCTTGGCCATCGCCGAGTGGCACCTCCGACAGGGCAACGCGATCGAGGATCTGTGGACCGAGCGGCCGGCGCGCTACATGCCGCCGGGTTTCGGCGAGCTGCGACCCGATGGCGAGCGGCACTTCGCGTTGGGGCGCACCGGCCAGTTCGTGCGGCTCGGCGAGGTCGAGGTGCACCAGCACGACCGCCTCGCGCAGTTGCTCGCCCAGTCCGCCGTGATCGGGCTGAGAGACGGCCTCGTGAACCCTGACGCCATCCCCGCGCAGCACCAGACCCGATACGAGGATCTGCGCCTTCGGATCGGCGGCTTCATCGACCACTACGGCGAATCCGTTTTCGCGCAGCGGCTGCTCGAGGACGGTCTGGAGTTCGAAGACCGGGCGGGCGGCGATCGCGTCGTGGTGCGTTTCCGGCTGGAACCCGACCCCGACAGCGCGCACGAGACCAACCCGAACCTCGTCGAAGCACAGCTCGGCGTCAAGTCCGGCGTCGTGTGGCACACCCCGGTCGAATCGGACACCGAGCGGACATCCGGTAACGGCCGTACGGTGGAGAGCGACAACACGCTCGGTGTTTCCGGCAGCATGGGCGGTTCGTTCGGCGAGATTCCCGCCGACGAGCCGAACCTGGTCTTCTCCGTCTCGGGCGCCCCGTCGGCGAGCGCGTCGGCCTCCGAGTCACACAGCTTCAGTACAGCCGCGGTGTCCGCCACCAAGCGGCTCTTCGCCGACAGCAGCGGGCTGACCGCATTCTTCGACTTCCCACGCGCCACTCTGCAGGTCGACGTCGAACGACGCTTCCAACCACGCCACGAAAGCTTCCCGCTGACCGCCCGTTTCGGGTTTCCCGAGGATCTGTCGCCGATCAAACCGGCCGACGCCGGGCCAGGGGTGGTGTTCGAGAAGCGCGAGGATCCCGCAGAGCGGTTCGGTATGTCGCAAGCCGACCTGGCGGCACTCGAGACCGAGCCGGCCGGCGGTGCGCTGCACCAGGCCGCCGCCCGCGTCGCCGCGGTGCCGCACCACTTCTTCTTCCTCGGCGAGTCCGTCGCGGGGCTGGGTCCGGTCCGCAGGCAGGTCCTCGCTCTGCTCGGTCCGGAGGCGAAGCGCGAGCTGATCGAAGGCGTGCAGTTCAACCTGGGCGAACGCGCGGTCCTACGCGTGCTCGTCGACAACATGAACGACGCCGGTTACACCTCCCCGGAGTTCTTCACCGCCGACGGCCGCGAGCGGGTGCGGATGACGTCGCAGCTGGACATGCGCAGCGCCGTCTTCCTGAATGAGAGCGACGTCAACATCAAGGAGGAGGCCCAGCGCTTCGTCAGCTTCTCCCTGGGCGACACGGAGGGCGATTCCTTCGGGGCGACGTTCGGCCTCAACGGCGGCCACACCTTCGGAGACTTGAGCGCACCCGCGGGGGGCAACGACAACCTGTCAGCGAGCGGGAACGCTTCGGCCCGGATGTCATCGAGCCGCTCGACGAACGCGAACATCGGGTCCGGGCACATCGTCGGTTTGGTCTACGAGGGCCCGACCGCCCTGTACAGGGTCACGTTCGGGATGAAGGTGCGGCTCGAGCAGACCGGCCAGGAGAGCCGTCCGGTCGCGGGCGACATCACCGTGTTGCTGCGGGTACCGCTGTACCAGCGGGCGCGGTTCGAGGCGATGCTCGCGGACCAGGCCTCGCCCGCGCCACGGGGCCACGCGTCCTACCCGAGGGACGTCGAGCCCATCGGCCACCTTCCCCAAGCGCGGCAGGACGAGCTGCTACGGCTGCAGGCCGAGGAGCACTTTCCCCCCGTGTCGATGGCTGCCGGCAAGGGTGTCGGGTTCAGCGCGATCAGCCATATCGGCGGCGGCGAGAAGGTGCTGCCGGAGATGGTGGACATGGCCAAGCAGGTCGGCGCGAACCTGGCCTACTCGCGTCCCTGGGATGCGGAGCAGGCCGACTACATGGCCACGCAGCTGGCGTCTCGGCTCCCCCGGGGCGGCCTGATGAACTGGGGCAGCGCGCTGTTCCAGGACGGCGGCGTGCGCATGGAGGTCACGCGTCCGGCCTGGGAGGGCCGCGAGGTGCTCACCTTCACCGTCAAAGGCCGGCTGTTGGGCTCCGCCCAGGCGGAGGCGGAGGCGGCGGCGAGGGCGGCTGCCCGGCCGCAGGACCCGCCGCCCCCGCCGCCCCTGCCGGAGCCGATCGACAAGGGGCGGCTCAGCAGCGCGAAACTGGAGATCATGCCGTCGGCGTTCGCCGGCAACAGCGGTTCGGACACCGTCGACCGCGGATGGACATGGTCCGGCCAGGCCACGGGCACCTTCGGCCTGGGTGCGGGGAACCCACTGCGCTCACTCGGGATCACGGGCGGCGCCTCGGGCTCCTACGACAAGGCCGACACGCTCAACGTCGGCGCCTCGGCGTTCATGCTTTCGGCGGACCTGTACCACGGCCCGGTGTGGTTCTTCGACCACCTCGCCGAGTTCCAGCTGACTCTCACTTCGCGCCACGAGCCCGGGTACAACCCCACCGACTTGGTCAGGACACTGCCCGGCCTCGCCATGGGCCGCAGCGGGAGGGGGACATTCCCCTTCACCGAGCAGACCACGAGGCCGCTCGAGCGCACGGTGGGGGATGCCCGGGTCCGCTTCGTGATCGCGGAGCAGCTCGCACCGCGGCAGCCGGTCGATCCCGACGTCGCGAGGCGTGTCGGCACTCCGCGCGTGATCGCCACCGAAGCGGACAACCCTCCCCGGTTCGCGGGGGCGCGGCCGCGGAGGCTGTCGTTGCCACTGCCGGTGAGCGCGCGCGCGCGGCGTTCGGCGCAGCCGCCGTCGGAGCAGCACCTGGTGCGTCCGCTCCGGGTCCAGCCCCACCTGCGCGGCACGGGCCATGTCCCGCTGAACCGGAGCGACCAGGTGACCGACGTGCTCGGCGGCGGCAGGTTGGCCGACCACATCGTCGGCGCGCTGCACCGGACCGGTGTGACGGTGGAGACCTACCGGGAAGAGCCGTGGATGATGACCAGCGCGGAGACGCTCGCGGCGTCGCAGGTGCGCGGTCCGAGCGAAATCCAGCGGGTATTCCACATCGGCGGGAAGATCGCCACCCGGAAGGTGATCGTCACCCTGACGGGTTTCCCGCACAACGTCGAGCCGACCGGCCAGCGTGCGTCGATCTTCCGGATGGACGTGGGCGAGGGCAACAACTCGGTGGCCTCGACCACCACGCACTCCACCGCTTACCAGATGCGGGGTTCGGCGAGCCTCAACTTCCTGGACCACCAGGACGCCCACGGCGCGCAGACGACCACACTGACGCCGTCGGGTTCGATGAACTTCTGGAACGAGTCGGCCAGCAAGACCATCAGCTACACCCCGACCACCGGGCGGCTGATCCAGGGCACCCAGCATTCCGTGGAATACAAAGGCGACATGCTGTGGCAGGTCAAGGTGGTCGTGGTGCCGGTCAACCGGCTCTTCACCGGCCCGCCGATGGAGGCGCACGCCCTGGTCGACGTGCCCGGCGGCATCAGTTTCCTGCGGTTGGCCGAGCCGATTCCCGCCCCGCGCACGCTGGACGGCCTCGCCGCCGTCCCGCGCCCCGTGGACGCCCCGGCGTATTTCCCGGACAGGCTCGTCATCGGCGAACCCGTCGCGAACCAGGACGGACATGCGCTGGCATTCCGGACGATACCCGCCACGCCGGGCAGCGGCGACCGTGTTCCCCTGGTCCCGGCGATCCCGCCGTCGGCCGCGTCCGAACGTTTCATGTCCCCCCACCAGGCCGGCCCGACCGCGTTCGAGGTGACCGGCGAGGGCAACCCGATCCACGACGCGGTGCGGGACCTGCTGGCAGCGCACGCCCCGGACCACCTCGAGGGTTATTGGACGGTCCAGGAAGGCGCCGGTTCGACGTCGGCCGACGATGGTCTGGATCCGCCGCATGCCCGCGAACTGCCCTTCGAGCTGCGCAACCTGCTCAACACCGGCTCGCTCGTGTCCTTCGGGGACTCGCTGTGGGGGACGGGACTGGTGATGACCAGAACCATGCAGAAGCTGGGCGGCGCCGTCGTCGAGACGGCGCGCGTGTCGTTGGAGTTCGAGCGCCAGGGCCCGTACAAGCTGGTCCAGTACGTCGACAGCGCGAACGTGACCCGGTACTCGTTCCGGCTCAACGCCGAGACCGAAGCGCGCACGGTCCCCGAGGCGCACTCCGCCGGGATCGGCCTCAACCCGATCCTGCGGGACGCCCCCTCCTCCGGCGACCATGAACTGAACGTGCTTCAGTCCTGGAACGTGGGGGCGTCGGCGAACTTCTCCACCTCGACCGCCCGGGGTCATTCGGTGGCGAAGACCTTCGCGACCCGCGACACCCACTTCATCGCCGGCGCCGCCGGACGCTTCGACGGCCCGGTCGACGTCAAGGTCACTCTGACGACGACCACGACCGTCGTGGGCATGCGCACGGCCAACTCCGCCTGGCAGCGGGTGCCCCGCACGTTCACGACAGTGCACCCGAGCGTCCACGTGCCGATGCGTGAGCGGGTGATCATCCCCGCTCAGCTGATCGGGGACCACATGCGGGTGCCCGAGGACCCGCCGGCGCCGGTCGCCCCCGCCGGCGCGGCCGCGCCGCCGCGCTTCACGGCGGCGGTCACCGAGGTTCCGGTCGACTCGACCGCCGCCACGCTCGGGGCCACGCCGTTCCACCTCACCGCCGACGACCTGCTCGAGCACCACGCGTTCGTCACCGGATTCGACCATGCCAAGCTTCGCGTCGCGGACGGCGAGTTCCTCGGCCGCATCCTCGGCGGCCCTCCGCGGCCGGGCAGCCACGTCGACCCCGCCGACCCGCGGACCAACGTCTACAAGGCCGCCGTCGCCGCGCTTTTCGAGGAGGGCACCCGCGGCCGGGACGCGTTCCACTCCCTGTTCTCGTATCAGATGGCCACCCGGCAGCTGGAATTCCTGGTGACCGACACCGGGTTCACCTCCCCCCTCCTGGTGCGCGAGGGCGGGGTGGCCGGGGACATCCACGGACGCGTGACGATGAAGTTCGAGCTGTTCAACCCGCGCGTCGTGGGCGAGTCGACCGGCTGGTTGGAAACCGTGGACTACACATTCCGCGAATTCAACAGCTTCGACTCCACCGGTTCCAGCCGGAGCGCGGCCGTGAACGGCGGCGTCGCGCTGAACGTGGTCAACCGGGACGCGGGCCAGCCCCCGAACTCGTTCGGGCATCAAACGCTCAACATCTCCGGCAGCGCCGCGCTGGGCCAGTCGGACGGCAGCAACGGCTTCGGCGTCCTCAAGACGATGCCCTGGCACCACCCCCAGAACCAGGGGGCCGCGCGGTTGCACGTGCGGCTGGACGTGAAGGTGACCGTTTCGGTGACCGCGCACACCGAGGGCCCGATCGACCGGCTCCCGATCGAGGTGCCCGGCGGCACGGTCGAGGTGGCGCACATGATGCGGGACGCCGTCGAGGTCGCCCTGTCGCCGGAAGCAACGCTTGAAAAGGGAATCGTCAATCCGCGCGGCATGACGATCCCGTCCGGTGTCTTCGCGGTCGCGCACAACGCACAACGCCACGGCGTCGAGGACAGCGTGATCGGCGACGTGACGGAAATGTACAACCTGCGCGGGGTGGATCCCGCACGTCACTTCGTCGTGTACGCGAACGTCATCCCAGGAACCCGCAGCGTCGTCGTGGGGGACCGGGTTTTGACTGCTCGTCAGTTCTACGACGAAGTCCTCGCCCACCGCGACTTGTCCAACCGCACCATCGTGCTCATCGCAGCCCACGGTGACTTTACGGATGATCCGGGTCGTCTGTCGGTGGCCGCGCAAATCGCCAGACTGAGCGGCCGCAACGTCTTGGCCACCGTCAGCCGTGTGGGATGGACCCGCGACGGCACGATCCGCGCGTTCTCGGGCGAGATGGGGCCCTTCGAGGGGAGATCCGCGTGGGGCCTGGTGACCCCGCGCCGGACCCGCACGTGGCACGGCAGCGTGCTCGATCAGGCACTCGCCCGGATCGACGCGCCTCGACGCGGGGCCCTCGCCGCGCCGCGACCGCCTTCTGACGTGGCGCGCCGACCCATGTACCCGCGGCGTGCCACCTTCTCCGATGTGTCGATTCCCAGCATTGCAGAGGCGTCGACTTCTGCTTCTACCCCGTCTCCGACCGCCCCGCACCGGCGTACTTCCCTCCCCCCGACGTCGGCGGTTTTCGAGCAGGCGAGGGAGTCCTTTTCGCCGCAGTCGTCGCGGGTCGGCTCGCCGGCCCCGTCGCGGCCCCCGTCGCCGCCGCCCGGTGAGCGGATTCCTTCGGCAGCACGGACGCCGGGCGAGACGCCGTCCGTCTCGCGGCCCATTTCACCGCTGCACGAGTCGCCGCCGCTCGAGTACTCGCCCGAGCGGCCGTCCGAGTCGCCGTCCGGGTCGACGTCCGGGACGCCGTCCGAATCGCCCTTCCCGTCGCGGCGTGGTTCCCTCACGACGCCGGCGGTGCCTCTTGCCCAGGGGCGCATGCCCGAAGTCCCGGTGACCGGTGTGCGGTCGCGGCGTCAGTCCCTGATCGCGCCCATGGCGCCGATTGCCGAGACGGCGGCGCGCCTTGCCGAGCAGCAGGGGGCGGAAGGCCGCGGCGAGGAGCCGGTCGGCGGGCAGGTTGCCGCGCGGGTCGACTTCGCTGCTCTGGACGACGCTGCTGTCCGGGATGAGTTTTTCAGCGCGCAGGATGCCGCGATCGCGGCCACGGACGCTCTAAGCGAGGCTCAACGTGTGTTGAGCGAGGGGGGCGGCGCGGGAGGATCCCACGCCCCTGACCCCTTCCAAGCGGTCCTGGATGCGCAAGGAGTGTTGAGTGGCGCGCGGGCCAGGTTGGTGCAAGCAGAATCCGAGATGGTGCGGCGCGGCCTGCCGACCGATGTGACGGACGCCCGGGGGCCGGGTGGGATCCGGATCGAAGACCGTTCGCAGGGGCGGCCGACTGCGCCGAGCGACGTCCCGCCGCGACAGGACCCGTCGACGTCGGCGGTGTCATACGAGCAGCCGGCCAGGCGGCTTGGGCAAGTCGTGGGTCCGCGGGTGGCGCGGATTGAGGAGCGCCTGGCCGCTGAGCGAGAGGGGCAGCAGCGTTCGGCGTCCTCCCTGTCCGCGCCGCCGCAGACTCTGCCGACGGAGGCCCGGTCGCACGAGCACGCCGCCGTGCCGCCGGAGGGTGGGCTGCCCGGTGGGCCGGGCGAGCGGGCGATCCCGCACGTCGACTTCAATCCGGAGCTCGACGCCAGGGAGGCGTTCCGGCAACACGTCGTGCCGACGGACCGGGGTTGGGCGGTGAGCGACCGCGGTGACGAGGCGGAGTGGGCAGGGCGGGTCTCCGTGCCGGACGGGTGGCGGGCGATCGGGGTTCACCTGGATCCGGAGACCGGCGGGGTGCTGGTGGACGGGCGGCGCCTGTCGCGGGATCAGAGTATTGAGTTGTTGCTGCCTGAGGCGCGGCGGGTGCAGGAGGCGGGCCAGTCGCTGGCGCTGGTGGCGTGCGGCGGCGATTGGCTGGCGGGGGAGCTGTCGGCGCGGCTTCCGGGGTTGCGGGTGGCGTCGTTCAACGACGTGGCGGTGCAGTTGCGGGACGGGCGGGTGGTCGCCGGGGATCTGACGGGGGCGGTGGGGTTGCCGCCCGTGGAGAATCGCTGGTGGTTGGCCGAGAGCCGGCTGGCGCCGCATGAGCCGGGGGTGCAGGTGTGGCGCGACGGAGAGATCCAGCCCGGGGTGTCGGGCCGGGTGCTGCGTGACGTGCTGGAGTCGCGGCCTGCCGATCCGGCGGCTCGGCCGGTGAGCGCGGAGGATGCGGCCAAGGCGTATGTCTGGAGCGACCCGAGCGGGAGCGGGCTTCCTCTCGATCGGCCTGCGGACACCGAGGCCGGACTTTCCGATCCGCAGAACGCCGAGCTGGCTCGGCTCCGCTACAGGGTGCTGTCAGAGGATCTGGCGGCAGAGACGGGGCCGGACTCGTTCTACCGAGCGGCGATCGCGGCGTACGCCGTCGCTCATGACCCCGCGAGGCAGAGCCTGGACGAGAGAATCGCCGAGCTGCGGGAGGAAGTCGTCCAGGGCGTGATCAGAGGGTGGGACGCGCGCTACAGCACCCGTGCCGGAGGCCTGACTCTGGACGAGGCGGTCGCCCTGATCCGGGACCCGACCAGGTGGACGCGCGTGCACGAGCGGATCGTCCCGCACGCCTTCGCCGACCTTCTCGACCTCAATATGGGCGTCATCGGGGCTCGGGGCGTTGTCGAGCCGGTCGGCGACGCGGGCCGCCACCGGATTGGCGACGAGCACAGACGCCCGTTCGTCTTGGCGAAGGTCGCCGACGGGTACGTCGCCGCGCACCCTATCGGAGACCGTCCCGGCCAGCCGGCGGCCCCAAGGGAGCTGCAGCCGCCGCGCCAGCCGGGGAGTGCCTGGACCGATCAGCTCACGGAGAACGAGCGCGACCGGCTCCGGCAGGAGTATGGCGGCGTGCGCCTGGAGCCGGAAGACCATCAAGCGGCCGGCGCGGCGCGCCACAGGGCCATATACGAGTCGATGGACGGCAATGCCGCCGACCGAGCGCGACCGGCCGATCACGCCGCCACCGTCCAGGAGATCCAGCAGACCGTCAGGGACGCGGTGCTTTCCACGGACGACACGTTTCAGGGCGCTGCGATGAACCGTCTCCTCCTCTGGGAACGGGTGCACGACGCCTTTGCGCACAGCGCAGCCACCATCAACGCGCGCGCGACCAGGGGACGGGACGCGTTCCTGTCGGCGCTCGGCCCTGCGGCCGATCAGCCCACCCGGCAGCGGGTCGACGAGGTATCGCGTGCGATCGCGGACGCCGAGTACCTCCCCCAAGTCGAAGCGCACTACAACCAGTCGCAGACTCGGCCCGACGGTATCGCGGCGTTCGTGGAGATGGTTCGTGGTCGGGTGGAGCGGCTCGCGGATTCCGAGCGGGCAGCGTACCTGGAGGGGGTGCTGGGCTTCCGGGAGACCGTCCGCCGCTTCCACGAGATCTCGACGGCCCGTATTCGCTATGACGAGGCCCAATACAATCGTGAAGTCTTCGCGGATGCGAGAGACGAGGGCGATCTGGCCCACCAGCAAGCCCTCGAGGTGCCGCGACGCGAGGCCATGCGGATGGCCGAGGAGAACATCCGCCAGGACAATGCGCTCGCCGACGTGTGGAACGCGCGACCCGCGCGATACATGCCACCGGGTTTCGGCGAACACGGACCCGATGGAAGGCTGCGATATCCCCTGGGGCGCACCGGGCAGTTCGTGAGGCTCGGCGAGATCGGCGTGCGTGACCACGAGGGCGTCGCGCAGTTCCTCGCGCAGAACGTCGGGACCGGGCTGCAAGACGGCCGGCGGGATGAACTGCACACGGCGATCATCGATTTCCTCGGGCACTACGGCGCACCCATCTTCGCGCAGCGGCTGCTCGAAGACGGTCTCGAGTTCCAGGTCGGCGCGGGCGATCGTCAGCGCGTGGTGCGTCTCCGGCTGTCACCCGACCCCGACCGGGCTCACGAGACCAACCCGAACCGGCTCGAATACGAACCGCTCGGCGTGACGGCCGGCGTGGTGTGGCACACCCCGGTCGAATCGGACAACGAGGAGACGGCCGGCAGCAGCCGTTCGGTGGAAAGCGACGCCACGGTGAGTCTTTCCGCCAATGTCGGCGGCTCGTTCGGCGCTCTTCCCGCGCACGATCCGAACCTGGTCTTCTCCTGGCAGTTCGCCGCGGCGGGGAACGCGTCGGCTTCCCTGACGCACAGCTACGGTCAAGCCGCGGTGTCCGCCACCAAACGGCTGTTCGAGGCCAGCGGCGCGCAGACCGTCTTCTTCGACTTCCCGCAGTCCACGCTGCACATCGACATCGTGCGGCCTGGCGGGCGAGACCGCCAGGAAGAAATCGTGGGCGCGGGAACCATGAAACTGACCTCCCGTTTCGGGTTCCCCGAGGATCTGGCGCCGGTCAAACCGGAGGGCGCCGGGCCCGGGGTGGTGTTCAGGCCGGAACCCGGAAGACCGCTGTTCGGCATGACCAATCTGGCGGCACTCGCCAACGAGGGTGCCGGCGGCCCGCTGCACCAGAAAGCCGACCGGGTCGCCGCGGTGCCGCACGACTTCTTCTTCATCGCCGAGTCCGTCGCGGGGCTGCACGCGATCCGCGAGCGGGTGATCGGCCAGCTCGATGCGCAGGCGGATCGCAGGCTGGTCGAAGGCGTGCACTTCAATCTCGGCGAACGCGCGGTCCTGCGCATGCTCCCCAACGAGATGACGAAGGTCGGTTGGGTCTCCCCGGAGATCCGCACCGCCGACGGCCGCACGGCGGCGCGCACGACCGTGCAGATGGACCTGCGCGACGCCGTCCCGCTGGTGGAGAGCCACGTCTCCATCAAGGAGGAGGCCCAGGTCTTCATCAGCTTCTCCGAAGGCGACACGGAGAACGATTCCTTCGGGCTGACCGGCGGCGGCACTTCCGGCCACACCTTCGGAAGCCTGGGCGCGCCCACGGGAGGCAACGACAACCTGTCGGAGAACGCAAGCTTTACGGGCCGGATGTCGTCGAGCCGCTCCACGAATTCGAACATCGGGTCCGGGCACATCGTCGGCCTGGTCCATGAAGACAGCGTCCTCTACCGGACCACGGTCCACACCCGGGTGCTGCTCGAGGTGACCGGCCGGCCGAGCCGCTGGGTCGAAGGCGACGCCACCGTGTTCCTGCGGGTGCCGGCGCACCAGCGGGCGCGGTTCGAGGCGGCGCTCACCGACCAGGCCTCGGACGCGCCGCGGGGCCATGAGTTCTACCCGAAGGACGGCCGGCAGCCCGACACCATGCCCGAAGATCAGGTCCGTCATCCTCCCGAGACGATGGCCCTCGGCCGCGGCACCGGGTTCAGCGCGATCGACCATATGCCCGGCGGCGAGAAGGTGCTGCCGCGGCTGTTGGAGATGGCCGAGCAGGTCGGCGCGCACATGGCCTACTCGCGTCCCTGGGACGCGGAGCAGACCAACTACATCCGCACGCAGCTGGCGTCCCGCTTCACCCGGCAAGGGCTGATGAACTGGGGTAGCGCGCTGTTCCAGGACGGCGGCGTGCGCATGGAGGTCACGCGTCCCGCGCAGGACGGCGTCGAGGTCATCACCTTCACCGTCAAGGCCCGGCTGTTGGGCTCCGCCCAGGCAGAGGCGGCTGCCCGGCCGGACGACCCGCCGCCCCTGCCGGAGTCGATCGGCCGGGGGCGGCTCGACAACGCGAAACTGGAGATCATGCCGTCCGCGTTCGCCGGCACCAGCAGCTCGGACACCGTCGACCGCGGATGGACGGGGTCTGGCCAGGTCACGGGCTCCTTCGGCGTCAGCACGCGCCACCCCGACCGCACCACCAGCGAAACTGCCGGCGGCTCGTGGGCTCACGATACGGCCAACACGCTCGGCGTCGGCGGCTCCGGGTTCATGCTTACCGCGGACCTGCACAGCGGCGGGGCGTGGTACTTCGACTACCGCACCGTCCTCGAACTGGCGGCGACCTCGCGTCACGAACCCGGGTACAACCCGGGCGACCGGGCCAGAGCGTTGCCCGCGCTCGCGCGCGGCGCAGTGGCACGCAGGTCATACGCCGCGCAGACCACGCCGCCGACCATCGTGGGCAGGGTGGAGGATGCCCGGGTCCGTTTCGTGATCGCGGAGAAGCTGACACGGAAGCAGCCGGTCGATCCCGAACTCGCGAAGGTTGTCGGCATCCCGCGGGACCTGCCCGGCCCCGCCCAACGTGTCAGGTTCCCGGGCGTGCGGTCACGGAGTACGACGCTGCCGCTGCCGGTGACCGAGCGGCGGCCGGCGCTCTCGCCCGAGGTGCATGTGGCCCATCCGCCCGAGGTTCAGCCCCACCTGACCGGGGGCCACACCCCGCTGCACCAGGACGACCAGCTGACCGAGGTGCTCGGCGGCGGGAAATTGGCCGACGTGATAGTCCGCGGGCTGCGCCGGTTCGACGTCGGGCCCGAGACGTACGGTCACGAGCCGTGGATGATGACCAGTCAGGAGACGCTCGGGGCGTCTCAGGTGCGCGGTCCTTCTGAGATCCGGCGGACCTTCTACGTCGGCGGGCCGATCGCCGAAAAACGGGTGGACGTCACGCTGGTCGGGTACCCGCACGACGCGCACCGAATAGGCACCGAGGAGGTGCCGGTCTTCCGGATGCACGTGGCCGAGGGCAACACCGGGGTGTCCTCGACCACCACCCGGTCCGTCGCGGGTCAGGGGCGGGGTTCGGCGAACCTGGGTCTGGTGTACCGGCAGGGCGATCACGGAACACTGTCGGGCACACCGTTGTCCGGGTCGGGTTCGGTGAACTTCCGGAACGAGGTGGCGAGCAGGACCGTCAGTTACACCCCGACCACCGGGCGGCTGGTCCAGGGCGACGACGCCTATGTGGAGTACAAGGCCAACATGGTGTGGCGGGTCTCGGTGGTCGTGACCCCGGTGAACCGGCTCTACACCGGCCCGCCGATGGAAACGCACGCCCTGGTCGAAGTGCCCGGCGGCATCAGTTACCTGCGGCTGGCCGAGCCCGTGCCGTCCCCGCGCACGCTGGACGAGCTGCTCGCGTTCCCCCGCCCCGCGAACGCCCCGGAGTACGTCCCGGACCGGCTCGTCGTCGTCGGGACGTCCCGGATCGCAGACTTCGGCGCTCACGACCGTGTCTTCGAGACGATGCCGGCGACGCCGGGCAGTCTCGAGCGCGTTCCCGTGGTCCCGATGGTCCCGGCCGCGGCCGTGTCCGAACGGCTGATGGCCCCACGCCCGGAACATCTGATCGCATTCGACGTCACCGGCGAGGGCAACCCGGTGCTCGACGCGATGCAGCGCCTGCTGCGAGACCACGCCCCGCACTTCCTCGAGGACTATTGGACCGTCCAGGAAGGTCTCGCATCGAGCCGGACGCCCGACGGCGCTCTGCATCCGGACGCCATTCGCCGTGTGCCCACCAAGCTGGGCAACCTGATCAATCCCGGCTCGATGATGGCGCTGCGAGACTCGATATACGGGACGGGACTGGTGATCAGAGCCACCAGGCCGGACAGGGGCGGCGCCGGCACGAGAATCCTGGACGTGTTGATCCAGGGCGACCAGGTGGGCCCTTACCAACTGGTCCAGCACGTCGAGAGCGCGAACGTCACCCCCTACTCGTTCCGGCTCAACGCCTGGACCGACGCGCTCACGATCCCCCAGGCGCACTCCGAAGGGTACTCCGCCGGCCCGGCCCTGCGCTTCGCCCTGCCGGGCCTCCACCGGCTGCAGTCCGTCAACGTGGGGGGAGGGGCGAGCGCCGCCTCGTCGCTCGCTCCGGGTCATTCGCTGATGACGACCGACGCGACCCGCGACACCCACTTCCGGGCCGGAGGCGCCTCGCGCTTCATCGGTATGGACAACATCAAGGTCTCCCTGATGGAGACCGTGATTCCCACACGCGCGGCAAACACCCTCGGGCTCGGCGTGCCCCGCATGCTCGCACGGCTGTGGCAGGGCGCCGACGACCCGCTACGGCCGAGCATCGACGTCCAGATGCTCAATCGGGTGATCATCCCCGACCAGCTGATGAGGGACCACATGTCGGCGCCGGAGGTCGAGCCGGGGACGGCGGCGGTCACCGAGGTGCCGGTCGGCTCGACGGCTGGCACGCTCCGGGCCACCACATTGGACGTCACCAGCCGCGACCTGCTTAGCCACGCCGTGTTCACCGTCGGCTTCGACCGTGCCAAGCTGCGCATTCTGCACGACGAGTTTCTCGCCCGCGTCTTCGGCGCCCCTGCGCGGGCGGGCAGCGGTGTGGACCCCAACGACCCGCGGACCGACGTGTACAACCCGCTGGTCGCCGCGCTTTTCAAGCCCGGCGCGCTCGGCCGGGACGCATTGCCCTACCTGTTCTCGTATCAGACGTCCACCCGGGAGCTGGAATTCCTGGTGTCCCCGGACGGGTTCACCTCGCCCGTCCTGGTGGTCGAAGGTGGAGCGCGCGGGGACATCCGCGGGACCGTGACGATGAACTACGAGCTGCTCAACCCGCGCATCCTGGGCGAGTCGCGCGGCTGGGTGGAGACCGTGGACTACGGCTTCCGCGAATTCAACAGCAACGACTCCACCGGTTCCAGCCAGAGCGGGAACCTGAACGGCGGATTCGGACTGAACATAGGCGCGCGGCCGGGCCAGCCTCCGAACGCGGCCGGGCATCTCACGTTCAACGCCTCTGCCGGCGGCGCGCTGGGCCACTCCATCGCCAACAGCAGTTTCGCGGTGCTCAAGACGATGCCCTGGCACCGCCCCCAGAACCAGCCGGCCGTGCGGCTGCACGTGTCATCGGACGTGAAGGTGACCGTGCGGGTGAACGCGCACGTCGAGGGGCCGGGCCCCGTGCTCCCATGGGAGGCGTCCGACGGCGCGGTCGAGCTTTCCTTCCTGGTGAAGGGCGGGGCCGAGTTCGCCCTGTCGCCGGAAGCATCGATTGGGAAGGGTCTGGTCAATCCGCGCGGCATGACGATCCCGTCCGGTGTCTTCGCGGTGGCGCACGGCGCGAAGGACACCCTGGGCGTCGAGGACAGCCCGATCACGGATGTGGCGGAAATGTACAACCTGGGCGGAGTGGACCCCGCACGCCACTTCGTCGTATACGCGAACGTCATTCCCGCGGACGGCACGTTCGTCGTCGGGGACAGGGCTTTGAGTCCCGATGTGTTCAGCCGGCAGGTCTTTGCCGACCGTGTCTTGACCGACCACATCGTGGTGCTCCTCGCCCCCCAGGGCGACCTCGCGGTGGAGGGATCTCGGTCAGCCGCCGAGCAGATGGCGAGAGAGACCGGCCTGCCCGTCCTGGCCACCGAAGGCGGTGTGAGATGGACCCGCGACGGCTCGATCCAGGCGTATACCCTCCCGGGGGGCGAGTTGGGGCCGGGCGGGGAAGGGGCCCAGTGGCGTCTGCTGACCCCGCGCGGCGACGTGGTCGAGACAACGATCCACGGCCACGTTCTCGATCAGGCACTGATCGACATCGAAAGGCGCCGGGCGCAGGCGACAGCCGGTCCGCAGCTTACCGCCGGGCCGGCGGCGCATCCTGATGCGGCACGCCTGCCCGACCGCCCGGCGCAGCCGGAGCGCCGTGTCTCCACTCCGAGGGCGACGACGCCTTCAGCTCTACCGGTCAGCCCTAGGCGGCGTTCTCTCCTTGGCGAGGTGCCCGCGGCTACCGCGCATCGATTGGCGGGCTTTTCGCCGCCCTCGTCTCGTCCCGAGTCGCCGTCCGGACCGCGGGCCGCGTCGCCGCCCGGGGCGCCGTTCGAGGCGCTGTCCGGGGCGCGGGGCGAGTTGCCGCGAGAGACCGCCGCATCGCCGACCCCTTCGCGGTCCCGGAGCGGGTCTCTGCTGGGCGCGGCGGCCAGAGTACGGAGCGGGTCGTGGGCGATGTCGCCGAGAGAGTTGCTCGGGCTAGGTCCTCAGCGACCTCGTCCCACCGATATTCCCCGCCTGGAAACCGGTGCGGACACCGTTGGTCGCCGGACCCGGTTCTACATCGACCCGTCCGAGCAGTCGCCCGAGTCCCCTTCGCCGTCGGTGTCAAGCCCCGAATCGAGGCGTGCGCCGTGGCGGTCCCGGATCGCCGCGGGAGAGGGTATTCGGCTACGTCGCCGCGCTTCGGGACTCGGAGAGGACCCGGTCGAGTACGTCGTCGAGCCCTCCAGGCCGCCGTCGCCGGAGGTCTCTGGGCCGCATGTTTCGCCGTCGGAGTCGCCGTCGGAGTCGCCGTTCGCTTCGCGGCGCGCTTCGGCGTCCGCGCCGAGGTGGCCTCTTGCGGAGGGGCAGGTGCCCAGTCCGCCGCGGTCGCGGACCGTTTCGCGGCGTCCTTCGATGTATATGGGGTCGATTCCCGAGCGCCTTGCCGAGCGTTGGGCGGCGGAACGCCAGGCGGAGGAGCGGGTCAGCCCGCCGACGTCCGAGCCCTCGTCACCAACCTCATCGCGCCTGGGCGGGGTGCCCGGGTCCCGGCAGGAGGGGAGGAGCGAAGGGAGAGTGGTTCCGGCGGCCGACGACAGCGCGCAGATTGCCGCTCGGGAGGAGATCGCCGCCCAGGAGGAGTTTGTCGGCACGCAGAGGGCCGCGATCGCCGCCCGGGATGCCTTGGACGAGGCGCGACGGGTGTTGGAAGAGGGCGGGGGAGCGGGAAGGTCCGACGCCCCGGACCCTCTTCAGGCGGTCCGCCAAGCGGAAGCGGACTTGGCTAGCGCCCGGGCCAGGCATCAGCGGGCTGAGGCAGAGATGCTGCGGCTGGGCCTGGAGACTGATGTCGCGGGTGGCCCGGTTGTGGGCGGGATCCGCCTGCGGGAGCCTGCGCCGGCTCGGCTGGCTCCGCGGAGCGAGGTCCCACCGCGGCCGGACCCAGCGACCTCGGCCGTGTCCCGCGGGCCGGCGGCCAGGCGGCTGCTTGAGGAGGGCTTCGTCGCTCAGCGGGTGGCGCACATTGAGGGGCGTGAGACTGTTGCGCGCGAGGAGCAGGGTTCGGTGCCCTCCCCGTCCGCGCCGCCGTCGAGCCATGTGTCGTCGCGGGAGGTCTCGCCGGAGGCGCAGTCGGCGCCGGCAGACGCTCCGTCGCGTGAGTACTCCGCCCCGGCGCCCCCCGAATATGGGTCGTCCGGCGGTGCGGAGGGGCTGCCGCGCATGCAATTCGAGGGCCGTGCGGATACAAGCGTGAGAGAGGAGTTCGGGAGCTCGGTCATGTCGTCGGGCTCGGCGTGGGCTGTGCTCGATCGCGGCGACGAATTGGCCCGGGCGGAGCAGGTCACCGTGCCGGACGGGTGGCGGGCGGTCGGGGTTCACCTGGACGCGGAGACCGGCGGGGCCTTCGTGGCCGGGCGGGCCCTGACGGTGCATCAGAGTGTCGAGTTGCTGGAGCCGTTGGCGCGGCGACTGCGCGATAGCGAGCAGTCGATGGCGTTGGTGGCGTGCGGCGGTGATCGGCTGGCGCGGGCGTTGTCCACTCGGGTGCCGGGGCTGCGGGTGGCGTCGTTCAATGACTTTGCGGTGCAGCTGCGGGACGGGCGGGTGGTTGCCGGCGACTCGACGGGGCGGGTGCGTTTGCCAGACGTGGTTCCCTGGTGGCTGGCCGAGGCGGACCGTGAGCACGTGCCGGGGGTGCGGGTGTGGCTCATCGGGCAGATCCAGCCCGGGGCGCCGGGGCGGGTGCTGCACGATGTGCTGGCGTCGCGGCCGGCCGACCCGGCAGCTGAAACCGTGAGCCGCGCCGAAACGGCCGACGCATACGTCTGGACGGATTTCATCGGGGGTTCGGACCGGTTGGTGCCCTCGCGGTTCGAGCTGCGGACGGTCGGGTCCCACCCCGGGACGCCGCTGACGACGCATGGGGCACGTGACTTCCTGATACGCAACGGTTTCGGCGTCGAGCAGAACAGGGAAGCAGCGCTGAATCTGTTCCTGCACGGCACGCAAATGGAGGGGAGGGCGTTCTCGGACAACTGGTTCGGAGCGTTCGTGCTGAATCACCGGCTTGACGCAGTCGCGGCGCAGCTGGAGCGAGTCGCGCCGGAGTACTACGACCCGGAGCGCCATGCACCGTTCGATCAGCGGGTGTATCTAGACGCGCACGGGCAGGTTCAGATTCTCCCCGAGGAGGAATTCCACACCGGCCTGGCGCGCATGCCGTTGGAGGACAGCGAATACGAGCACGAATTCGGCGATGAAACGCCCTTCCGGGACGCCGAAGTCCTCTCGCAGTGGGTACCCACGGGCGCGCGCGTCACGCAGGTCCCGCCCGAGTCGGTGGGTTTCAGCGGTACCAGGCGGGAATACCTGCCAGAGGAACTGGCGGCGACCCGGTTCCCGGCGGGATACTCGTTCGCTCCGAACGACGGGGTGCAGAATCCTCCCCTGTATTTCCGGTCTGACCACCAGCCGTTGTTCCGTTTGGACCGGCGTTCGAAGGGGTTCGTGTTCGGCCTGGGCTTCTTGCCCGGCAAGCGGGTGCTTCCCTCGAGCGTGGATGAGTATGAGCGCAATAAGCAGTCCACCGGCCTCATCAGCACCACGCGATCATCCGAGTGGCAGCCGCAGTTTTCTTGGGCTGTGCGGCCCGGGGGAATCGTCTCCCGCTATGAGATCGATGCGCCCGGCGGACTCGACGTCCACGCGACCCTGGGCAAGGTGACTCCATATCAGCCGACCTGGCTCGACGTCTCGTTCTGGGACGGAATCCGGCCGGAGTACATCAGAAGCGTGCAGGAAGGCAGGCTGTTCGGGCCACAGGGCGAGCCCATTTTGGAATTACCGGAAAAAGACCCGGTAACGGGTAATGCGCCTATGGCCGATGGGCAGTTCGTGTGGGGAGAGGTGACGACGCGCGCCGACTGGCTGAGGGGGAACGTGTCACCGTTGCCACCGCACGTGGATGCGGAGACTGCGGTCCTGCTGTCGTCGCATCGCTTTGACAAGTGGGTCGGCGAGGCGTTGCCGACGGGATTCGTTCTGGTGAATCGTGCCGAGGACGTGGGCATGGCTGACGCGCTTCCGCGCATGCCCGGCTACATGACGATCGCGTTGCACAACGACCCGGCCGTTCCCGGGAACTATCTGGTGCGGGGGAGGAGTTTCCCGGCGGCGGAGTTGGCGCCGGCACTGGCTAAGCGGGTCGGGCAGGAGGCGCGGGGCGTGGTGATCGTATCCAGTCACGGTGCGGAGTTGGGGCGGGCGCTGGTCGAGGCGGTGGCTGCCACAGACCGGCGAGACCTGGTGGTGATGAGCACCGCCGGGCGGGTATGGCAGATTCCCGGAGGAGACGTGCGGGTCCGCGCCGCTGACGCCGCGGGGCCGGAAGGAGCGGTCGTCGCGCCATGGAGCTCAGAATGGCGTCCCGAGGTAAATCCGCAGCGTGTCTGGAGCGCCCAAGACGGTTCCGGGAGGGTGGAGTACGTCGGCAGCGAATTGAAGAGGGCATACGAGTCGGCGGGCTACCGGTTCGGCAACCTTGACAACCCCGACGACCGGGCCACCTCGTCGCCGTTCGCGTCGAAGGCACTTTCGATGGGCCCTTACTCGTGGGACGGAGCACCGGGACCCGCCGAGCACGGCCCTGACATCCAGCCCGCGGCCCCGCGTTCGACGCCTTTCGATTCGCGTCTGGAGCAGGAACCCCCGTCGGTCGCCGCCCGTCCGGCGCGGCCGGTCGTGGCCGCGGGTGCGTTCGGTCCTCCGGTAGCCGGGACCGAGTCGGGGTGGAGAGTGGATCCCGGCGCGGAGCACGCGCCGATCTGGACCGGGGATGTGGCGGTGCCCGATGGTTGGCGGCCGGTGGCGGTGCGGTTGGACCACGTTACGGGCGGAGTGCTGGCCGACGGGCAGCCGCTGTCGCGAGAGCAGAGTATTGAATTGCTGCGACCGGTGGCCGAGAGCGTCCGCGACGGCGGCGAGTCGCTGGTGTTGGTGGCGTCCGGCGGAGACTGGTTGGCGCGGGAGTTGTCAGGCCGGGTCCCCGGCCTGGATGTCGCTGTGGTCAATGAGACGGCGGTGCGCCATCCGGATGATGTGACCTCGGCTACCGCCGGTCCGCACGTGCCGGATGTGGGGCGCCTGTCGAAGGGCGCGGTGTGGAACACCGGAATCCAGGTGGCTGAAGGCGTCAACCGGCTGCCGGGCGACGGGGTCGCGCCCGCACCGAAGGGCGGCGGCGAGGTGATGATGACCACGGAGAGCGCACGGGAACTGCTGGCCCGGCACGGCTTCCCGGTCACGCCGCAAAAGCTCGCTGTGCTGGATCTGTATCTGCATCAGTCGCAGGCACCGCGGAGCATCCACTCTGACGACTGGTACGGCGCGGCACTCCTGGACGAAAAACTGCGCCAAGTCGTGATCGACCTGCAAGAGGTCGCGCCGGACGCGTTCGGGGCGGGAACTCCGGAGGTTCTTCGCGAGAGCGTCTACCTGGACCGCGGCGGGAACGTCCAGCGGATGCCGGGTCCGGATGAAGGTCCACCGCCCGGGAACTGGAATGACGAGCCCGCGTGGCTGGCCAACCGCGGTGAGCCACACGCCGAGGGGGGATTTCTCACGTACTCGCATTTCATCGGAGTGCGTACCACGACGGAGCGCCCGGAGGGATTCCCCGTCGGGTTCGAAACTCCGGAAGATCTGCCGCCGGTGACTTTCCGTGACGATAATGCTCCCTTGTACCACTGGAATCGGGCCACGCCCGGATCGGTGTTCGGGGTCGGGATCCGCCCCTCGGCGAGTGTCGAGACGCTCGACCTGCTCGACCCCGGGACTTACTCGAGGGAAGAGAACGTGACCATCGCCTCGGCTTCGCCGCTTTGGACTGACCGGCCGCCTACGTTCTCTCGGTTCGACCGCCGGGTTTACCGTTATCTTCTGGAAAACGCGCCCGGCGGGATCGTCGTCGAGAAGACGCTGCCGGGGACGGAGCATGGCTTCGGCCGTCATGACATCGCGTTCGTGGGCGGCATCAGGCCGCAGTTCATCCGCGCCGTGCAGGAGGGCATTGTGCGGCCGGGTGCCGACAAGCCCGAGTGGGGAGCGGTGACCACGCGGGCGGATTGGCTGGCGGCCCATGTGTCGCCGCTGGCGCAGGATGTTCCGGTGACAACCGCGGTGACACGCTCGCTGCACCAAATCGACCGCGCCGGCTTCCACACCCCGGTGCGAGGGTTCGTGTTGGTGGATCGGGTAGAGGACGTGGCCATGGCGGACGCGCTACCGCACCTGCCGGACTACGTCGTGGTCGGCGTGAACAGCGATCCGGCGGCCGAGGGTCGCTATCTGCTGCGGGGACAGAGTTTCTCTGCGGAGCAGTTGGCGCCCGAGCTGGCCGGACGTATCTGGGGCGGGGCGCGCGGAGTGGCGATCGTGTCCACCCGTGGCGCGCAGCTGGGACAGGCCCTGGTCGGCGCGATGGCCGCCAGGGGGCGGGGAGATGTGGTGGTCCTAAGCGCGGCCGGACACGTGTGGCAGGAGTCCGGTGGTGACGTCACCGCTTCCGAGCTGGGCGCGCAGAATACGTGGCAACCGGCACAGTGGCGGGCCGCCAACGCCGACGGGACGGTGAATGGTCTCGGCAGTTCTCTGGCGGATGCCTATGCAAGCGCGAGGCGGTCGTTCAGGCAGATCCCCAGGCAATTCGCAGGGTCACCGTACGCGGCCTCGACGCTGTTCTTCGGTCCTCGCACCTGGGATGGGATGACTCCGGAGGCGATCCCACCCGGTCCGGAGTTCACCGAGGACTAGTCGGATGAGGACTCCTGCCCAGTATGGCTTCATGATCGAGGAAGCGAGACTACGACCGTGAACGACGACAACCAACAATCAGTTCTCTGCCACAGCATGTTGCTCGGGCTGGCAGGACTCATACCCGACTCGGCGCTGGCTGAGGCCCGGCGACTGCTCGGCGCCGGCGGGCCCGGTGCCACAGCTTCGGCGGCCGCGGTGGTGGTCGACGCCGTGACGGCTGCGCCGATCCGCCTGACCGATGACGATCGGGAACTACTGGCGGCGCTGCTCGGGAGGCCCGACGCTGACATCCCCGGGCTTCCGGGCGACGAGGTGGCACCGCCGCCGACGTTCTGGTTCGCGCCCGGGCCGATATCGGTACTCAAGGAACTCGGAGGGCGCGTCGGAGCGTCGCTGGACTTGACGTTCGGCCCGGACACCGAGCTCCTGCATGACGCGACCATTGGTCTGCTCGGCGCGGTCGACTCCGCGGTGATCGCAGAGGTCGAGCAGGCCGCAATGTTCTCCGTCGGGTTGCCGGGTGCGCCGGTGGGCCTGTGGCGGGCGTGGCGCTACGCCGGAGTCGACGATCCCGACCCCCGCCCGGTCTATCTCGTCGAGGTCGTGCCGGGCGGCACGCCGTGGGTCGCGACGGCCGCCATCCAGAACGTCGTGTCCAGGCTGGGCGTGACCGCGCCGTCGGTCGAGGTCTTCGAGTCCTGGGAACCGATCGGCTCATATCAAGCGCAGGCGCGATCGAGCTCCGCGTTGCTGTGGGCCGCGACTCCCGGCCGGCCGTTCCAGTCGGCGCAGGTGTACGACCGAGTCGACGAAGCCACCGGCGCCGGCGGTTTCGACGCCGGACACCCGCTGATCGAGGATGAGGATGAGGCCGAGGCGCTGCTGTACTACCTGGATGCGGGCATCGCCCTCGCGGTCACCGACGCGATGCTGGACGACGTCATCGATCCCTCTCTCCGGGCGTGCGTGCCGCTCAACTTGCGCACCGACGGCGAGTGGATCTGGACGGACACCGTGTTCTACTACCTCCACCAGCACGGGCTCTCGCCCGATCCGAGGCTGGTGGCGCACATCGAGGAGCGGCGCGATCCTCCGCCCGAGATGCTCGACGGGGTCGCGCTGTTCCGTGCGATCCACCATCTGGAGCGTTCGCCCGCCGCGCTGTGACTGCTGGCTCAGGCTGCGGCGTGGGGCTGAACGTGGCGAGATCAAGGAGCACATGACTTGGCTCATCCGCGCAGTCATTCGGCGTGTACTCAGCGGCCGTAGATCTGGTCCAGGCCCACGAGCACGACGTCGTCGTCCCCTCCGGCGACATGGCGGAGCTGGTCGGTGAATCCGGCGCCGCTGAAGCAGAGGAGCTTCGCGGTTCGGGCACCGGGGCGGTCTTGCTCGACGAGCAGAGCGCGGATGCGGCGCAACCGGTCGAGGTGCCCCACCCCGACGACGTCGTTGCTCTTGGCCTCTCCGATCGCGATCAGAGGTGAACTGTCGTCGTCGGCGAGGCCGAAAACGGCGACGTCGAGCTCGTGGCTGGTCTTGTTGGACGGATCGGCCACGGTGCCGGCGGCGACCCGGTTGGGGTGGTCGTCGAACAGGTCCGGCGGCGCCATGTGCCATGCCCAGTCGCGACAGGTTCTCTCGAAGTGCGGTCCGAGCACGTTGCTGGCATAGCGTTTGCGGGCGCGCTGCCAGATGCGGGACAGGTCGCGGGAGCGCTCGAGTTCGGGCCAGATCGGCCTCATGATCGCGTGGTAGAAGGTGATCAGCGGCTCGGCGATCCGGTAGTGGCTGCGGTTGGCTCGGAACGCGTCGACGTCTCGGGTGAGCAGGCCGATGTCCTCAAGCACGGTGAGCGGGTGGGTGATGTCGGTCGACTTGCGCCCGATGTAGCCGGCGATGCCGCTGCGGGCGTGGTTGCCGGTCGCCACGGCGGCGAGCACGGAGTGGTAGAGGCCGGTGTCGTTGATCTCGGCTTCGTCGGCCAGCAGGTAGCGCGCCTCGCGGAACAGCGGGCTGCTCGGGTCCAGGACGGTGCGCACCACCCACGGGTCGAAGTCCTCGGGCCCGGCGGGGGTGTCGTTGCGGATGAACTCGCGCCGATAGGCTGGCGTGCCGCCGACGATCGCGCCGACCTGCAACGCCAGCCGCGGATCGTCGAGTTCCCAGAACTCGGCGGCCGCTTGGTGGTCGAGTGGGCGCACCACCATGTCCAGTCCCGCCCGTCCGCGGAGGGGAGCGTCGCCGGCCAGGATGCGGCCCATGAAGCTCATCGCCGAGCCGCACAGCAGGAGTCGCGTGCGCGAGTCGCGGCGTTCAGGACGCAGCGGACCGTAAGCGGCCTGGATGACGGAGGGCAGGGCGTGATTGGCCTTGGCCAGGTAGGGGAACTCGTCGAGCACCACCGTCACCGGCTGCTCTCGGCCCAGGTCCAGCAGTGCGTCGATGGCGGCGCGCCAGTCGTCGAGGCGCAGCGGGGCGGGCGAGCCGAGGTACCGGGCCAGCGCTTCGCCGAGGAAGGCGAGCGATTCGACGTCGGTACCCTCCTGGGCGCAGAAGTAGAATCCGCCGGACTGCTCGCACAGCGCCTGCAAGAGGAAGCTTTTGCCCTGGCGTCTGCGGCCGGAGACCACGCCAAGGGTGGCACCCGGTTGGGGATCGGTGACGAACCGGGTCAGCGCAGCCCATTCCCGATCTCGGTCGAACATCTCCGCAGGCTTGTCCACGCGAGGCCTCTCGTCATAGGAGTCGAGTTATTATAACTCGACTCCTATGAGGTGCTCCTTGATGGGGCATGGCCACGTATCCCTGGGTGGATACGTGATCGCTATGACAGACAGATGTGTACGGTGCCGCGCACTTGAGGGGCGCGTAACCGAGCGTCGCAAGGCGGGGGTTCCGGCTTCCTTGGCCGCGCGCAAGCGGGCCGACAGCGCCGGTCAGGAGACGGTGTCGAGGATCGGCTGGTAGAGCGGGAGCACGGCCGCGACCCGAGAGCATGCCGCACTGGAAAAGGCCCCAGCTGATGACGCATGAGCCGATGACCGTGTCCGTGCTCGCACCGGCGGACGTGCCGCAGGAGGCGTGGGAAGCGGAGTGGTCCACCCACGCGCTCGCGGTCCACCCCCGCCGCGTCCGGGAGATGGTGCGCACCCCGAGCTGGCGGCACTGGATGGCAGTGGCGTGCGAGGGCGGGCAGGTCATTGGGCTGATGCCGATGAGCCAGATCGTGGGCGACCGATTCCCGGTGCAGCTGTTCGATCCACGGCTGCGGGCGCCGGGCCTGGCCACGGCCGCGAAGGCCGAGGAGTACCTGCTCATCGGCGGCCATTTCGATCTCGCCTCCGGCTGCTCGGTGTTACCGGAGCTGTCTGCTTCGCGGGCCGCGGACGTGCGGCGCGCCCTGGCCCGCGCCGGCTTCGATCACGCCCGGCGGGAGGGTCTGGACGGCATCGCGCTCTATGTGCCGGACGCGGAGCGGGCCGCGTGGGACGATCCGCAGGCCCCTTACACGTGCGAGCAGGTCAGCGAGTTCAACGCGATCGAGCTGGCCGAACCGGGCTGGGACGGCTACATCGCCGGGCTCAAGAGCAGCCGCCGCTCCGTCGTGGTCCGCGACGTGCGCGCGCTCGAACAGCAGGGGTTGCGCGCAGAGCTCGTCGATCCCGCGACGATCCTCGCCGAGGCGGCGCCCCTGATCATCGACGTGAAGGCGAATCACGGCCAGGACGAACACCCGCAGCTCGTCGAGTACCGGCTCGAACGCTGGATCGGCCAGGGTGCGGGCGTCGCGCTGGCCTTCGCGCTGCGCGACGCGCACGGTTCGCTGCTTGCCGCCGCGTTCGGCCGCCGATGCGGCCGCGTCATCGAGATGTACGAGATCGGTCTTTGCAACGGCATCCCCGCGCGCACCCTCGCCTACGCCGAGGTCCTCATCTACGCGCCGCTGCGGCACGCCGCGGACACCGGCTGCACGGTGCTGCGCCTCGGGTGCGAATCCGGTCACCCGAAACAGTTGCGGGGGGCGGCGGTCAGTCCGGTGTGGGCGGTGGGCTTGCCGTCGTAGCCGGTAGCGGTATCAGCGCCGGGCATGGCTCCGGCGGCGAGCCCGGGTAGGGCCCACCGCCGGAGCGCGATGTGGTTACTGCGGCGTGGTTACCGCGGGTTGGCTACCGCCGTCGGTCAACGCGGCGGGAACTGGGAGTTGGGGGCGGGATCGGCCAGGTTGGCGGTCGGCGGCTGGTTGATGTAGCCGAGCACCGCGCAGTCGATGTCGACGCCGACCGAGCCGTAGGGCTCGGGCTGGCCGGTGGCCGGGTCGACCCCGGTCAGCAGGTCGGGCCGGGTGGCGGCCAGGTTGAACACCTGGTTCTCGTCGATCTGGCGGGTGTCCAGCCCTTCCTTGATCGCCTTGGGCGTCCACAGGCCGAGCTGCGCGTCCCACAGCGGGCTGTAAGCCTTGGAGTGCCGCGGGTCGGTCAGGGTCGGGAAGTCACCGAACACGTTCAGCAGGTCGCCGCCGTTGCGCAGGGCATTGATGAACGCCGGGTCGCTCAGCGAGGCGTCCTTGCCCACCATGCCGTCCAGAGCCAGATGCTGGAACCCTTGCGCGTTCGGGTTGTCGACCCCGGTCTGCCCGTTGACGAAGCCGAACAGCCGCTCGCGGGCCGAGCCGAGGAAGTCGTCGCCGCCGTTGAACGAGACGTCGTTCAGCGCGGGCACATAGGTCGCGCGCTCGAGTACCGCGGTCAGCGGCTGGCCGGCGTCGGTGGAGATGTAGACGATCGGCTGGCCGGCGTCGAAACCCTTGACGAACAGCATGTCCACCCAAGACTCGGCGAACTGGCCGGGCTTGGAGGGGCCGGCGATGTGGACCCCCAGCACCCGGTCACCGGTGTCGGTGTGGGTGGTCACGTCGAACGGGCCGTCCCCGGTGGCGACGATCGGCGCGTCGTAGACGGTGTCGGAGCCGGCGATCTTGATGAACGGGCTGTAGCCGGGGCCGGCCACCGCGCCGGGCTGGAACTCGGCCAGCGGGAACCCGTTCGGGCCGGGGACCGCGATACGGGTGGGGCTGAAGTCCGGCGCGCCGGCGAAGTCGAGGACCGCCGGGCCGAACGGGTTGGCCTTCGGCGTGGGGTTCTCCAGCGTCACGGTCTGCACGGCGGCCGGGTCGCCGATCGCGATGTTGGCCAGCTTGGGCGCGTAGTTCACCCCCAGATCGTCCGCGGCCCCCGCGTCGGAGGCATCCAGCAGCACGTACCAGACCTTCTCCTCGTGCGAGGTGCCCTTGTACGCGATACCGGGATACAGCGGCAGCCGCGCGGTCTCGTTGCTCAGGTTGATCTGGAGGGCGCTTTCCAGGGTCAGATGGTCCCTCGGCAGCAGGCCGCTGAGCGGACCGAGACCGGTCGACTCGCCCGACGCCTTGGTTGTCTGGGCAGCCGGCGCTGCGTTAGCGCCGGCGGGCACGACGGTGGCGAGCACTCCCGCGGTGGCGGCCGCTAAGGCAGCCGCTGGCCACCATCGTCGTGTCGAGATCTTCATCTCTCGTCCTTTCCGCATTCCTGACGGCGACACCGGATCCAGGACGGCGGTTTCCCCGCCGCTGTGTCGCTCGGCAAGTTGGCGTCAGCCGCTTGCGGGGTCTTACGCCGAAAGGTGCTTACGAAGGAATGACGTGTCGGCCACTGCGCGTGCAGGGTCTTCTGCGCTGTTCCGGCAGGTGGCGGCCACGCTGGGCCTGGCAGGTGACGGCGTCGCAGGCCAGAGCGGGGGAGTAGCTTGACGACCATGACAGCACCGGGAGCGCCGCCCGAACCGCTCGTAGACGCACCGTCGGCCCCGGACGAGTGGGTTCGAGCGCTGAGTGCCACGGGGGTCGAGCGGGAGCGCGCCACGGCCCGGCTGCACGAGATGCTGCTGCGCGTAGCGCGGGCGGAGGTGCGCCGCCGCGGTGCACGGTTGCGGATATCCGGCCCGGAACTCGACGATCTGGCGCACCAGGCCGCCGCGGACGCGGTGCTCGCCATCCTCGCCAAGATCGGCGAGTTCCGCGGCGAGAGCCGCTTCACCACCTGGGCGTACAAGTTCGTCGTCTTCGAGGTGTCCGGCAAGATCGGGCGCCATTTCTGGTCCCAGCCCGCGGCCGTGCTGGAGGCGGGGGACTGGGACCGGCTGCCCGACAGGTTCGGCCTCGACCCGGCCCGGGAGTCCGAATGGCGCGACCTGGTCCGCGCGCTGCGGCGGGCCGTCGAGCAGGAGCTGACGGAGCATCAGCGGCAGGTGTTCACCGCGGTCGTGGTGGACGGTGTGCCGCTGGACGCGCTGGTCGCGAAGCTGGGATCCAGCCGCAACGCGCTTTACAAGACGATGTTCGACACACGGCGTAAGCTGCGCGCGAGCCTCGTCGCTCACGGCTATCTGCACGAGAAACCAGGGAGGCGCCCATGAGCGGCTGGCCCGCCCTGGACCGTTTCCTGCAGACCGACCCGGACGACGCGGGATGCGGCGGGGCGATGGAACTGCTCCACGTCTACGCGGAAATCGCGCTCGCCGATCCCGACGCGGCCAGGCGACGGTACCCGGAGGTGGCCGCGCATATGCGGGACTGCGGCCCGTGCGCCGAGGACCTCGAAGGGCTGGTCGCGGCCATCAGGGTGACCGTCGCGGACGGGTAACCGCCGACGGCGCTTCGCCGCGCGGTAACCGCGATCTTCCTTAAGGACGGCAAGCTGACGGGGTCGAACCCGGTCGATCGCGGCATGCCGGGCAGCACGCAACCCTTCCGCACTGACGCAGACGGGCCGCCACCCCTCGCGAGCATCGTTGCTCGTGTGCGTGTGTTCTCGGTTCGTGACTGGGTACGGGGGGTTGCATGCCTGGTCGTACCGCTACCCGATGGAATTGGTCGAGACCATTGACTTTCCTTGGAAGCTAACGCTACCTTCCAAGGAAACTTCGCACGCGCCACCACGACCCCAGAAGCGGCCATGGAGTCTTTGCGGACCACGGGAAAGGCCACGCCGGCCGATGTGCGCGCCGTGAACCGACGGCTGCTGCTCCAGCACATCAGCGAGGGGCGCGGCACCATCTCGCGCGCGGACCTGGTGCGGCTGGCGAGGCTCAACACGGCGACCGTCTCAGGGCTGGTCGCCGAACTGCTGGAGCGGGGCCTGGTGCGGGAGGTCGGGGTCGGGCCGTCCGTCGGCGGCAAGCCGCCGATCCTGCTGGACCTGGACGAGCGGCTGTTCGCCGTGCTGGGCGTGCAGCTGATCCGCGACGGATTCCGCATCGCCGCGCTCTCGCTGCGCGGGCGCATCATCGAGCAGCACGACGAACTCGGCGAGCCCGAGCAGATGATCGAGGCCCTGGTGCCTGCGGTGCGGAAGATGGCCGAAAACCTTGGCCGCAGCGTGCTCGCCGTCGGCGTCGCGGTGCCCGGGGTCGTCGACCATCGAGGACTGATCGCCCGGTCGGTGCTGCTGCACCGCAGCGACTTCGACCTGGGCGGCTGGCTGGGCGAGCGGCTGGGCTACCCGATCCACCTGATCAACGACAGCGACGCGTGCGCGCTCGCCGAGGCGGCGCTCAGCGACGATCCGGCACCGACGCTGATGGCGCTGTACGTCGGCGACGGCGTGGGCGCCGGACTGATCCTGTCCGGCGCGCTCTTCCAGGGCGAGAACTTCGGCGCGGGCGAGGTGGGTCACCTGAACCTGCGCACGCACGAGCTGCGCTGCGAGTGCGGGCGCACCGGCTGCCTTGAGGCGGCCGCCCGTCTCAGCGTCCTGACCGGACGGCCCCAGTCGCTGCAGCTGACCCCGCGCGGCGAGCAGCCCGAGGGCAGCCTCGACGAGGAGGCCGCACGGCGCGCGGCGGTCAACATCGCCGCGCTGCTCGAGCTGGTCTACGAGCTGCTCGACGTGCGCCACACGGTGATCTGCGGACCGGTGTGCGCACTGGGGCCGCGTCTGCTTAAGGACATCCGAAGCGCACTCGCCGACAACCTGCCCTACCTGGGCGGCCACATCACCGTCGAGTACTCCCGGCTCGGATGGAACGGCACCCTGCTGGGCGCCGCCGCATCCGCGGCGCACAAGGAGCTCGGCCTGCTCTGGTCCATGATCGATGCTTGAACAGGGGAACGCAGTGAAGACGGATGCTGTGGAAACGCCGGTGGAAGGCCTACGCGAGCCCAGGTATCTGAAGGTGAAGGGCCACATCGTCGAGCGGATCTCGCAGCTGCCGCCGGGAAAGCCCATCCCGCCGGAGCGCGACCTCGCGGTGGCGTGCCGCACCTCGCGCACGACGGTTCGCAAGGCCGTCACGGAACTGGTCGCCGAGGGTCGGCTGGTGCGCCGCCAGGGCTCGGGCACCTACGTGGCCGAGCCCAAACTCGCGTGGCCGCTGATGGTCTCCGGCTTCACCGAATACGCCGAATCCGAAGGACTGCAGGCGCGTACTGCCTTCCTCTCCGCCGAACGCATCCCGGCCAGCCGCGAGCTCGCCGCGCGCCTCGGCATCCGGCAGGGCGCTCAGGTGCTGTCTATGGAGCTGCTGCGCATCGTGAACGGCACGTCCATGGCGCTCGAGCGCATCCACGTCTCCGCCCGCCGCTATCCCGGCCTCGCGACCGCGGTCGCCAGAACCGGCTCCCTCTACGAGGTGCTGCGCGATAAGTACGGCGTCAGCGTCACCCACGCCGTGGAGACCATCGAGACCGCGCCGGCCGCGCCGCGCGAGGCCGCCTTGCTCGGCACCGAGATCGGCGCGCCGATGCTGCTGGTCTCCCAGCACAGCCACAGCGCCGAGGGCGAACCGGTCGAGTGGGTGCGCACCTGGTACCGCGGCGACCGGTACTCCTTCGTCGCACACATCTCCCGTCCGCCGGCCCCCGCGACCCCGTAGGCACTCAGGGCTCGAACGCCCAGGCGACTTTCATCGGATCACCTTGAAGGGCTTGGAGTCTCGCGGTTCTGCTGGCCTGGCCCAATGTGAATCAAGGCCCTTTGCTCACGCGAGATTTATCCGATGACTGCTCTTGACGGTGCGGTCGGCGGTGTGAACCATGAGCGTCATCCAGCCGCGGCGCCCGGTTGGCCGGATGGACAGCTCAGCCTCCTGACGATCCGTCGCGCCCGAAGCCGGGTCTCATGGTCCTGCGACTGTCCGGTCAGCCCACTGAGAGGAGAGATAGGGCCCCGTGAAGTCGTTCGAGCGCATCGGCCTCGTCGCCGCTACGTGCCTTGCCGCCGCCCTGACTGCTGTACCGGCACGAGCCGCGAGCCCGGTCACCGTGTACGCCTCGCCCACTGGCAGCGGCACCGCGTGCACCAGCAGCGCTCCGTGCAGCTTGACCGGCGCCCGGGCGCTGGTCGAGACGATGAACCGGAGCATGACCGTGAACATTGACGTCGACCTGTACGGCGGCGTCTACCGTCTGCCCTCGACCTTCCAACTCGGCCCGGCGGACTCGGGCAGCAACGGATACCAGGTGGTCTGGCAGGCCGTCGGCGGCCAGGTCCCCGTTTTCAGCGGAGCGGACCAGGTCACCGGCTTCACCCAGTACAACGCGGGGCTGAACATCTGGCGCGCCCCGGTCACCGCCGCCCAGGCCGCGACCGGCGGCCGGCAGCTGTTCGTCGACGGCCAGCGCGCCCAACTCGCGCGCAGCGCCGGAACTCCGGCCGGGCTGTCCGTGACCTCGACAGGGTTCTTCACCACCGACGCCTCCTACGCCTCGTTCACCGGCCAGTCCCGCATCGACGTGGTCGACGACAACGACTGGAAGCACGAATCCTGCCCGGTCGCCTCGATCACCCCGGCCTCCGGCGGCGCGAACATCAACATCCTGTCCAGCTGCTGGAACGCGAACCACACGAACGTCCCCAACCCGAACTTCCCGTTCAACGGCAACGGGTTGCCGGCCATGTCCGGCATCTCCTACGTGCAGAACGCCTACCAACTGCTGACCCAGCCCGGCCAGTTCTACCTGGACACCGCCGGCGACTACCTCTACTACATCCCGCGTGCGGGGCAGAACATGGCCACCGCCGACGTCGAACTGCCGCTGCTGCAGAGCCTGGTGACGTTGCAGGGCACCCCCGGCCACCTGACCCCGGTCAACCAGAACGCCCCGGGGACCGCTTACTCCGGCTCCGGCTGGTTCCTGTCCTCCGGCCGCTCGCTCGGCGACTTCGGCGACGACGTCGAGGCAACCCAGGCCAACGGCGGCAGCGTCAGCTACTCGTTCACCGGCACTGGCCTCGAGGTCCTCGCGGAGACTTACAGCGATGAGGGGACCTTCACGGTCACCGTCGACGGCAAGCCGGACACCAGCCAGCCGTGGACCGAGAACTCCTCCGGCAGCACCCGCCTTGCCCAGCAGGTCGTCTACGCGGTTCAGGGCCTGTCGCAGGGCTCGCACACCGTCACCCTGACGAAGACCGGCGGCATGTATCTGACCGTCGACGGCTTCGAGGCCACCCCGACCCCGATCGCCCCGGTCCACGACATCACCTTCTCCGGCGTCACCTTCACCGGCACCACCTGGAACACCCCGCAGACCGCCGGATACCTCGACAACCAGGCCGGAGTCCTGTGGGACCCCACCGTCACCCCGATCGCCCCCGTCCTGGTGCCGGCGGCCGTCACCGTCTCCCGCGGCACGAACATCACCTTCTCCGGCGACGTGTTCCAGCACCTCGGCGCGACGGCCGTCGCGCTGGCCGACGGTACTCAGAACTCCGCGGTCACCGGCAGCACGATCACCGACACCGCCGGCGGCGGGATCTCGGTCGGCAACGTCGATGACTACTTCCAGACCAACACCACGCTCATGACCAGCGGCGACACGCTATCCGACAACGAGATCTCCTTCGTGGGCCAGAACTACAGCGACACCGTCGGGATCTTCGCCGGCTACACCCGCGCCCTGGCCATCACCCACAACGACATCGGATACACGCCCTACTCCGGCATCTCGCTCGGCTGGGGCTGGGGCTGGCAGTCCGACTGCTCGCTTCAGGCCAGGCAGGGCCTGTCTGTCTGCCGCCACGGCACCGACTACGCAGAGGGCAACCAGATCACGGACAACTACATACACGACGTCATGGGCGTGCTCTACGACGGCGGCCCGATCTACACCAACGGCGGACAGGGCCTTGGCACCGGCGTCCCGTCAGGGCCCTGCCAGCAGTACTCCACCGTGTCCGGCAACGTCGTCGCCGACGGCAACCACACCAACAACATGCTCTACCACGACGAAGGCAGCTCCTGCTGGAACACCTACGACAACGTGACCGAATTCGGCGGCAGCGACTGGGTCGGCATGTGGACCCCGACCATCAACACGATCGACATCCACGACAACTACAGCGACAACGCGAGCTACAACGACAACGGGACGAACATCACCTTCAACCAGGCGACCATCGCCACCGGAGGCGCCTGGCCCACCGCCGCTCGGACGCTGATGTCCCAGGCCGGCGTACCCGCGCAATACGCGCCGGCCACCGGGCGCATCGACGACGCCAGCCTCGCCATCGGCTACACCGGCGCCTGGTTCGACAGCGGATTCCGCGGCTACGGCGACTACGACGACGATGTGCACGCCACCACTAACAACGGCGACAGTGCGACCGTCACCTTCTACGGCACTGGGATCACCTACTACAGCGAGACCTACTCCGACGAAGGCGTCATCGGCGTCACGCTCGACGGCACCGCAGAGCCGAACATCAACGCCTCCACCTCGACGCGCCAGGTCCAGCAGGCGCTTTACACCGTCAGCGGGTTGAATTTGGGTCTGCACACCCTGATCCTGACCAAGCAATCCGGCACCTACATGCTCGTCGACCGCTTCGACATCCGGTAGGAATCCCCGCCGGAGCCGCCTGCGGCCTCTTCGGACACGCGGCGACCGCCGCCTACGCCAAAAACTCATCGTGAGTGAAGGTCCTGAGCGCCGAGGCTCATGTTCGTTCCCGGCGGCTTCGCCGCCGCCCGCGGCGCCTGGGCGCCAGGACCTCCACGAGGTCGGCAGCGGCGCCGTCGACTCCGCAGTCGAACACGACGGCACCCCGACTCCCCGCTCCATCTCAGGGTTCGTCCTCAGGGAAGGTAACGGAACCATAAATTCACCCTCGGGATCTTGTGGCGCGGTCCGCGTCCGTGATCTTATGCGCATCGCGGGTATCTGATCTTGAACATGGCACGGGGGTGGAACGGGGATGCGTACTGGGCGGACGGCTGCGTCGTCGCATGCGATCCGGCGGCGGGCGCGGCGACGGCAACGCTGGGCAGCGCTGATCGCGACGGTAGCGGTTCTGTGGGCCGGGTCGATGTCGACCGCGGGCGCCGCGGAAAAGGGTTTCCCGCCGCTGCACCTGCCCTCGCTCGCGCAGATCGTGGCCTGGTTCCAGGATCCGCGCTGGGGCGCGCTGCCGGAGCAGACCTCCGGCACCGCCGCCGGACACAGCCACTCCGCGACCACCGCGTCGACACGAGCGGGCGGCGGCGCGGGACACCCGGCGGGCCAGGGCGAAGGCCAACTGCCGCCCTACGCCCCGCTCGCCAAACTGATCAAGCAGGGTCCGAGCGGAAACGCCCAGCGGGGCTTCGACGCGCGCACCAGCAAGCGGGTCGCGTCGAAGTCCTCGGCGACCTCGGACTACTACCAGAACGCCGACGGGACCTTCACCCGCAAGCTCTCCGCGACGCCGATCAACTACCAAGACGCCTCCGGCGCGTGGCAGCCGATCCAGACCAGCCTGGTCGGCGCGACGGGCGGACGCTGGGCGGAGAAGGCGAACTCCCTCTCCGTCAGCTTCGCGGGCCGTTCCTCCGACGCGGCGCTCGCCCAGGTCGCCCTTCCCGGCTCCGAGTCGTTCGGGTACGCACTCTCCGGCGCGGCCCCGGTGGCGGGCGCCGTCTCCGGATCCACGATCACCTACGCGGGCGTGCAACCGGCGACGGACCTTTCGCTCGAGACGACGGCCACGGGCCTGCGCGAGAACCTGACCCTCCACTCCGCGGCGGCTGGCAACACCTGGACCTTCCCCCTGCACCTGAACGGGATGACCGCGAAGCAGGCCGCTGACGGATCGATCCAGCTTGTCGACGCCGCCGGCACGACGGTCGGCGAGATCCCGGCGGGCTACGCCTACGACTCGAGGATCAACCCGGTCTCCGGCGAGCCGCAGAGCACGCACGCGATCGCCTACACGCTGCAGGCCGCGCCCGGCGGCGGCCAGCAGCTCGTGGTGACGCTCGACAAGGCCTGGCTGGACGACCCCGCGCGCCAGTTCCCGGTGACCCTCGACCCGTCCACGACCCTGAGCGTCGGCAACATCTCCACCTATGTCGAGACCACCGCCGCCGACGTCGGCGACCACTCGATGGAGCCGACGATCCGCATCGGCTCGTGGAACTCGGGCACGAACGAGGCCAACGCGTTCCTGCGCTTCCCCAACGGCGGCCTGGACTACTCGGGCACCACCGTCACCGCCGCCTCGCTCAGCCTCTACGACGTGTGGGCCTCGACCTGCACGGCCGAGCGGTTCGACGTGGCGCCGGTGACGCAGCCGTGGGTGGCGTCGCAGCTGACCACGTATCCTGGCCCGTCCTACGGCGCGTCCATCGGCAACCTGACCCCGAGCGTCCCGGCCGGCTGCGCCAACTCCGGCGGGGACCTGTCCAAGGGCAACTGGGTGACCGTGCCGCTGGCCACCGCGACCCTCACCAACTGGGCCAAGAACGGCGCCAGCGACTACGGCCTGGCCCTCTACGCGGCGACGAACGACTCGCTGCACTGGAAGCAGTTCGACTCGATGAACAGCGACTGGGCCCCGTACCTGTCGCTGACTTACACCACCTACCTGCTGCCGTCGATCTCCTACCAGTACCCCGGCAACGGCGCGAGCGCGGGCACGCTGACCCCGATCCTGTCCGCCGAGGGCTCGATCGACCCGAACGAGGAGCCGGCGCAGTCGCTCAAGTACGACTTCCAGATCACCGACGCGAGCGGCACCAAGCTGGCCGACTCCGGCGCCATCGCTGCGAGCGACTGGACCGTCCCGGCCGGGAAGCTGGCGTGGGGCAAGTCCTACTACTGGACCGTCCAGGCGTACGACGGCACGAACTACTCGGTCAACAACGCCTGGAACTCGCTGACCACGACCGTCCCGCAGCCGGCGATCACCTCCAGCCTGTCGCAGAACTCCGACGGGCACGGCTTCGACGGCGCGATCGGCAACTACACCACCTCCGCCACCGACGCGCAGGTGGCCGTGGTCGGCCCGACCCTCGACGTGGTGCGCGACTACAACTCCCGCGATCCGCGGGTGACCGGCGCGTTCGGCGCGGCCTGGTCGTCCGTGTTCGACTCCCGGGCCAGCGAGCGCTACGACTCGACCGGCGCGGTGCAGTCGGTCGTCGTGACCTACCCCGACGGTTCCGAGATCGGCTACGGCAAGAACTCGAACGGCACGTTCTCCCCGCCGCAGGGCCGTTTCGCCACCTTCAAGTCGGTGACCGGCGGCTACAGCCTGACCGACAAGAACGACACGACCTACACGTTCACCCAGTCGCTCGGCTCGGGCAACTACGGCATCACCGCCATCAGCGACGCGCTCGGCCGCGCGGTGAACTTCGCCTGGACCTCGGGCGAGATCACCACGATGACCTCGGTCGCTTCCAGCCGCGCGCTGCACCTGACCTGGTCCACCCCGGCCGGCGCCACGGTGGCGCACGTCCAGACCGTGGCGACCGACCCGGTCACCCCCGGCCAGACGGCCACCGCCCTGACCTGGACCTACGGCTACTCCGGCGACCAGCTCACCAGCGCGTGCCCGCCCGGCACGACGACCGCGTGCACCAAGTACGCCTACCAGGGCGGCTCCTCGTACCAGACACAGATACTCGACGAGGGCGCCACCAACTACTGGCCGCTGTCGGAGGCCTCCGGCACGACCGCGAACGACGCGGTCCTGGCCAACGAGGGCGCGGACAACGCCACCTACGCGAACGTGACGCTGGGTCAGGCCGGTCCATTCACCGGCGGCTCGGGCACCGCGGCCCAGTTCAACGGCACCAGTTCACTACTCACGCTCCCGTCGCTGCACATGGGCACCGGCCCGTCGTTCACCTACTCGCTGTGGTTCAAGACGACGACGGCGAACGGCGTGCTCGTCTCGGCCTCGGACAACCCCCTACAGGCCACCTCTACCTTCGGCAACTTCGTTCCCGCGCTGTACGTCGGCAGCGACGGAAAGCTCAACGGCCTGTTCTGGCAGAACACCCAGCCGACGCCGATCGTCTCGTCCGCCGCGGTGACCGACGGCAAGTGGCACCACGTCGTGTTCTCCTCGGCGCCGAACCTGCAGACGATGTGGCTCGACGACAAGCAGGTCGGCACGCAGCCGGGCTGGGCGGCGCTCGGCGACACCGCGATCGCGCCGTGGCTGCTGCAGTACACGTACGTCGGCTCCGGCTACCTCGGCTACACCTGGCCCGACCAGCCGCACCCGAACTCCTCGACGGTGTACGCGACCTACTTCAACGGCACGATCGCCGGCGTTTCCTACTACAACAGGCCGCTGACCACGGCCGACGTCGGCGGCCAGTACTCGGCGGCCACCCACGCCGCCACGCTGATGACGGGAATCACCCGCCCCTCCACCAAGGCCTACGCGGCGGTCCAGTACAACGCGGCGACGAACACGGTCACGCAGGTCACCGACGAGAACGGCGGCGTGTGGAAGCTCGCGCCGCCCACGGTCGCCGGCTCGAGCCAGGTCTTCCGCTCCGCGGTGCTCGGCGCCAAACCCCGGGACTACTACCGCCTCGGCGACGGCAGCGGCACGACGAACCCGGCGAACGAAGTCCACGGCGTGGCCGCGGCCTACAACGCGGCGACGCTCGGTGTCGCAGGGCCCTTCTCAGACGAGACCGCCGCCTCGCTCAACGGCACATCCTCGTACGTGTCCCTGGCCTACGGCCTGCTGGGCAACCCGACCCAGTCCCTCGGGATCTGGTTCAAGACCTCCTCGGCCAACGGGGTTCTGGTCGGCACGAACGGCGTGCCGGTCACGAACTCCGGATCCGCGGGATTCGATCCCCTGCTCTACGTCGGCAACGACGGGAAGCTTGCGGCCGAGGCATGGACCGGGGACGCCTACACCCCCATATACTCGAAGTCCGCGGTGGACGACGGCAAGTGGCACTACGCCGTGATCTCAGTCGCCGGGACCACCCAGACCCTCTACGTCGACGGCACGAGCCAGGCGACCAAGTCCGGCACCGTGAACATGACCGGCGCGCTCTACGACTACATCGGCGCCGGCTGGATGGGCGGCACCTGGCCGGACGACTCCCTGAGCGGCAAGACCTCCGCCGTGCAGTACTTCAACGGCTCGGTCGGCGAAGTCGCGAGCTACCCGACCGCGCTCAGCGGCGACCAGGTCGCGGCGCAGTACGGCGCGGCCCGCGGCTCGCAGGGCCTGCTGCCGGTCGAGACCGTGGTCACCACCGACCCGGGCGGCAAGACGGTCACCGACCGCTACGACGTGGCCAACAACTACCGGAAGATCTCCGAGACCGACGGGCTGGGCAATACCACCAGCTACGGCTACGACACCTCCGGCTACCTGTACACGACCACGGACCCGAACGGGAACGTCACCACCACCGGCCACGACGTGCGCGGCAACATCGTGTCGCAGACCACGTGCCAGAACCAGGCCACGAACGTCTGCTCCACGGCCTACTACACCTACTACCCGGACGACACGACCGCGCAGCTGACGACGGCGGACCCGCGCAACGACGTGATGCTCACCGCACGCGACGGCCGGTCGGCCTCGGCGACGGACAACACGTACGAGACCACTTACACGTACGACACCAAGGGCGACAAGACCGCGGTCACCACGCCGGCGGTGCCCGGGTTCCCGGGCGGCCGGACGACCACGATCACCTACAGCGACGGGACCTCGGCCTTCCCGGCGGTAGACACCGGCGCCGTCCCGGCGGGCCTGCCGGTCAAGACGGTCTCCCCGAGCGGGGCCGTGAACACGGTCGCCTACTTCCACGACGGCGACGTGGCCCAGACGGTCAACGCCGAAGACCTGGCGACCACCTTCACCTACGACGGCATCGGCCGGGTGGCGGCCAAGACGGTCAGCCCCCGGCAGACCGCAGGCTGGTGGCCGCTGACCCAGACCACCGGCACGAGCGTGACCGACTCCTCCGGCAGCGGGAACACCGCGACCGCGACCAACATGACCTGGACCGGCACGGCCGGCGCGTTCAACGGTTCGAGCTCGTACATGCAGCTGCCGAGCGGGCTGGTGGCCGCCTCGCCGATGGTGTCCATCTCGCTGTGGTTCGACACGACGGCGACCACAGCCGGCACGCTGTTCTCCACCGACCACGACCTGCCGACCAACACGACCCCCGGTCCCGGGGCGATGCCGGTGCTCTACGTGGGCTCGGACGGCAAGCTGCACGGCCACCTATGGGACACCACCGTGGCTGGCATCGTCTCGGCCGGTGCGGTCAACGACGGCAAGTGGCACCACGTGGTCCTGTCCGGCGCGGGCACCAGCCAGGCGCTGTACCTCGACGGGGCGCTCGTGGGCTCCCTGTCGAACCAGGTCCAGAACCTCGACCCGTACGAACTGGTCGGCGCGGGCGTCTACAACAACGACGGCTGGCCGGCCGCGCCCAACGGCGACACCTGGAACTACTTCAACGGCCAGATCGCCAACGTGCAGCTCTACCAGCGCGCGCTGTCCGCGGCCGAGGCGGCCAGCCTGCACACTGCGGGCCAGGGCGGGACGGCCATCGCCAACCCGACCCCGGCGGCCCAGGTCACCTCGTTCCAGTACGACGGCCAGGACCGCGTGACCCAGCAGACCGACCCGGCCGTGACCGACCGGGTGACCGGCGCTGTGCACACCTCGGTGACCGCGAACACTTACGACCCGGACGGGGACCTGACCCAGCAGGTGGTCTCCGACTCCACCGGCGGGGACGCCTCGCGCACGACCTCGAGCACGTACAACCAGTACGACCAGGTCCAGACCTCGACGGACGCGGACAACAACCAGACCTCGTTCACCTACGACGCCTACGGCAACAAGCAGACACAGACCGATCCGGACAGCACGGCCACCTCGTGGACCTATGACGCCAACGGCCACGAGCTGACGCAGGCGATCACGAACTACACCGGTTCGCCGCTGAACCCGCAGACCGCGACCACCATGACCGAGTGGTCCAAGGCCTACGACCCGGCCGGGCGGATCGCCTCGGTGACCGACGCGATGGGCAATGTGTCGAAGTACACGTACTTCGACGACAACCAGGTCGCGACGGTCACCAAGACCGACCCGGCCGGGAAGAACGCCTACGTCGAGGAATCCGACACCTACGACGCCGCCGGCAACCAGATCACCAAGACGACCGACAACGGCGCGACGGTCGAGGACGTCGCCGTGGACGCGGCCGACCGCACCGTCGACACGACGTTCGACCCCTCCGGCGTGGACCGCACGACCACGTACTCGTATACGCCGGACGACCAGGTCGCCACCCAGACGCAGACGGACCCGACCGGGGCGACGGAGGTCACCGCCGCCACCTACGACGGGATGGGCCAGCCGACCTCGCAGTCCACCTACCAGGACGGCGCTGGGCACCCGACCGGCTGGTGGCCGCTGACCCAGGCGGGCGGGACGAACGTCACCGACGCCTCGGGCACCGGCGACACGGCGACGGCCACCGGCGTGACCTGGACCGGCTCGAGCGCCTCCTTCCCGGGGACCGCCGGCCAGCAGATCGCCACCAACGGCCCGGTGCTCAACACGGCCGGCAGCTTCACCGTGTCCGCCTGGGCGGACTTGAGCAGCGTGGGCAGCACGTTCCAGGACCTGGTCTCCCAGGACTCGAAGAACAACTCCGGGTTCGAGCTGCAGTACGACACCGCCGACTCCGCCTGGGCGTTCTCCCGCAGCTCCGCGGACACCACCTCGCCCAGCGTGATCAAGGCCCACGGCACGACGAAGCCGACCGCGGGAACCTGGTACCACCTGGTCGGGACCTACAACGCGTCGACCGGCGCGATGACGCTGTACGTCAACGGCGCCGCGGCGGGCAGCGCGACCGACACCACCCCGTACGCCGCCAACGGTCCGCTGGTGATGGGCCGCGGCCAGTTCGTCGCCGCCCCGACCGCCCTGCTCGACGGGCAGGTCTCCAACGTGCAGGCCTATCCGCGGGTGCTCTCGGCCGCCGAGATCTCGACGCTCTACACGGCCGGGCACAACGGCGGCACCACGGCGTCCTCGTCGTGGATCACCACCTCGCGCACCTACGACCAGCGCGGCCTCCCGCTGACCTCCACGGACGCGAACAACAACACCACCGACTACACCTATGACGAGGCCGGGCACCTCGCGGTCACCACCGACCCGGCGGTGGCCGTGGAGACGAACGGCGGCACCCCGGTCCAGGAGCACCCGACCACCGTCACGGGCTACAACACCTTCGGCGAGCCGGTCGAGAACCAGGACGCCGACGGCAACGTCGTGACCACCGTCTACGACGCGAACGGCAACAAGGTCTCCCAGACCCGGCCGAACTACACCCCGCCGGGCTCGACGACGCCGATCACGGCGACCACGGTCTGGAACTACACCAAGCTCAACCAGGTCGAGTCGATCACCGACCCGCTCACGCACGCCGCGAGCTACGTCTACGACCAGCTCGGGGACACGGTGCAGACCACCGACCCGAACACCGGCGTGACGGATCAGACCTATGACCTGAACGGCCAGCTGCTGTCCACGACGGACCCGACCGGCGCGCAGACGCAGGCGACCTACGACTGGATGGGTCGTCAGCAGACCGCGACCGTGCTCGACCGGTACCCGACCGCGACCACGTCGACGACTACGTATTCGTACGCGGCCTCGGCGGCGAACCCGGACGGCGCGTTCCTCGCCTCGTCCACGTCGCAGGACGGCGCGGCCACCTCGTTCACCTACGACAACGTGGGCGAGCAGACCGCGGTCAAGGACCCGGCCGGCAACACGACCTCGACCTCGTACGACTTCCTCGGCCGGACGGCGGCGGTGACCGCCCCGGACTCGACGAGCACGTCGACGTCGTACGACGCGATCGGCGACGTGGTCCAGAGGCAGCAGAAGGACGCCACCGGCGCGGTGCTGGCCACCACCTCGTCCACCTACGACGGCATGGGCCAGGTGCTGTCCACCACGGACGCACGCGGGAACACCTCCAACTTCCTCTACGACGCCACCGGCGCACTGACGCAGGAGATCCAGCCGGTCACCGCCACGACGTCGATCACCACCAGCTTCGGCTACGACGCCAACGGCAACCGCACGCGCTACACCGACGGCCGCGGGAACGCGTGGATCTACACCTACAACCCCTGGAACCTCCAGGAGTCGGTGATAGAGCCGGAGACCAGCACCGACAACACGGCCGCGCTCTCCACGTTCACCACCGCGTACGACGCCGACGGCCGCGCTGCGACGCAGACCCAGCCGGGCGGGGTCACGCTGACCTTCGGTTACGACAACGAAGGCAACGTGCTGAACGAATCCGGCGCGGGCGCCGACGCCGCCACGGCCACCCGCTCGTTCACCTACGACGGCGACGGCAAGGTCCTGACAGCCGCCACCACGACCGCGGGCACGCAGGGCTCTGCCGGCTACCAGGCCGCGAGCTCGAACACCTTCACCTACAACGACCGCGGCGAACTGCTCACCACGAGCGGAGCCGCGGGTTCGAGCACCTTCGCGTACAACGGCGACGGTCTGATGACCTCGCGCCAGGACGCGGCGGGCACCACGAGCTACGGCTACAGCACCTCCGACCAGCTCTCCACGGTTACCGACGCCGCGACCGGCGTGGCGTCCGCCTACTCGTACAACAAGCTCGACCAGGTCTCGCAGATCCAGTACGGCACCGGCGGCGACCTGCGCAACTACACCTACAACTCGCTGCACGAGCTGACCGGCGACACGCTGACCAACAGCGCGGGCACCACCACGATCGCCTCGATCGGCTACGGCTACGACCCGAACGGGAACCTGACGTCGAAGACCACCACGGGCTTCGACGGGGCGAGCGCGAACTCCTACACCTACGACTTCGCCAACCGCCTGACGTCGTGGATGAGCGGAACGACGACCACGGATTACGGCTACGACGCCTCGGGCAACCGCACCCAGGTCGGCGCGAACGTCTACACCTACGACGCGCGCGACGAACTGACCGGCGACGGCACGAATTCGTACACCTACTCCGCTCGCGGCACGCTCACTCAGCAATCCTCATCGTCTGCGGCCACCGCCTACAGCTCCGACGCCTTCGGCCAACAGATCACCGTCGGCCAGCAGTCGTACAGCTACGACGCGACCGGCCGGATGCTGAGCGACGCGGCCACCGGCGGCAGCACCCTGTCGTTCGCCTACAGCGGCGCGGGCAACATCCTGGCCTCCGACGGCGCCAGCACTTACACGTGGACGCCGGCCAACACGCTCGTGGGCATCGGCACGGCGGCCTCCGGCGGCGGCACCGTGGCGGGCAGCGGCGAGCTGGCCTACGTCGACCAGCACACTGACGTCGTCGGCGACTTCACGGCCACCGGCGCGGCCCTGGACGGCTCGACGACCTACGACCCGCTGGGCAACGTCACCGCCACCAGCGGCCAGGCCGGCTCGCTCGGCTACCAGTCCGCGTGGACCGACAAGGCCACCGGCAAGGTCGACATGGGCTCGCGCTGGTACAGCCCGTCCACCGGCCAGTTCATGAACCGCGACACGATGGCGGTCAACCCGGCCCCGGACAGCGCGGCGGCCAACCCGTTCGCCTACGACGGCGGCAACCCGATGCTGGCCACCGACCCCACCGGCCACTGCTTCCTGGGCATCGCCTGCGGCATCCAGAACGACATCGGCAACTGGGCCTCGAGCGCGTGGAACGACACCACGAGCTTCGTGTCCACCGCCTGGAACGACACGACCAGCTTCGTCTCCTCGGCCTGGAACGACGCGGTCTCGGCGCTCGACAGCACCATCTCGTTCCTCGACAACGAGCTCAAGCAGCTCGAGGCGGAGACCACCCGCCTGCTCAACGAGGCGAGCAACTGGGTCAGCGACGCCTGGGACTGGTCCTCGCACCAGGTCTCCCATGCCTGGCATGCGACGACCTCCACGGTCAAACACTGGTACAGAGCGGCGGTCAACACCGGCAAGAAGGTGGTGCACACCGTCGCGGCCGACTACCACAAGGCCGTCAGCTACGCGAAGAAGGCCGTCGCGAGCACCGCGACGTTCGTTAAGAACCACGCCGCGACGATTGCCTCGATCGTGGTGGGCGCCGGGACGTTCATAGGCTGCGAAGGCCTGACTCTGGGCGTCGGCACCGTCGGGTGCGCCGCGCTCGCGGGCGCCGCGTCGAGCGGCGTGTCCTACCTGATGAGCTGCGGCAAGACGCAGCAGGGCTGTTCGCTCACCGGCGGTCTCGAGGCGGTCGGCGAGGGCGCGCTCGGCGGAGCAGTCGGCGGCGCGCTGGCCGGACCGCTGGGCGGCAAGCTCGCCAGCGAGGCCCTCAGCGGGATCCTGCCGGACGTCGCTACCAACGCCCTGGTCGGCGCCTATGCTGGCGGCGGAGCGGGAGCCATCACCGGAGCGGTCGGCTACGCGGCCTCCTGCGGCTCGAGCCAGGCCGGCTGCTCCTGGTCCGGCCTCGGCGGCGCGACCCTCGGCGGCGCGGAGCAGGGTGCGGCCATGGGCGGCATCGGAGGCGCCGGAGCCTCGCTCGTCGGCAGCGGCATCAGCGCACTGAGAGGCGACGAGCCGCAGGCTGGCACCGAGCCGGAATCGAGCCCGTCGTGCCACAGCTTCACCGGCGGGACCGAAGTCCTGATGGCCAGCGGTGCCAAGAAGCCGATCGACCAGGTCAAGGTGGGCGACAAGGTCGCGAACACCGTCCCCGGGCAGGCCGGCACCCAGGACAACACCGTCACCGGGGTGATCGTCACCAAGACCGACCACGACTTCGTGGACGTCAAGGTCAAGCCGGTCGCCGCCGGCACGGCCGACGCGGCGGCGACATCGCCGAAGTCGAACACTCTGAAGAAGGCCGGGCTTGGCCTAGCCGCATCCCTCGCCGTCCTGGCGGGCGCCGCGACGACGTCGACACACACGGGTGGCACCCCCGCGGACGCCGCGCAGGTCCAGGCGACTACCCCGGCCGGCGGCGAGAGCGGCGACGTCACCGAGGACGGCGGAACGCTCACCACGACGTTCCTGCACCCCTTCTACGACGCCACGCAGGCCGCCTTCGTCGAGGCCCAGCACCTTCAGGTCGGCGACGAACTGCAGACCCCGACCGGCTCCGCGGTCGTCATCGGTCTGCACCTGTACCACGCGAACACGGTCACTTACGACCTGACCATCGGCGCCCTGCACACGTACTACGTCGTGGCCGGGGACACGCCGGTCCTCGTGCACAACATGAACGAGGAGCAGTGCGCCGTTCCCGCACCGCAGGACGTGAATTGGCCGAACTTCAGAAGCACCAAGACGGCCGCCACACCCGACGAGGGCGCGACCTTTACGCTCTCGGGCTGGTCGAGTCGAATCTCCCGTGCCTTCACTCGGGTTTCCACGAACGTCACGGCCGGCCTGCGAAACATGTTCGGCATGGCGGCAAAGGGCAGCGGGAACGATCTGGGAGTAAACGGCCGATACTTCGACTCCCATGCCGAGCGTCAGGCGTACGCGCTCAATCCAGGCAGCCCGATCATTGTCACCCGAGACCCCTGCGCGGAATGCCAGCAGTTCTTCAGCTACGCATCCGTATATAATCAGGAATCGTATGTGATATCGAGTCCATCAGGTCGTTGGGCGTTCCATCCTACGGGGGACATGGAATTCATTCCCAACGTTCCTTACGCTCCGGAGCCACCAGGCTGAGCCCGACGGTAGCCGGCTGGGCGGACGCTTCGCGCGCCTCCGCTCAGCCAGCTACCATGACGGGACACTGATTTCGCAGAACAGAGGCGTACTGATGCCCACCGAGCAAGACCCTCCGGTCACTGCCAAGCAGGCTGCGCGTGAGCTCCTGGAGAACAACTCGGCTGGGGAGCGAGTCGGCTCACGCGACATACGTCACCTGAAGTCCGCTCTGACCGACCAGGCCCGACAGGGCGACGTTGACGCACAGAACCTCCTTGGCGCGATCGAACTCGAGATCGAGCAGAAGCCGAAGAGCGCGCGCCAGTGGTTCGAAATGTCTGCCGCCAAAGGGGACCCTGCCGGGCAGCGGAGCCTTGGGCATCTCTATGCAAACGGGCTGGGCGTAAAGGCTGACGTCGCCAAAGCGGTGGAGCTGTTTCGTGAAGCGTCTGCTGGCGGGGACCCTTTCGCCATGTACAACCTCGCCGCTGCGAACATCAGGGCAAAGGGTGCCTACTGTACCTTTGATGAAACACTATCGCTCTTGGAATCTGCTGCCGAGGGCGGAGTCGTCGAGTCGGCGGCAAAACTGGGTGATCTCCTGGCGGGCGTCGGCCGAAACGCTGAGGCAATCGACTGGTACGTAAAGGCCGCGTCTCGCGGCCACACCGGCGCGATGGACGTAGCCGCTTGCTGGTTCCGCGACGGTACGGCAGGCCAGTCCGATCCTGTTCAAGCCGTACGGTGGTTTCTCGCCATGCTCAACAGTGGTAACGGCGATGGTGTTCATGAGGCTATCCAGGTGGCAAAAAGCATGAACCCGGAGCAAATCCGGGAAGCCGCACGGCTTGCCGGAAGAGTCGGGGACGGTGAAGCCATTATCGCGACAATTTCGCGGTAGTGTGCGGGAAATTCGTTTCAATTACTTTTCTGCTGAATTGCCATAAAACGGACCTCCGCGCGCTGATGTGCGTTCCCGTTGCCTTCCTAAGAGCTGAGACGTTCCGCTGTTGCCTGCGCCGTCGTCGGCCCGTGCTCCCCCGAAGAGCGGGCCGACGCCCGGAAATGTCCGCGGCTCGGATCATGTGGCCAGGCCAGGTCTCGGCCACATGATCCGAACCTCGCCAGCTCCTACATCGTTCGGCTGGCGCGGGCCGTGGTCGATGCCTTTGCGGAGTCGGTGTATTCGACCAGCGGGAAGGCTCGCCTGGGCCGGGGCGGGACCAGGAAGTTCTGCCGCCGGGTGGCGGTGATGAAGCGCTCGAGGCCGTTGTCGTCGGGGTCGATCTTGTATTGGACCTGCAGGTCCTGGGCGGCGACATTGGTGCGCATCTGGCGGAAGAACTCGGCGGTCGGGATGAAGATCGCGAACTGCAGCTTGGGTTGCTGGCTGCCGGCCGGGATGTCGTTGCCGCCGGGGAAGTCCTGGAAGGCGGGCACGTCCATGGTGGAGAAGCCGGGTCCGTCCATGCGGATGTGGATCGGGGTGCCGTCCGCGGCGCGGGACGAACGCTGCAGCCCGGCGTTGTGGCCGATGCGGCCGAGGCCGGTGAAGGTCTCGGTCTGCTGCGCGCTGGCCGGGTCGTTGGGATTGAATGTGCCGCCGGCGTCCTGGGCGCCCAAGGCGGCGTCGTCCGGGCCCTGGAAGCGGTTGTTGATGAACGCCGGGCAGCCGCCGTTGGTGAACGGATCGCCGGCGTTGAACGGGGCCGGCAGTCCGTTGGGAGTGCCGATCTGGTTGGCCCGGAACGCGTACATCATGCGCTCGGCGGCATCCTCGCCGTCGGAGTGGCGCGGGTCCTGGTTGGGCGTGGCGTAGAACTGGAACAGGTCTTCGATGACGTGCGAGAAGTGCATGATCGAGCCCTGACCGAAGTAGTCGCCCTGGGTCGCCGTGGTCAACGTCGCCGACGAGTTGCCGGCGAAGGTGCAGATCTGCGCTGGGCCCGCCGCGTTGGTCTGCTGGTCCAGGAATCCCATCCACATCGGCGAATCGGGGTTGACGCGCGGGGCGAACTCGAAGCCGTTCTGGTCGGCCAACTGCCTGGGCAGGCCGCGTTGCACGAACTGCACGCGGGTGGTGCCGAACCGCATCAGACCATTCCACTGCGGCGACTGGATGCCGCAACCGTGCAGGCTGCAGGAGCCCTTGAGCCAGGCCAGCACGTCGTTGAGGTTGCGGAGCGAGTCGCTGCGCATGTGGAACACCATGTCGTTGTTCTCGATCACGAGATTGACGTTGAACCGGTCCTTGGTGACGTTCGGCACCGGCGCGCCGGGTCCGCCGACCAGGCCACCGACCACGTCGGTCGGCATGGGGACGGCCTCGGCCAGCACGTTGGTGGTTCCGTCGGGGTTCTGGCCGTCGAGGATCTGCGGCATGAACTCCTGCACGAGCGGTCCGTTGATCCCGCAGGGAAGCTTGTTGAAGTAGGGCACGCCGTAGGAGGTGAACACGAAGATGCCCGACGGGCTGAAGTCGTAGAACTCCTCGATCTGGTTGAGCGCGTTGTCGAGGGTCAGCTGGTCGTCCGGGGTCGGACAGCGGGTGAGCTTGGCCGGGACGAAGTAGGAGAACACCGGGCCGAACTGGGCGGTGACGTTCCCGGCTCCGTCGTTGAGGGTCACCGGCGGGGCGATGAAGTTCCCGATGTCGAACTGGATGATCGGGAACGGTCCCGCATTCGTGTTCGCGGTCGCCGCCGCCAAAGCCCTGGCCGGCGTGAAGGCCGCCGACTCGATGAACGCCAGCTGGGCCGCGGCCGCGACGCCGAATCCGGCCTTGAGCGCGTTACGCCGACTGATCTGATGGTTCTTGAAATCGTTGAGCGCCATGCGTACTCCCGGAGGCGGATGGGAAGGCGTGTGCGGTCGCCTCGTCAGGCCGCGCAAGCTCCGCCGATCGCACGTCTTAGAACTTTGATAAAAGTTCTGGTGGTCGAGGGCACCGTAAGCGTCGGCCCCGACGGTGGGCCAGTGACGAGATTCCCCTAATGGATGTCTGACGTCGCAGGAGCCTGATGGGAGCGGCGGCGCCCGGGAAGAGAACCTCGGAGATCGTGCGGGCGCTGACCGGCACCGCGCTCTGGCGCGGGCGGCGGCCCTCCTGAGATCGCGTCAACCGAATCCGTGGCGCAATGTCTCAGCCGGCGGAGTAAGCACCCTGTGGTGCTCGTCTCGGCGAACAGTGCGAACGCCGTTTGGCGCTCGGGGAGTCATCGCAGTCGGGGAGATCCGCAATCGTGAAGCCCAGCGGAATCTATAAGAACGTGTACAAGCGGCGTCACCGTTGCAGCTGACCGGCCCACCAGTTGCGGTCGGGATGGGCCGTCACGGTGACGATGCCTGGTCGGGCTGGTGATCCGATGCCGGCTTGAGCTTGTCTTCGAAGAACGCCAGCACCCGGTCGACGCCCTCCTGCTGGCGGTGCTCGGTCAGCGTGGAGTGCTTGCGGCCGGGGAACTCCACGGCGATGAAGTTGTCGCCCAGTTCGCGGCGCAGGGTGTCGAAGCGGGTGCCGGTCGCGGGGTCCCGCTCGTAGCGCAGGCCGAGCACCTGGCATCCGGCGGCGACCTTGCCCTTGACCGATTCCAGGTCGCCGGGGCTGAGCCCGAGGTCGGCGCTGCGCGCCCTACCCAGGGGCGCCGGCGAGGCCGGCTGGGCGAGCACGGGTGCGGCCACCGGCGCGTCGGCGAGCATCGCCAGCGCGAAACCTCCGGTCATGCACATGCCGACCGCCCCCACGCCGGGTCCGCCCAGCTCGGCATGCAACTCGCGGGCCAGCGACCGCAGCCACGCCGCGACCGGAGTGGTGCGCCCGAGCGCGAACATGCTGAACTCTCTGCTGATACAGACCTGGGCGAGGCTGCGCAGCGACTCCCGCACGGTCGCAGGAGCCTGATCGCGGCCGAACAGCGACGGCAGGACGACCGTGAACCCGCGCGCCACCACCTCCTCGGCGAACGCGATGACCGCGGGTGTGATACCGGGGACCTCGTGGATCACGACCACGCCCGGCCCGCTGCCCTTACGGTATGTCGGATGCGTAACCCCGTCGGCCGTATGGCTGCCGGGAGTCCAGGAGTCGAGGAGGCCCATGACAGAAGACTATTGCCCACACAGCCGACAGCTGATCTCCGGCCGGAAGTTTTTGCCAGCCGTGCCGATTCAAGTCGGCGGCGAGGCGCAAGAATCAGAGCAGCCTGTGTAAGGGTCGAAGAGCCCGTTGTCGTCACTGGAACACGCGTTTACCCAGTGCTATGACGTAACGCAGGCCGGCCGATCGCGCATGGTCGACCATATGGCGGCGCCCAACCCGAGACACGTAGGGGGATTCATGTTCCATGCAGCGCGCAGGAGACGATCCGTGAGAAGGTCGGCCGCCGCTGTGGCAGTCCTTTCCGCCGCTGCGCTGGCCGTGTTCGGGGTCCCAGCGCGGGCGACAACAGTCGGCCCGGCACTTCAGGGAGCTGCGCATTCCGCTGCCAGCTCCAATACCGCCTCCACCGCAGCCCCATCCTTCCAGCCGGTCTGTGGTGCGCCGAAGCCCGGCACGTTCTCCTGCTTCGCGCTGCGCCGCACGAACGTCAAACAGTCCGCGCACACGCTGACGTCCACCACCACCCCGTCCGGTTACGGTCCGGCCGACCTGCAGAGCGCGTATTCGCTGCCACCCGACGGCGGCTCAGGGCAGACCGTCGCCATCGTCGACGCCTTCGACGACCCCACCGCCGAAGCCGACCTGGCCGTCTACCGCCAGCAGTACGGTCTGCCGGCGTGCACCAGCGCCAACGGCTGTTTCAGCAAGGTCGACCAGCGCGGCGGCACCCAGTACCCGCCCGTGAACTACGCCTGGGCCGGGGAGATATCCCTCGACATAGACATGGTCTCCGCCATCGCCCCCGACGCCCACATCCTGCTCGTCGAGGCCGATAACGACCTCGAGAGCGACCTCGGCGCGTCCGTGGACGAGGCCGTGGCCCTGGGCGCCAAGTTCGTGTCGAACTCCTACGGCGGCAGCGAAGACCCCTCAGAGACCACCTTCGACGCCCACTACAACCACCCCGGTGTCGCCGTCGTCGCCGGCTCGGGCGACTCGGGCTACGGGGTGGCCTACCCCGCGGCCTCGCCGTACGTGACCTCGGTCGGCGGTACGAGCCTGACCCGCGCTCCCGGCACGGCCCGCGGCTGGTCGGAGACGGCGTGGTCCCTCGCCGGTTCCGGCTGCTCGGCCTACGAGCCCAAGCCCGCCGTCCAACACGACACCGGCTGCGCCAACCGCACGGACGTCGACGTCTCCGCCATCGCGGACCCGACCCCCGGTGTGGCGGTCTACGAGAGCAACGTCGGTTGGCTCGCTTATGGCGGCACGAGCGTGGCTTCCCCGGTCATCGCCGGCGTCTACGCCGACGCAGGCACCCCGGCCGCAGGGACCAACCCCAACACGTACCCGTACGCGGCGCACACCGGACTGAACGACATCACTCTCGGTACCAACGGCGGATGCACGGTCGCCTACCTGTGCAACGCCGTGACCGGCTACGACGGCCCGACCGGCCTGGGCACCCCGAACGGACTGCAGGCGTTCCGCACCGGCCCGCACGGCACACTGACCGGCGCCGTCACCGGCCACCCCGGCGGAGAGCCGATTGTCGGAGCCGCAGTCAGCGACGGCACCGACGTCACACACACCGACGCGCAGGGCCGCTACACGCTCGCGCTATCCGCCGGCAGCCGCGACATCACCGTCACCGCCTACGGATACGCGACCGCTACCGCGCACGTTAACGTCGCGGCAGGCGCCACTGTCAGGAAGAACATTGAGCTGAGGCAGGTGCCGAGCGAGACCGTCTCAGGCACGGTCACCGACGGCTCCGGCCAAGGCTGGCCGCTGTATGCGGAGATCACCGTCAGCGGCGATCCCAACCCGGTGTGGACCGATCCACACACCGGCCGCTACGAGCTGACACTGCCTCAGAACAGCGACTACACCCTCAACTTCGCGCCCGCGTCGCCCGGCTACGGCGAGGTCACCAAGACCGTGCACGTCGCCCAGGCGCCGCTGTCCGTCGACGTCGCGGCGATCGCGGACCCGTGGACGGCCACCGCCCCCGGCTACAAGCTCACCCTGACCGGCCCCACCGAACCGTTCGACTCCACCACCGCGCCGCCCGGCTGGGCCGTCGCCGACGCCCCGAACACCACCGCCGGTTGGGAGTTCGACAACCCGGGCAACATCGGCAACCAGACCGGCGGCAGCGGGGGATTCGCCGTCGCCGACAGCAACTTCTACGGGTTCAGCAGCAACTTCAACACCGCCTTGTACACCCCCGTGTTCGACCTCAGTAGCGACACGCGGCCGGAAGTCGGGTTCGACACCATGTGGTTGGACGACCCGTCCGTCGAGTCCCTGGGGATCGACGTCAGCGACGACGGCTGGGCTACCTGGACCACGGTGTGGACGCCCGACCTCAACACCAGCGGCGACTTCGTGACCGACGCCCACTTCGACGTCCCGCTCACCGCTTACGTCGGCAAGCCGTCCGTCCAACTGCGCTTCGACTACGCCTCGCAGGGCGGATACTTCTGGGAACTCGACAACGTCTTCGTCGGACAGCGCGACTTCGCGCCCGCCCCCGGCGGCTTGGTCGTGGGCACGGTGCAGGACGCGAACACCGGCCAGGGCGCGGTCGACGCGACCGTCACCGACCAGGACGACCCGTCCGCGCAGGCGAAGACCATCGCGACGCCGGAGGACCCGAACCTGCCGGACGGATACTTCTCGCTGTTCGTGCCAGGACCGGGCAGGCATGTCCTGACCGCCGCCAAGTTCGACTACGCCAGCACGCCGCAAACGGTGAACGTCCGCGCCAACAGAGCCGTCTCGGCGGACTACCAGCTCGACGCCGGGCAGCTGCGGGTCGACCCCGGCTCGATCACGGCGTCCGTCGACCTGGGCGGGCGCACGAGCAGAACGCTGACGGTCACCAACACCGGCGGCGCGCCGGCCACCCTCCAGATCGGCCAACAGGGCGGCACAACGACGCCGAGCACCACCGCCCAGGGCGCGCCCCTCCGGCTCATCCCGGGCACCTACCCGACCGGCCATGTCAGGGGGCAGCCGCAAGCCCAGGCCGCCGCGGCTACCCCGTCCGCAGCGCCCTTGGACGCCGCTTGGCAGAACGCGCAGGACCTGCCGACAGCGTTGATGGACGACGTGGCAAACGCCTACAACGGCAAGATCTACGCAGGGTTCGGCGATGCCGGGCTGTTCGGCGCCCCGCTCGGCGGCAACCTCTACGTCCTGGACCCGGCGGCCGGCGCCTGGACCCAGCTCGCCTCAGCCGCGGACACCCATCAGGCGCCGGGCCACGGCATCATCGACGGCAAGCTCTACATCTCGGGCGGCTGGGGATCCAACTTCCTGATTGATCCGAAGCTGGAGATCTACGACATCGCCAGCGACACCTGGACCACCGGCACCTCGGAGCCCAAGCCGTATGCGGGAGTCGGGAGCGCGGTCCTCGGCGGCAAGCTCTACCTCGTCGGCGGCTGCGGGGACACCACCTGCGGAACCACCGACGTCTCCGTCTACGACCCGGCCACCGACACTTGGAGCCAGACCGCCCCTTACCCCGAGCCGATCGCCTGGCCCGCCTGCGGCGGCATCGGCGGCAAGCTCTACTGCGCCGGCGGCACCGACAACAACGGCGACAACATCCAGCACGCCTACGTCTACGACCCGTCCGCCAACGCCTGGTCCGCGCTGCCCGACATGCCGGTCCCCCTGTGGGGCGCGGAATACGCGGCGGCCAACGGCGTGCTGGTCATCTCCAGCGGAGTCACCACCGGGGTAAACGGCGGCGTACTGACCAACCAGGTCGTCGCCTACGATCCGCAGGCCGGCACCTGGAGTGCGCTGCCCAACGCCAACACCCCCAGTTACCGCGGCGCCGGCGCACTCGGCTTCTACAAGCTCGGCGGCGGCATCAACGGTTTCACCCCCACCTCGGTCGTGGAAAACCTGCCGGGCTACGGTGTGGACCCGAGCGTGAACGTCCCCTGGTTGGCCGCGAACGCCACACAGCTGACGTTGCGGCCCCACCAGCGGATCACCGTGACCGTCACCCTGGACACGAGCGCCTCGCAGATCGCCCAACCCGGCACGTACGGCGCCGACCTCGTGTTCGGCAGCACCACCCCCTATGCGATCCCGCCCGTCCCAGTCACCCTGACTGTCAACCCGCCCGACGCGACCACCAGGACCGGGAGGACCGCGCAATAGCCGCGAGGTTCCCAGCACCGTGAACCCGCTGTGCCGAGCCGATCCGCGTGGTCGGCCCGGCACAGCGGCGTGGCGACAGGACCTGATGCTCTGTCAAGCCTGCGGCAGCTCACAGACCTGCGTCCGCGGTCCTGTTTTGCTGCGGGGACGCCCATTCGACGGGAGACTGAGAAAGCAGCGGCGGCGCTAGATTGCGTTGTCGACTGATGCGGAGAGGGACGAGGGGTGGGGGGAAATGCGCATTGGGTACGTGGTGGCCGCGTCGGCACTATGCCTGATCGCGGTCGGCGCGGTAACGGCGGTGCTGACAACTGGAGCCGGAGCCGGTGCTGGCGCCGGTTCCGCGGACCCCGGGGTGGGAACGGGATCGGTGCGGACATCCGAATCGGCGTCTGCGACGACCGACTCCGCTGCGGGTACTGGGTCCGGTCTCGCGCGGTTCTTCGCCGAGACACCCGACTGGAGGCTGTCCTACCGTCTCGACTGCGGTTCGGGTAGCGATGCCGCGGCGGTCAAGTTCCAGGTCCGCGCGTTCACGGCCACGCCACTGCTCACGCTCGTCGGCCAAGCGGTCGGGTCCGGAACTGCCGCCGGCACCGGGCAGCCGGGCTGGCAGGTGCTCTCGGTCTCGGTGACGCCCTCGACGTGTGATTGGAGCCTGGCAGCATCGCAGACACCGGTCACGACGACCCCGTCGCAGCCGTGAACGCCGTGTCCGACCAGGCGACGGCGTCCGGGAGGTCCGGTACCGACGCCCGCCCGCGAGCGTCGCAGCGGAGTGGTTCCGACGCTGCGACGGCAAGCGCCGAGCGTGTGGCGGCATGGGCGCGACAGCAGGTGCACGCGCTGCGCGACGCCACGCCGCACGAGTCGGCGCCATTGGGGGCGTTGAAAGCAGAGTATTTCGAAGCCTGCGGTGCGCGCGTGGGCGTGCGCTGGGTGCGCGGGTTCACCTTCGGCGTGGGCAGATTCGCGGTGTGGAGCGGGTTGCTGTTCGCCTCGTGGATCGGGGCGTTGGTGTGGGCGATCGGCCTGCCGGTCGGCCACGCGCCCGCCGTCGCGATGTCAGTGGTATATGCGCTGATCGCGCTCATCTCAGCCGTGGCCGCGCGCGGCGAGGCCTGGCGTCTACTCGATCAGTTGCGCCGACTCGCCCCGGTGGACACGACGCAGGCTCGCGACAGAACCGGTGCGTTCGTCTCCACCTACGTCGGCCTGTTGGCCATCGCGTCCGCGCTCTATGGCGTACTCGCCGAGGTCCGCATTCGCCGTGCTGCGCACGCGCAGCTGCCGCTGTTCGCGTTCGACAACGAGTTCGGCGCGTTTGTGCTGGTCGCCCTGTGCGGCGCGGTATTGGGCGCCTTCATCATGGCGCTCGCCTATGCTGACGCCCTTGGTCCGCGGGGCCCGCGGCAGGCGGTGTCGTGGCCGTTGCGACTACTCGGCAGTGCCGTGGCACCGCTCGTTCGTGCGCGCCGTGCGGTTGGCGGCAACGCGGCGCTGGACTCGGCGGTCCTGCGACTGCTTGAGGCGACGGCGCGCATCGCGCAGTTGGGCGCTCAGCAGCGGGCCGACGGGACGCCGCCGGGGCGTGAGGCCGTGGTATCGCTCGTCGCGCTGTTGGAACGCGCGGCTGGGGACGCGGAGGAATACGCGCTGGTTCGGGTTCCGCGCCTGGACTTGGCTGCCCGGACCATGGCGCGCAAGGACGGGGCGCAACTGGCGGGACTCGTCCGAGCCGCCAAGGCACCGTTGGCGCGTGCGCTCCATCCTGATGAATACAGCGCCATGAGCAAGGCACTGACGCAGATCCTGGCCGCATGGTGCGATCCGAGCTCCGGAGGCTTCGCGGATCTGGTCAGTGCCGCGCCCGCACCGGACCGCCTGCCGCTGTGGCGCCGGGCCGGCTCCCGGATCGGGAACGCCGTGTTGCTCGCGGCGGCCGGCATCGTGCTGCCTGCCCTGCCGGTCTACAGCCACCAGCAGGCCGCGGCCGCCGGAGCCCGCTACACCCTGCTCACGGCGGCCGTATTCGCCCTGGCCACCGGAAAGGTCACCGCCTGGGACACCGTGAGTACCACCCTCGACAATCTCGCCCCTGCAGCCCCTGCAGCCCCGCAAGCCAACGTCGGCGGCCACTGAGCCTGCTTCAACCTCAGCAGGACATTGCTAGGCGGTGGCCTGAAGCGCCGCGCGGGTGAGTGTTGCCGCGGTGCGCACGGCGCTGGCGATGGCGGCCTCGGGCTCCAGGCCGCACAGGTCGGTCAGGCAGAAGAGGGCTTCTGCGCTGACGACGACGGCGAGGTCGTTCTTGAGCTGGGCGAGGGCGGCGGACGTGATGCGTGCGGGGGAGTCGGCGAGCGGAGCGAGGGCGTGATCGATCAGGCCGAAGCGCAGGCCCGGGCGACGGGTGGCGACGGTTGCGGGGCGGGCGACGGTCGCCGCGATCATGGCGCGCGCCGCACCCTGATACCGCTGGACGTGGCGCAGGAGGTGCTCGGTCACGGCGGCGACGCGCTCCACCGGGTCACGGGAGTCCGCTGCCGCCGCCAACGCCTCCTCCGGGGTGGGCATCTGGTCAGCCATGGCCTCCTGGAGCAGGCTGGTCAGATCCGGGAAATAGCGATATGCGGTGGCCTCTGATACCAGCGCGGTCTTGGCGACCTCGAGCATGGTCACCTCGCGCCCGGTGCCCGCCAGTTCGGCCGCGGCCTTAAGGATCGCGGTGCGCGTGCGCAGCTTCTGGTTGGCGCGGCCGGTGGTGGGCGGCCCCGCCGCTGTCGTCTGGCTCCGCTGTTCGGTCTCCTGCATGCGACAAGGATAGCAAGTTCGCTCTCGTTATGAGAGTTGACTTGCATAACGAGTGCGAGCCTCCTAAGGTCGTGAGAGTCAACTCTCACGAAGGAGTCAAGCTATGACCGAGGTCGCTATCGTCGCCCCGGACGGCGGCGAACTGATCGAGCTGGGACCGGCCCGGATGCGCATCCTGGAGGACGGCGGCACCACCGCGCACCGGCTCGGGATCGGCGAGATCACGCTCGCCCCGCACAGCGACGGCCCGCAGCAGCACCGGCACGCCAAGCACGACGAGGGGTTCTACGTCGTATCCGGCACCGCGCGGTTCACCGTCGGGAGCGCCACCTACGACGCGCCGCCCGGAACGATGGTCATGGTTCCGCCCGGCGCGCCGCACACGTTCGCCAACCCCGGGGATGAGCCGCTCGTGATAGTGAACACATTCACGCCGGACCTCTACGTGCAGTACTTCCGGGACCTGCGCGACGCGCTCGCGGACGGCCGCCAGACGCCCGCTCAGGCCGCCGCCCAGGCCATGAGCCGATACGCGACCACACCGGCCACGGACTACGCGCCCGACCCGGTCAGCAGAGCCCTGACGAGACGCACAGTCGAACTTCGCAATGGCCTAACGATCACGGTCGACGAGTACGGCGAGGTCGACGGCGCTGGAAACGGTGCGCTCGTCCTGCACGGTGGCGCCGGACCGCGGTCGGTCGCCGGCCTCGCCGCGGCGCTCTCCCAGCACTCGTATGTGGTCGTCCCGACGCACCCCGGTTTCGACGCGACGCCGCGTCCGGACGGCACCGACTCCGTCGCCGATCTGGCATCGGCCTATCTCGACCTGATCGAGGAACTCGGCCTGCGCACGGTGCTCGTGCTCGGCAGCTCGGTCGGCGGCTGGATCGCGGCCGAGATGGGGCTGCGCGACAACCACGACCGCATCAGCGGCCTGGTTCTGCTGGCCGCGACCGGGATCGAGCCCGAGCCGCCGCTGCAGATCGCGGACCCCGCGAAGCTCGGCCCGGTCAAGACCGGCGAGCTGGCCTTCCACGATCCACGGCTGCGCCCGGATCCGGCCGCGCTCAGCGATGAGCAGAAGGCTGCGCTGGCCGCGAATCAGGCGGCGCTGGCGGTCTACGCGGGCGGCCCGCACTTCTGCTACGACCCGAAACTGCGCGGCCGCCTGCACCGTGTCGCCGTCCCCGTGCTCGTTTTCGCCGGCGAGCAGGACGGGATCGCCCCGCTCGAGTACGAACGCGCCCTGGCCGCATCCTTCCCCCGCGTGACCTTCCATCCCGTCCCGCAGGCTGGACATTTCCCGCACCTCGAACAGCCTGAAGCAGTCCTCGAAGCCATCGACACCTTCCTGGACAAGCCCCACCAGGCGCCTTGACCCGAGGTGCCACCGCGCTGAGGCGGGGCTCAGTGTCCTGCGCTCGAGGCGGGGGAGGCGTGCTCGCCGACGCGTCGCGCGTCATGTCCGATGGCGGACCGCTTCTCCAGGATGCTCAGAGCCCGCTCGGCCCAGCGGATGTTCTCCTTCTCGAATGCGCGGCCTCTCATCAACGTCAGGTAGGGCCCGACGCGGTCGACCTGGTCGAAGTACTCGTCCTCGGTGCGCCCGGCGAGCAGGCGGGCGCGTAGCCGGTCGTACCGGGCCAGCTTCGTGCGCGACAGCTCGAGACGACCGGCGATCGCCGTGCGCACCGCTGCGGGGTCACCGGCGTCTAGGGCCTGAACCTTGACCAGAAGCTCGTCGCGGATCGCGGTGAGCTTCGCGGGTTGCGTCGTGAACTCCCGAAGCGCCGCGAGCCCGGCTTCGGTCAGTGAGAACAGCCGCTTGTTCGGCCTGCGGTCCTGCTCGACGACCCGCGCTGCGATAAGCCCCTGGGACTCCATGGCCTCGAGTTCCTTGTACAGCTGCTGTGGCGTGGCCATCCAGAAGTTCGCGACCGACGCGTCGAAGCCTTTGGACAAGTCGTAGCCGGACGCCTCGCCCTCCAGGAGCGTCGCCAGAATCGCGTTGCGCAATGCCATGCGCTCAATATAGAGCGCTCATTGGTTAATCAAAATATTTACTATAGACACGCGTGAACGCGCCTGCCGCGTCGCTGCGAGCCTCCCGTCACCCGCGTCGGCAACCGGACCGCAGCGCCGGGTCACACACCTTCGGCTGCTTCGCGGGAGATCCGGTCGAACTGGGCGTTCATGGCCTCGGCCAGCGCGTTGGCCGCGGAGAGCGGACGTACCATGACCGTGAAGTCGTCGATCTTGCCCTCCTCGTCGAAGTGGAGAAAGTCGCAGCCCGTGAGCTTCTTGCCGTTCACGGTCGCGGTGAAGACGAAGGCGTGGTCGCGCCCGTCCGAGTTGGCGATCTCGCGGATGTACGTGAAGTCTTCGAACACCCGCAGCACGCCGCGCAGGATGGCGGCGGTCATCGGCTTTCCGGGGTAGGGCTTGAAGGCGACCGGGCTGGTGAAGACGACATCGTCGGCCAGCATCGCGGCCACCGAGTCTGCGTCCTTGGCCTCGACTGCCTCGCGAAACGGGTGCATCTCGTCACCTCAGACACTAAATGCTTCGATACTTATCCAGGGCGTGATGAGGCGCAGGGGCGCCAGGTGTCGAGCCCTGGAGCAGTGGCGCTGATGCCTCCGGCTCTGGCGTAACCCGGACCTACTGCGCGACTCATCTAATCAGAAATTTGTATAGGTGTCGTGGGCAGCCACGGCTCGGCTGACGCGACGCCCGGGGCTCCGCACGTTTCCCGACGCCTGTCCGACGTCATACGTCACGCTCGCAGCGTGCTAACTCCCGAAACCGATCGCGCCCCGGTCGTCACGATCAGCCCGCGAAGGGCATGTGGAAGATCGGCACCGGCAGGGTTGAGCGCGCGCGGTGTCATCGGGTTGAGCGCGCACGCGCAGTGTCATGCCGTGGTATGACACGGGGCAGCGGGATCCATCCTGCGTGCCGACTCCGGGGGCGAGGCGTTGGTGCTGTTGGGGGTCGTAGCGTGGAAACCGGCAGAGAGAAGGTCCGTCGATCGGAAAGGTGTGAATATCGTGCCGGAGCAGGGATTCTTCGAGGCGGCGGCAAGCGTCGCCGGCACCTTGATCGGCCTGCTGTTCGTCGCCTTGTCCATGGGCCGGGAGCGGGAGCCGGCGCGGCCTGGCGAGCTCCAGCACATCGAGCGCGATCGACGGCATGTCTGCCGTGCGCAAGGTCACCCAACTCTCGCTCACCTTCGACCACCGGGTATGCGACGGCGGTGCCGCCGGACCGATCCGGCCCGGCGGCACCGCCTGCAGTTGTAGACCGTTAGCTAACAGTCGGGTGCGCGATCTCGCAGATGTTGGTGTCGTTGGACCACGTGCCCTGCTCGGCGTAGGTGCCGTTGCCCATCTTCACGTTCGCGGCGCCGCCGTGCACGCCCTTCAGCCACGCGCACTCGTCGCCGTTCTCCTGACCGGCGAACTGGGAGCCGGACTGGTTGTTGGTCCAGCCGCCGGCCGGGTTCTGGTCGGTGATGTTCTCCGCGTACTCGTGGCCGAGGGTGATGGTGTAGCCGTCGAGCGTGCCCTTGCTGCCGCTGTTGACGAAGTCCACGCCGCAGCCCGAGCCGGAGTCCATGTTGTAGGGCTGGTTGGAGAACGAGAAGTCGCCGACGTTCGACGTGACCGCGCCGCCGGTGAGCGTGGTGTCACCGTTGTAGTCGTGCCACGCGCAGTACTGGCCCTGGTAGTGGTCCGGGTTCGTGCCGTGCGCGGAAAGGATCACGTAGAAGGCGTAGCGGTTCGCCGCCGCGGTGGTGTTGCCGAAGTGGTGCGCCGCTTTCAGCGCCTCGAGGCCGAGCTGGTGACCGGATGCGGCCTGCGGGGACTTGGCGGAGTTGTCGTACCAGACGCCCGCGAGGACGCCGCCGGTCGGGTAAGGCACGTGCGCCGCGCTGGCCGAGCAGCTCGTCGCGCCGGTGTGGACCAGCGGACCGTCGCAGTACTGCGTCATGGTGCCCGACCACTGCTCGCTGCCGGTGCCGAGGCCCTTGAACATCATCTGCGCGGCCGCGGCGCCCTTCTTGGCGTCGTTGCTGAAGGCCAGGTTGCCGTTGGCGTCAGTGCTCTGCTTGCCCCACTGGCTGCCGTAGAAGACGAGGTACACCTTCGGGTGACCGCTGGTCACGCCGATGCCGTCGATGCCGCCGCCGTAGGACAGCGTCTCCGGTCCGGTGGCCGCGTGTGCGGCCGCGAGCGCCCGCGTCTGGGTTGCGCCCTGCACGGTCGGCATCACGCCGAGCCGGTGCGCGGTGGTGTTGGCGGTCGCGGCCTGGGCCGAGCCGATCGTCGTCATGGTGACGGCGGCGACCAGGGAGGTGCCCGCAGCAGCGGCGAGCGATATGCGGGCGGCCCGGCGCCCGTTTGACGAGGTGAGGTGGAACATCGTGGGTGGCTCCCTCTCGGGTTGAGAATGCCCGTCGGCACGCCTGTTGCGGCCGCCAGGGTCGTGCGCGGGCGCCGGAATCGGCGGTAGGGGGTCACCCCGCGCCGGTCCGGTGTCCGTGGTGTTAAGCGATTCTCAGAAGATGGCAGGGCTTTGCAGCTTCACCCTGTCATCAGGCGTGATGGGAAACTAGCAACGCATTCCGCGCTGGTCAACGCTTGCGCCCGAAGCTATTCAGGGACCGTTCACCAGCGTGTTACACCTGTTGTTAGAGTTCTGCGAAGCTCGGGCGGCGGGCTGCCGCGGAGGCGGCGACGTTGCTCGGCGGCCGGCACAGCGGAGATGCCCCGGACCTCATCCCTCAATATCACGTGTCATGCGGATTCGGTACCTGATGGGTCTTAGGTACCCGTCTCGCTCTTCGGGCGTGAGACTGCCTAGCAGCAGTGGTGGCGGTGCATGTCGCCGCCGCTGTCGTGGGCCGGCGGTGCTCCGGTCGCGGGTTGATCGGGCACCGCGGAAGCACCGAAGAATGAGAGGGCTGTGAAGCCATTGAAAACGGGGAACATTCGAAGACTGAGAGCTGCGGTGATCGGCCTCGTGGCGATCGTGACCGCCGTTCTCGCCGGGGTGGCCGCGGCTCCCGCCGCGCAGGCCGCCACCTCGTGCATCAACCCGCACTGTTACTCGATCGGCATTCTCGACCGCAGCGACGACTTCACCGGGATCTACGGGGAGTGGCACAGCAACAACATGTACCTGGCCGACTCGGACTACGCCTACGGCGGCCACATCAACTCCGAGATGTGGCTGGTCATGCCGAACGGCACGTGGGTCGAGGAGGGTCTGCGCAACGGGATCGACCCGGGGGACCCGTGCGGCTGCACGGCGTACGAGGTCTTCTGGGCCGACGCGTCGACCAGCGGCAACTTCTCTCGGCACTACATCGCGAACGTCGCGCCGGACGGAACGGATCACTCGTACGTGATCCAGCAGGGCTCGGGGGTCAACACCTGGGACGTGTACTACGACGGCGCCTATCAAGGCACCAGCACGGTCACCGGCAGCTGGACGGGCCACGAGCAGCAGGTCGGCGGCGAGGTGCAGGTCAACGACCTGTCGACGGCCTGGTGCGACTGGTTCGAGATGACCTCCGACTTCCGGGACGGCGCCGGGAACTGGTACCTGAGCAACGGCGGTGCCAGTGTTCCGACCCAGCAAGTCGATCCGGGCTTCACAGGGTATTGGTACAATTCGGACTGGATTTGGTGGAAGCACTGATGAAGCTGACAGCCAAGATGAACCGGAAGACGGCCGGATCGGGCCGGATGTCCGCGAGGGCCCGGGCCGCCATCACACTCGGGGGCTGCGCGCTCGTGCTCGGCGGGTTCGCGGCGGCCACGACAGCCTCGGCGGCCGCGGGTACGTCCGCCGCGGCGGGCCCGGCGGCCGACCGGCAGTTGGCTGCGTGCCTGACCGCGCACAAGGCCTACTGCGGTGGCCCCGGCAACTCCGGTAACGCGCGACCGGCCGGGAAGCCGGCGGGTCCGGTGGCGCCGGCTGCACCCATGACGCAGGCCGAGGCTGTGAGCTCCGCGTTGCGCGCGGCGGATCCGGCGGCCAGGGCCAACGCCTCCATGGCCGCCGCCAGCGAGACGACCTTGAGCAGCTACGAAAAGGCCGTTTACGGCGGAAAGCACGTCAACGGGACCGTCGACCCCTCGACAGCTGTCTGGGTCGTCCGCGTGGCGTCCGCACCGAATCCGCTCGAGATCGACACGCCCGCAGGTCAGAAGCCGAAGGTGTACACGCACTTCACCGTGGTGATCGACGCGGCGAGTCACCAGTGGATCGAGGAGAGTTTCCAACAGTAGTCCGCCTGTCCCGGTGGCTCGGCAGCGGCGGTGCGCCGTTGCCGGGCCACCACGGCGTTTCGGAGGGCGTTCGAGGCGCCGTTCGCATCAGCGCGCAGAGGACTTACCTCCACCGCACAGGGATGTCCCGCGCCTG
>NZ_DASZGI010000071.1:0-7850 GCF_035938995.1 Actinocrinis sp.
GCGTCGCCCTCGGCGATGTTCGCGGAGAGGTAGATCGGGGGTTCGACGTCTGCTGCGATCAGGCGGGCGGTGACTTCGGCGACGAGGAGTTGGGCGATCACGGCGTTGCCGATCGAGGAGACGGCGCACACTTTTCCGCCGCCGGGCAGGGCGAGGACTGCGTCGCCGTAGGGGGCGCCGTTGTCGATGACGACGTCGGCGAGTTCGAACAGGCGCTTGCCGGAGGGGTGGCGGGAGGTGATGGCCGAGGAGTGGGCGAGGGAGGTGATGGCGATCACGGGGTGGCCGGCGGCGCGCGCGACGGAGGCCATTTCGACGGTGGCGCCGTTGCCGCCGGACTGTGAGCCGATGACCAGGACGTCCGCGGGGCCGATCGGTGCCAGGTCCCAGACGCGGCGGGCGAGGTCGGGGTCGCGTTCGGCTTTCGGGTCGGCGAGTCGTTCGGCCGGTTCGCCGCCGAGCAGCACGATGTCGCGCAGGACCAGCTTGTTGGTGGGGATGAGGCCGCCGGCGCGTCCGCTGAGTTCCATCGCCAGCGCTTCAGAGTGTCCGGTGCCGAAGACTTGGAGGACTCCGTCGACGCGCAGGGAGGAGGCGACGAGCTCCGCGGCTTTCTCGATGGCTGGGCCCTGCGTCGATTCGATGTGCGCGAGCTGTTCGCGTACTGCCGCGAGGAACGCTGCGGAGTCGATGGGCGCGGGGTTGGTGGAGCTGGTCGGCGCGGGGTCGACGGGCACGGTGGCTCCCGGGTTGTCGGCGGCGGATATGGGTCGGCGGTGGGGCGGGGTCGGCGATTCAGCGGCACGTTACTGCACGGGGGGTGGGGTGTGAATCAAGAGCGGAGGGGTCGGATGGTGGCGGGTGGACGGCGGCTTGGGTGTGGGCGTTTTCTCGGGTTTCTCATACGGCGCGCTCACGCGGCTCCGACGCCCAGCTCAGCTTTGGGCCTTAGCATGGGCGCGTCGCGCTCTGCGGAGTGGCGGCCTTCGGAGCCGACGAACGGGTGGGAACTGCGAACATGGGTGGATTCGGGCAGCGGACGGGTGTGCCGGGGCGGACCGCGTCGCCGTGGGGCCGCAGGCCTGCCCGGGTGAAGATCAGCCCGGTTTTCCTGTGCATCGTCGCGGTTGCGGTGACGGGCGGCGTCGCGACGTGGCAGGGGTATGGGAACGCACGGTTCGCGACGTTCGTGTTCGTGTTCGCGGCTTATTTCGTGGTGCTGTGTCTTCACGAGTTCGGGCACGCGTATTCGGCGCATCGGGCCGGGGACGCGGGGGTGGAGGCGCGCGGGTATCTGGATCTGAATCCGCTGCGTTACATGAATCCGGTGCTGAGCATCCTGTTGCCGGCGATCTGGCTGATCATCGGGGCGTTGCCGCTGCCGGGCGGGGCGGTGCTGGTGAATCGGGCGGCGGCGCGCAGCCGGTGGCAGGCGAGCCTGATCTCGGCGAGCGGGCCGCTGATGAACATCGTGTTCGCGGGGCTGGCGATGGCGGCGGTCGGGATCTGGGCGCCGTCGGATGTCGACGTGTTGTACGGGTCGCACGCGGTGTTCTGGTCGGGGGTCTCGTTTTTCGCTTGGATCCAGCTCGCTGTAGCGCTGCTTAATCTGATCCCGGTGCCGGGCTTGGACGGTTACGGGATCGTCGAGCCGTACCTGCGGTACGAGACGCGGCGGGCGTTGGAGCCGATCCGGCCGTACGGGATCTTGCTGGTGTTGTTGCTGCTGGCGGCGTTCCCGCCGGTCAGGGACGGCTTCTCGCATCTGATGAATTCGATCTGGTCGGGTCTCGCGCTGCCGGGCGATGGTCCGGGCTTCGGGCAGTACAACTTCCAGTTCTGGAAGCACTGAGCGGGCGGGGCGCGGGCGGCGGCTGCGGACGGCTGGCGGCGACCGCCCGGAAGTGAGACGATCGGCGGCAGTCCGGGGACGCCCATAGGGCGCCACGAGATCTTTTCCGAGGAGTCTTGCGCCATGTCTACTGTCGGCATGTCTTCAAGTGCGTCGGCCGCGTCTGCACCGGCCGGGGCGAACGAGCCCAAGCTCACCCTGTACGGCGGTTCCAACGGTGTCGGGCGGCGGGTCACCGTGCGCGACCTCGCCCTGGCGAAGCAGCGCGGTGAGCGCTGGCCGATGTTGACCGCCTATGACGCATTGACCGCGGGGGTGTTCGACGAGGCCGGGATCCCGGTTTTGCTGGTCGGGGATTCGGCGGCGGACAACCACCTGGGGTACACGAACACGGTTCCGGTGACCGTGGACGAGTTGATCATGTTGACGGCGGCGGTGGTTCGGGGCACGAAGCGGTCGCTGGTGGTCGCGGATCTGCCGTTCGGGTCGTACCAGGCGTCGGCGAAGCAGGCGCTGGAGACCGGGACCCGGTTCCTGAAGGAGGCGGGCGCGGGCGCGGTGAAGCTCGAGGGCGGCCGCCGGGTGGTGCACCAGGTGGAGGCGCTGGTGCAGGCCGGGATTCCGGTGATGGCGCATCTGGGGCTGACGCCGCAGTCGGTGAACGTGTTGGGCGGTTACCGGGTGCAGGGGCGCAGCGACGAGGAGGCTGAGCGGCTGCTGGCGGACGCGAAGTCGCTGGAGGCGGCGGGTGCGTTCGCAGTGGTGCTGGAGCTCGTGCCGGAGGAGCTGGCGGCGCGGGTGACGGAGCTGCTGACGATTCCGACGGTCGGGATCGGCGCGGGCGTGCAGTGTGACGCTCAGGTGCTGGTGTGGACCGACATGGCGGGGATGACGCCGGGCAAGGCGCCGCGGTTCGCGAAGAAGTACGCCGACATGCGGACCGTGTTGCGCGATGCTGCGCAGGCGTATGCGTCGGACGTGGTCAACGGGGCGTTCCCGGCGGCGGAGCACACTTTCCACTAGTTCTGCCGGTTCGGCCGGTGATCTGGGCGGCCGCCTGGCACGATGTCCCGTATGGACAGAGTCCAGGCGGCTGCTCTGCGTGATCTGCTGGCTGCGGTGGGGCCGGGGTCGGGCTGGGTGGAGGCGAGCGCGGAGTTCGGGTCGGCGTTGCGGCGGGCGCCCCGGCGGCCGGGGGCGCTGCTGGTGGCGGGTCCCGCGGATGACGAACCCTGGCATTTCGCCGCGCATCTGTCCGAGGAGGCGCGGTGGGCCGGGGTTCCGGAATTGGCGCCGGTGCTGGTGAGGCACGACCCGCCGGTTGACGCGCCGACGCATCTGACGGTCGGGTTGGAGAGGTTGGCGGCGGCGGAGCGGGGTGAGGCGCTGATGGTCGTCGCGCAGCAGGATCCGGCGGATGCGTTGTTGGAGCGGATCGGGGACGCGCGGCGGCGGGGGGCGCGGATTCTCACCTTGGATCAGGGCGCGGTGGAGTTGCGGGGGCTGGCGCATGAGGCGTTGACCGTGCCGACCGATCCGGGGCCGTTGACGTTCGATTCTGCGCAGCATCTGGTGTCGTTGGCGGCGGGGGAACGGGCGTCGTCGAGTGGGGGCGGCGGGCTGCGTGCGTGGTTGGGGCGGTGGGTCGACGCCGTGAGCGGGCAGCGGGTGGAGCGCTGGTGACGGGGCGGTTGTGACCGGATGATGGCGGCCGCGCGGGCGGTAGCCAAGCGGTCGTGACCGGGCCATGGTGACCGCACGGCGGCGCGGGCGGGGCTCTCAGTCGTCACCGTGGTCCCAGGCGGCGTTGCGTTCTTTGACCTTCTGGAGCGCGTTCTCGGCCTCTTCGCGGGTGTCGTAAGGGCCGAGGCGGTCTTTGGCCTGGCAGCCGACCTCGCCTTCGACGCGGTGGTGCTTGATGCAGTAGTACCACTGGGGGTGTCCGTCGGTCATGGCCGGTCTCCTTCGGCGGGGCGGGCGGTTGTGGGTCGTCGGGGGAATCCTGCCCGGGGCGGGGGTTTTAGACTCATGGGCATGGCTTCCCTGGTTCCCGGTACTTTGTCGCCTACTCGTTCCGTCCCCGCTGATATCGCCCGCCCGGAGTATGTGGGCAAGTCGGCGCCGACGCCGTATACCGGGCCGGACGTGCAGTCCGCGGAGACGCTCGAGAAGATGCGGATCGCGGGGCGGATCGCGGCGCAGGCGCTGGCCGAGGTGGGCGAGGCGGTCAAGCCGGGGATCACGACGGACGAGCTGGACCGGATCGGGCACGAGTTCCTGTGCGACCACGGCGCTTATCCGTCGACGCTGGGCTATCGGGGGTATCCGAAGTCGCTGTGCACGTCGGTGAACGAGGTGATCTGCCACGGGATCCCGGATTCGACGCTGCTGAACGAGGGCGACATCGTGAACGTCGACATCACGGCGTTCATCGGCGGGGTGCACGGGGACACGAACGCGACCTTCGAGGTGGGCGAGGTGTCGCAGGAGGCGCGTCTGCTGGTGGAGCGGACCCGGGAGTCGTTGGACCGGGCGATCAAGGCGGTGCGGCCGGGGCGGCAGGTGAACGTGATCGGGCGGGTGATCGAGTCGTACGCGAAGCGGTTCGGGTACGGGGTGGTGCGGGTGTTCACCGGGCACGGGATCGGGTCGGCGTTTCACAGCGGCCTGATCATCCCGCACTACGACGATCCGCGGGCGGACACGGTGTTCCAGCCGGGGATGACGTTCACGATCGAGCCGATGCTGACGTTGGGGACGATCGAGCACCGGATGTGGGCGGACAACTGGACGGCGGTGACTGCGGACGGGAAGCTGACGGCCCAGTTCGAGCACACGATGGTGGTCACGGAGGACGGCGTCGAGCTGCTCACGGTGCCGTAGGCGGGGCTGCGCGGTGGCTGCAAAGTGGCTGCGGCCGGGAACTGGAACTGGCGACCGGCCTGGTACGGCTCGCCTGGGCGGCGTCAACCGGTCCGGGCGAGCCCGTCGGAGCGACCTAGTCGGCGACGGCTTCGCAGGCGTCGGCGAGGGCGCTGAGTAGGCGCAGCGGGTCGGGCAGCGGCGCGCGGGGTTCGTGGATCCAGCGGGCTGTGCCGCCGCTCACCGCGCGGGAGGGTGGGATCAGGACGTAGGAGCCACGGTTGTGCCAGCGCAGTCCGGGGCCGCCGACGCCGGTCTCGGGGGCGGCGTCGAGGGCGCAGGGCCACCATTCGTCGGTGAGGACATCGTCTTCGGCGCCGGGGCGGGCTGCGGTGAAGAACAGGTGACGGGTGCCGTCGGCGGAGGCGGCGACCGGGCCGACGGGTTCGGCGGCGGCGGTGAGGGCGGCGAAGGCGAGACGTCCGGCGGCTGCGGGGACGTCGAGGACATCGTGGGTGCGTCCGGTGGGGGTGGCGAAGTTGGTGCCGGGCAGACGCAGGCGCCAGCGGTCCAGTTGCGCGGGGTCGGCGCTGGCTTCGGTGCTCCAGCCGTAGGAGAGCGGGTGGGCGCCGGGGTCGGGACAGCCGACGCGGCTACAGGAGCAGCCGGGTCCGCGGGGGGCGGCGGCGGGGACGAGGGCGAAGCCGCGGGCGATGAAGTCCGCGAGCGGGTCGGTGTCGTCGCGTTTGCGGCGCATTCCGGGGATCCGGGCGCGGGCCGGTGCTCGGTCGGTCGCTGCCATCCTCGGCTTGCCTCCTTCCCGCCTGCCGGGGCAACGAGCGGCTGGTGCGGGCGGCTACCGGCCACTCGGTGGATTCCCGGAGGTATGGGGCGCTCCCCCGGGCTGGGTCTTAGTCTACGGGGCGGGGCGGACGGGTGTGGGGTGAATCCGGGATCGAGTGGCGGGGTGGCATTGAAAAGCCCTGTTTCGGTGTGGCGGTGCGAGGGTGCGTTGCCGATCGGGACGGCTGGCTCGCGGCGGTGTCGTCGCTGGCCATGGCGCGGATGCGGGTGCCGCGCACGTAAATCCCGCGCACGTAAATCGGGGTGCGCTCACAGAGCGTGCACGTACACTGAAGAGGTATCAGGGCCTTCGGCCGCCGGGTTCCGTGCGGTGCGAGGGCACGGGGGTCGCGTGGCACGGGGCGTCGCGGTCTGGCGGGGAGAACGCGGCCTCCGTGCCGGCCCGCGCGGTCGGCGGCGTGGGGCCCGGGGTCGGGGTGACCAGCGGATTTCGCGACTTCCGCAGCGCCCCGTTATGCTGGTGCGGTAACCATGTGATGCCCGCGCGCCTCCCATCGCCCGGAACCCGTTGAGATTACGGGTGGTCCGGGCGGCTTTACGCAGAGGGAACCCCTCGGTCGGACCTTTCGGCCGCACAGGCGCGGCATTGCCCCGAAATAGGGCCCGTACCTGTGATCGGCTCGGCGGCGCGCTCTTCCTGCGCTCTCTGACGCCTCCTTGCACGTGCCGTTCGACCAGGAGGTCGTACCACCATGTCCGTAGACACCATGCTGGAGAGCGCCGCGCCTTCGGGCGCCGAGCAGTCCGGCGCGGCGGCGCAGGCCGTCGAAACCAACGCTCCCGCGGCGCACGCCGTGGTCGAGACCGGCACCGAGGTGACGTTCGCGTCGCTCGACCTACCGAAGCCGCTGGTCAACGTCCTCACCGAGGCCGGCGTCGTGACCGCTTTCCCGATCCAGGCGGCGACGATCCCGGACGCGCTGTTCGGCCGGGACGTGCTGGGCCGTGGCCGGACCGGTTCCGGCAAGACCCTCGCGTTCGGGCTGCCGGCCCTCGCCCGGCTGGAAGGGCTGCGGGCCGCTCCGCGCCGTCCGCTGGCGCTGGTGCTGGTTCCCACCCGGGAGCTGGCGATGCAGGTCGAGGATGCGCTGCGGCCGTACGCGCGGGCGATGCGGCTGCGCATCCGGTCCGTGTACGGTGGCGCCCCGATGCGGAAGCAGATCGACGGGCTGCGTTACGGGGTCGAGCTGCTGGTGGCGACGCCGGGCCGGCTGTCGGACCTGATCGAGCGGGGCGAGTGCGAGCTCGGCGACGTCGACATCGCGATCCTGGACGAGGCGGATCAGATGTGCGACATGGGCTTCCTGCCGCATGTCTGTGAGCTGATGGACCAGGTCGCCGCCGGCGGGCAGCGGCTGCTGTTCTCGGCGACGCTGGACGGCGCGGTCGATGAGATCGTGACGAAGTACATGAAGGATCCGGCGCTGCACGAGGTGGACCCGCAGGCGGGTGCGGTCACGACGATGAGCCACCACCTGCTGATGGTCGCTCCGCAGCACAAGGCGAAGGTCGCGGCGCAGATCGCGGGGCGGCACGCGGCGGACGGCGGCGCGGACGCGCGGTCGATCTTCTTCGTGCGCACGCAGATGGCGGTGGACCGGGTGACCGAGCAGCTGCGCGAGCGGGGTCTGCCGGCGGCGGGGCTGCACGGCGGCATGACGCAGGTGGCGCGGACGAAGACCTTGGAGGACTTCAAGGACGGGCGCACCCCTGTTCTGGTCGCGACGGACGTGGCCGCGCGCGGTATCCACGTGGACGGCATCGACCTGGTCGTGCACATCGATCCGCCGCGTGACTCGAAGGATTACCTGCACCGTGCGGGCCGTACTGCGCGGGCGGGCCAGAGCGGTGTCGTCGCGTCGCTCGTGTTGCCGAAGCAGCGCAAGCAGGCGCAGCGGATGATGGACGACGCGGGTGTGACGGCCGAGGAGCTGGATGCGGCTCCGGTGGGCCTGGGCGGCAAGTGGGAGGCCGCGAGCACGGCGCTCGTGCAGCTGACCGGGGCGCGCGAGGTGCCGGAGGTGGGCGACGTGGCGGTGTTCACGGTGCCGGTGCGCGAGCGCGAGTCGCGGTTCGAGGAGCGTCGCGCCAAGTTCGAGCGGCGCGACGGCGGCCGGGGCGAGCGCGGTTTCGAGCGGCGGGACGGCCGCGAGGACCGGGGCCGGGACTGGAACCGGGGCCCGAAGCGCGATGAGCGCGGCCCGTCGCGTGACGAGCGCGGGCGCGGCGACGACTCCCGTGGGCGCGGCGGATTCGACCGCGACCGTGGGGG
>NZ_DASZGI010000072.1:0-1613 GCF_035938995.1 Actinocrinis sp.
GCTGGCCGCCTTCGTGCTCATGTTCATCACGCTGCTCGGCGACTACGACCCGGTCGTGTTCCTGCAGAAACCGGGCACCGAGGTGCTCGGCGTGACGATGCTCCAGACCTGGCAGCGGGGCGTCGTCGGCCCGGTCGCCGCACTGGCCGTCATTCAAGTCGTCATCGTCGCCATCGTGCTCCTGCTCGGGGCCCGGGTCCTTCGGAGGCTGCGCCGTGCCTGACATCCGCGTCGACCACCTGAGCAAGTCGTTCTCCGGCACCAAGGTCCTCGACGACATCAGCTTCACCGTGAAGGACAAGGAGTTCGTCACGCTGCTGGGACCCTCCGGCTGCGGCAAGACCACGACGCTGATGTGCATCGCCGGTTTCCAGACCCCGGACCAGGGACTTATCGCCTGCGGGGACGACACGTTCGTCGACCGCGGCGCGGACCTGCCGGCCGAGCAGCGCAACCTCGGGATCGTGTTCCAGTCCTACGCGATCTGGCCGCACATGACCGTCGCGCAGAACGTGGCGTTTCCGCTGCGCGTCCGCAAGATGAGCAAGCCCGCCACCCGGGCTCGCGTCGCGGAGGTGCTGGCCCTGGTCGAGCTCGGCGCGCTGGCCGGGCGCTACCCGCACCAGCTGTCCGGTGGCCAGCAGCAGCGGGTCGCGCTGGCCCGCGCCATCGCGCCCTCCCCGGCGGTGCTGCTGCTCGACGAGCCGTTCTCCAATCTCGACGCCAAGCTGCGCGAACGAGCCCGTGACTGGCTCCAGGAGTTGCAGCACGCCCTCGGGCTGACCACGGTCTTCGTGACCCACGACCAGGACGAGGCGCTGTCGATGAGCGACCGGATCCTGGTCATGAACGGCGGGCGCCTCCTGCGCGAGGGGACGCCGGAGGAGGTCTACCGACGGCCCCGCGCGCGGTTCGTCGCCGAATTCGTCGGCCAGTGCAACTTCCTGACCGGCGCCGTCCGCGCCGGGCCGGACGGCGGTGCGGTCCTGATCACGCCGGAGTTCGGCGACGGCATTGCCGTCCAGGGGCGTCACGACGGCCCAAGCGGGACCATCGCCGTCCGGCCGGAGGACATCGAGATCAGTTCCGGGGTCGAGGGGGGAACCGAAGCCAGCGTCCTGCGTGCCTCCTATCTCGGCGACCACTACCACTACCACGTCGCGGTCGGCGCGACACAGCTGAGCGTGCACTCGCCACGCCCGCTGGCCCCGGGTCCGGTGCGGCTGCGCATCCCTCCCGGCGTCGCCACCTTCGTCGATTGAGTCCCGGACCAATCCTCCCGTCCAGAAAGGCGGCACATGCCCGACCGATCCGGCCCGCCCGACAGCGTGGGCATCCTGGTACCGACCGGCATGCTCGGCGGCGGCTTCAGCGCCGAGACCATCGCCCGCGGCATCTCCCTCGGCGCCGACGTCATCGCCGTCGACGGCGGCTCGACCGACTCCGGGCCCTACTACCTCGGCGCCGGCGTGGCCAAGACGGCCGACGACGCCGTGCGCCGCGACCTGCGCCTGCTCCTCGCGGCCGCGAGCAGCGCCCGGATACCGCTGATCGTCGGCTCCTGCGGCACCAGCGGGACGGACTCCGGCGTGAACTGGGTCGCCGGCATCGTG
>NZ_DASZGI010000073.1:0-4147 GCF_035938995.1 Actinocrinis sp.
GACGTCGCGGCGAGCACCGAGGGGAGCGCTGACCAGTGAGCACGACACCAGCCGAGGAGACCACGGCCGCGGAGGCGACCGAGGCGCGCGGCTACCGCAAGACCCGCGAGGGCTACGTGGTCAGCGACAAGATGGACAAGACCGTCGTTGTCGCGGTGGAAGACCGCGTGAAGCACCCCAAGTACGGCAAGGTGCTGCGCCGTACCAAGAAGTACAAGGCCCACGACGAGCAGAACGAGTGCAACGTTGGTGACCGTGTGCTGCTGATGGAGACCCGGCCGCTGTCCGCGACCAAGCGGTGGCGGGTGGCCGAGATCCTCGAGCGAGCCAAGTAAGTAAGACGACCGCCGGCGAGAACCCCGGCGTGACGATCAGGAGTTGACGTGATCCAGCAGGAGTCGCGGCTGAAAGTCGCCGACAACACGGGTGCTAAGGAGATCTTGTGTATCCGCGTGCTCGGCGGCAGCGGCCGGCGATACGCGGGCATCGGTGACGTCATCGTGGCGACCGTTAAGGACGCGCTGCCCGGGGCTGGCGTCAAGAAGGGCGACGTCGTCAAGGCGGTCGTGGTGCGCACCCGCAAGGAGCGCCGCCGCGCGGACGGTTCGTACATCCGGTTCGACGAGAACGCCGCCGTGCTGATCAGGGACGGCGGGGACCCGCGCGGCACCCGCATCTTCGGCCCGGTGGGGCGGGAGCTGCGGGAGAAGCGGTTCATGCGGATCATCTCGCTGGCGCCGGAGGTGCTGTGATGAAGATCAAGAAGGGTGACCACGTGGTGGTCACGGCCGGCAAGGACAAGGGCGCTTCCGGGACCGTCATCGCGGCGCACCCGAAGGAGAACCGGGTCACCGTGCAGGGCGTGAACATGATCAAGAAGAACAAGAAGGTGACCAACCAGGGAGTGCGCGGCGCCAAGGAAGGCGGCATCGTCACCCAGGAGGCGTCGATCCACGTGAGCAACGTGCAGCTGGTCGACCCAGAGACCCAGCGTCCGGCGCGGGTCGGTTACCTGACCAAGGAAGACGGCACGAAGGTCCGCGTCCTGCGGCCGAGCGGGAAGGAAATCTGATGGCGACCGAGGCGCAGGCCAGGCCCCGGCTCAAGGAGAAGTACCGGAGCGAGATCGCCCCGGCCATGAAGGACGAGTTCGGGTACGCCAACGTGATGCAAATCCCGGGGCTGACCAAGATCGTCGTGAACATGGGCGTCGGCGAGGCCGCGCGGGACGCGAAGCTGATCGACGGTGCCGTCAGGGACCTGGCCGCGATCACCGGCCAGAAGGCGGCCGTGGCGCGGGCGAAGAAGTCCATCGCCCAGTTCAAGCTGCGCGAGGGCATGCCGATCGGCGCGCACGTGACGCTTCGCGGCGACCGGATGTGGGAGTTCCTCGACCGGCTGCTGTCGATCGCGCTGCCCCGCATCCGTGACTTCCGAGGCCTGAACGACCGGCAGTTCGACGGTCAGGGGAACTACACGTTCGGGCTCGTTGAGCAGGTCGTGTTCCCCGAGATCGACCCGGACCGGGTGGACCGGCAGCGGGGAATGGACATCACCATCGTCACCACGGCGACCAACGACGACGAGGGCCGCGCGCTGCTGCGCCGGCTCGGCTTCCCCTTCAGGGACGCGTCGGCCGCGGCCGCCGAGGCACCGAGGACAGCGGCCGGAAGGAGGAACCGCTAATGGCGAAGAAGGCGCTGATCGCCAAGGCGAACCGGAAGCCGAAGTTCGCTGTCCGCGCTTACACGCGGTGCACGCGCTGCGGCCGGCCGCGCGCCGTCTACCGGAAGTTCGGCCTGTGCCGTATCTGCTTCCGCACGATGGCGCACCGGGGCGAGCTCCCGGGCATCACCAAGTCCAGCTGGTAACTAGCAACACGCCGCAGGTCCGGCCAAGGAAACCACGGCGAGGAAGGCCAAAACGGCCATGTCAATGACAGACCCGATCGCGGATATGCTGACTCGTCTGCGCAACGCCAACTCGGCGTACCACGACACCGTGGGCCTGCCCTATTCCAAGATCAAGTCGCACATCGCGGAGATCCTCGAGCAGGAGGGCTACATCGCCGGGTGGCGCGTCGAAGACGCCGAAGTCGGCAAGAACCTCGTGGTCTCGCTGAAGTACGGCGACGCGAGGGAGCGCTCGATCGCCGGGATCAAGCGGGTCTCCAAGCCCGGTCTGCGGGTGTACGCGAAGAAGGACAACCTGCCACGGGTCCTCGGCGGGCTTGGCGTCGCGATCATCTCGACGTCGGGTGGCCTGATGACCGACAAGCAAGCCAAGAAGAGCGGCGTGGGCGGAGAAGTCCTCGCCTACGTCTGGTAAGGGAGGGGAGAAACCACCATGTCACGTATCGGACGACTCCCCATTCCCATCCCCAGCGGAGTGGACGTGGCCATCGACGGCCAGGCGGTCAGTGTCAAGGGACCCAAGGGCGCCCTGAACCTCACCATCGCCGAGCCGATCAGCGTGGTCCAGGAGGACGGCGTCATCCGGGTCACCAGGCCCAACGACGAGGGTAAGGTCCGCGCGCTGCACGGCCTGTCGCGCACGCTGATCTACAACATGGTCGCCGGCGTGACCGAGGGTTACAGCAAGACCCTGGAGATCGTCGGCGTCGGTTACCGCGTGCAGGCCAAGGGCAAGGACCTTGAGTTTTCGCTCGGTTTCAGCCACCCGGTGGTCATCACGCCGCCGGAAGGGATCACCTTCCGGGTCGAGGCGCCGACCAGGTTCGTCGTCGAGGGCATCGACAAGCAGCTGGTTGGCGAGACCGCGGCGCGGATTCGCAAGCTCCGCAAGCCCGACCCGTACAAGGCCAAGGGCGTGCGGTACCAGGGCGAAGTGATCCGGCGCAAGGTCGGGAAGGCTGGTAAGTAGTCATGGCTGGTACGAAGGCCAAGAGGTCGTCGCGCGAGTACGCCACCGGGCGGGTGGGGCCGCGCACGGCGACGAAGACCCGCGCGCGCGTCCGGCGTCACCTGCGGGTGCGCAAGAGGGTCATCGGCAGCGCCGTCCGGCCGCGGCTGGTGGTGAACCGGTCCGCGCGGCACATCGTCGTGCAGATCGTGGACGACACCGTCGGCCGCACTCTGGCGTCCGCCTCCACCATGGACCCGACTGTCAGGTCGGCGACGGGGGACAAGACGGCCAAGGCCAAGCTGGTCGGCGCGCTCATCGCCGAGCGGGCGAAGACCGCAGGCATCACCGCGGTGGTCTTCGACCGTGGCGGCTACAAGTACCACGGTCGCGTTGCCGCCCTCGCGGACGGCGCGCGGGAAGCCGGGCTGACGCTGTGATTAGTAATAGGAAGGAAAGCTAATGCCAGGAGCTCCGCGGCGCGGCGGTGGCGGCGGTGAGCGGCGCGAGCGCCGCGACGACCGCCGTGGTGGTCAGGCCGAGAAGCAGAACGTCTACCTGGAGCGCGTGGTCACAATCAACCGCGTGGCCAAGGTCGTCAAGGGTGGCCGCAGGTTCAGCTTCACCGCCCTGGTCGTGGTCGGTGACGGCAACGGCATGGTCGGTGTCGGCTACGGCAAGGCCAAGGAGGTGCCCGCGGCGATCGCCAAGGGCGTCGAAGAGGCCAAGAAGCACTTCTTCCGGGTGCCTCGGATTGCCACCACGATCCCGCACACCGTGCGGGGTGAGGCGGCGGCCGGCGTCGTGCTGCTCAAGCCGGCCAGCCCGGGTACCGGCGTCATCGCCGGCGGCCCGGTGCGCGCCGTGCTCGAGTGCGCCGGCATCGGCGACGTGCTGTCGAAGTCGCAAGGCTCGTCCAATCCGATCAACGTGGTGCACGCTACCGTGGCGGCGCTCAAGTCGCTGAGCCGTCCCGAGGAGATCGCCGCCAAGCGCGGCCTGCCGATCGAGCGGGTGGCGCCGAGGGCGATGCTGCAGGCGCGTGCCGCGGCCAGCGGGGCTGGGGTGTGAGATGGCCCAGCTCAAGGTGACCCAGGTCAAGTCGAAGATCGGCGGGACCAGCGTGCAGCGCGACTCGCTGCGCTCGCTCGGCCTGCGCCGGATCGGCCAGACGGTGGTCAAGCCGGATCGCCCGGAGTTCCGCGGCATGATCCAGGTTGTCCGCCACCTGGTCAAGGTAGAGGAAGTGGACTAGCCAATGTTGAAGCTGCACGATCTGCGGCCG
>NZ_DASZGI010000074.1:0-13920 GCF_035938995.1 Actinocrinis sp.
AGGACTTACACACCAAACACCACACCAAACACCACCCAGGACAGCGCCACGCGCCCCAAGCGCGTGACCAGCACCCCAACACCAGACTCAACACGAAGCTGCTCGCATCCGCTATCCGGTTCCCGAACCCCCCACCACCCCGAAAGCCACACCCGTGAGGTGTGGCCAGCGGACCCGTGGTTGGATGGCTGGTTCGACCACGTTGCGGCGGCCATAGCGGTAGGGAAACGCCCGGACCCATCCCGAACCCGGAAGCTAAGCCCACCAGCGCCAAGGGTACTGCCGGGGCCACCCGGCGGGAGAGCAGGACACCGCCGCACCACCCATAAAGGCTTTGCTCCCGACACCTTCAGGTGCCGGGAGCAAAGCCATTTTAAACACCCCACCCCCCGGAACACGGGGGTGGGGCGTTTCCCATGCCCCCGCCAGGCAACCACACACCACCCAATAGACGCGCGCGGAAGCTGGGTGCTTTGCCGACGGCGCTCCAGACGGGCGTTTCCCTTTCTCCGCGAGAGCTGTGCGAAGCCACACCGCTACCGCTTGCCGACGATCGCCCGGGACTACAGGCGACCGGCCGCCTTCAAAGCGAGATACGCGTCCGCGAGAGCCGGAGCGAGACGGTCCGGGACGGCATCGACGACACAGACACCATGACGCTCCAGTTGCACCGCCGTCTGGCGACGGGCACCGAGGGCCAGTTCTGCCGAGGCTGCTGCGAAGACTGCTTCGGCTGTGCCGCGTCCTGCTGAGAGCTGGGCGATGCGGGGGTCCGCTACCGAGGCGACGATGACGTTGTGACGCGCTGTCAGGCGGCCGATCTTCGGGAGGAGGCCTTCGCTGATCGGGGCCGCGTCGATGCTCGTCAGCAGCACCACGAGGGATCTGCGCCGGACCCGGGTGACGAGGTACGTCGTGAGGCCGTCGGCGTCGAGCTCGATCAGCGAAGGCTCCAGACCTGCCATCTTGTCGCTGAACAGGGCGAGCGTGCGGCCTGGAGGTGCGCCGGTTACCGAGGCGCGCACCTGCTGGTCGTAGGCGAGCAGATCGACCCGGTCGCCGGCGCGTGTGGCGAGGGCTGCGAGCAGGAGTGCCGCGTCCATCGCCGAGTCCAGTCGGGGGACGTCGCCGACTCGTCCCGCCGATGTGCGGCCGGTGTCCAGCACGATGACCACGTGGCGGTCTCGCTCCGGCCGCCAGGTGCGCACCACGACGTCGTTTCTGCGCGCCGTGGCCCGCCAGTCGATCGATCGGACGTCATCGCCGATCACGTACTCACGCAGCGAATCGAACTCGCTGCCCTGGCCGCGCACCAGAACCGGTGTACGGCCGTCCGTCTCGTGCAGGCGGGCCAGCCGCGACGGCAGATGCTTGCGGCTCTCGAACGGCGGCAGCACACGCACTCGCCACGGCACTTCACGGGATGTCTGACGCCCCGCCAGCCTGAGTGGTCCGAGGGCGCGGATTGTTACCCGGTCGGGAACGCGGTCCCCGCGGCGCGTTGGGATGAGGACGGTGACGATGCGCTGCGCTGTTCCAGGTTCGATTTTCAGCTGGTGGCGAGGCTCGGCGGGCAGCTCGCCGACTTGGAGGGTCGTGTCCGACAGTCTTGGCTCGCGGTTGCCCGCGCTGGGAGTCCAGGCATCACGCAGCGTCCCGTGGAGGGCGCGGCTGCCGTCGTTTACGACGTCGAGGGCCACTGTGGCGCGCTCGCCGAGCCGCACGGTCGTGTCGCCGGACCGTTCGAGCCTTGTGTCGCGGAGTGACGCGGCAAGGTATGCGTCGGCTGCCACGACGCAGGCGAGCGCCACCTCATACGCGGCCAGGCCGACCCAGCCCGCCACGTGGAGCGCCCCCGTGGCCACCGCGACCAGGACCGAGCCGGCGGCAGCCAGCACCCCGGTCCGGCCGGTGAGCACGACGCCGCCGCGCGAGCGGGCACCAGGCATGTCGGTCGATCCTCCGCTTCCGGCGCTTCTTGTCTTGTTTGCTCTTACCGCGGCACCACGACGGAGGCGAGCACGCTGTCGATAACGGCGTCGGTCGACACGCCCTCAAGTTCGCTTTCCGGACGCAGCCGCACGCGATGCCGGAGCACCGGCCGCACCAGTGCTTTCACGTCGTCCGGGCTCACGTAGCTGCGTCCGGACAGCCAAGCCCACGCTCGCGCGGCGCTGAGAAGGGCGGTCGCGCCTCGCGGCGACACCCCGACCGACAGCGCCGGCGCCGTGCGCGTTGCCCGCACGACGTCGGCGATGTAGCCCAGCACCTCGGGTGTCACAGTGATCGCGCGCACGGCGGCCCGTCCGGCCTCGATCTGCGCACGCCCCGCGACCGGGCGCACCCCGGCATCAGCCAGCCGTCGCGGGTCGAAGCCCTCGGCGTGCCTGCGCAGCACCGCGATCTCCTCGTCGCGGCTCGGCATCGGGAGGATCAGCTTGAGCAGGAACCGGTCCAGCTGCGCCTCAGGCAGCGGATAGGTGCCTTCGAATTCCAACGGGTTCTGCGTCGCCGCCACCACGAACGGGAATGGCAGCGCCCGCGGCGAGCCGTCCACCGTGACCTGCCGCTCCTCCATCGCCTCAAGCAGCGCCGCCTGCGTCTTCGGCGGCGTCCGGTTGATCTCGTCGGCGAGCAAAAGGTTGGTGAACACCGGTCCCTCGCGGAACGAGAACTCCGCGGTGCGCGCGTCGTAGATGAGCGAGCCGGTGACGTCCCCCGGCATCAGATCCGGCGTGAACTGGACCCGCTTGGTGTCCAGGTCGAGCGCGGCGGCGAGGGAGCGCACCAGCAGCGTCTTCGCGACTCCGGGCACGCCCTCGAGCAGCACGTGTCCCTGGCACAGCAGTGCGATCACCAGCCCGGTCACCGCTGCGTCCTGGCCCACGACCGCCTTCCCCACCTCGGCGCGCACTGCTTGCAGCGCCCGCCGCGCCTCGTCGTGGGCAGGGCTGGCCGTGTCGGGCGTGCGGAGCGAAGCGGTCACGGCAGCTGGCGCGGAATCGACGGTCGTTGCTGCCAAGGTGCCTGATGCTCCATCAGGCGTAGGCGGCTGTAGTAGAGGCGGCGCCGCGTCAGACGGGCCGGCGTAAGGCGCTGCGGTATCGGGAAGCGATTCGGTCACGACGAGCGGACCTCCTTCTCCAGTTGGTCGAGGTGGTCCGCGAGCAGGACCAGTTCGGCTTCGGATTGCGGCGCCTCGCCCGCGAGCAGGTCGCCGATCAGCTCCGGGGCTGTTTCGAGGCGCGCCGCGACCGGTGCGACGAGCAGCGACGGATCCGCGTGGGCCCGCGCGGCCGGGATGCCGAAGTATCCGGCCAAGCGACTCGCCGTCGCCCGACGCAACAGCTCACCGGCGCGCCCATGGGCGTTCGCGCGGCGGTAAAGGCGCGCGTGCCCCTCTACCGTCTCCGCCGCCCTGACTTTGACCGGCAGCTCCTCGGTCACCACCCTGCCCATGCGGCGGGCTCGCCAGTACGCGGTGAGCAGCGCCGCCACGACCAGCTGGAGCAGCGCCCACCAGATCCATGACGGCATCAAGCTGGTCAGCGTGGGCTGGCTGCTGGATGCCTGCTGGGCGCCGGGCGACTCCGTCACCGTCGTCGGGTTCTGCTGGCCCGTCGCGCCGCCGCCGGGATTTCCGCCCGGACCGAGATCGCATCCGGCGCCGACACAGTTGAGCAGTCCGGGGTCCGAGATGAAGCTTGCCGCCCACCACATCAGGTGCGGATGCGCGCCGAAGATCCGCAATCCCAGCGCTGCGTTGCCCGCCGAGGCCAGGTACTGGTTCTCGAAGTACGCTGTGCTGCCGAGCGCGATCACGTCGCCGGTGCCTTGCGGGGATGCGACGTCCACCAGTGCGGGAGCGGCCTCGACCTGATAGCAGCCGATGGCCGGTGTTCCCGGGGCGATGGAAAAGGTCGCGGTGCCCTCCTCCAGATCGAGGTTCCCGGCCGCCGCCGCGTCGGGCTCGGCGCACGCCGGCTCAAGGGTCGTCGTCGATTGCGGAGACGCCGAGCTCTGAGCCACGCCGACGCCGCCAGTCAGCTGCGTCAGCGTGTCCGCGTTGTTGTTGAGGACGATGATCCGGCCGATGCCTGCGTTCGAGAGCTGTGCCAGCGTCGACTGGTCGGGGATTTCATCCGGGTCGATGACGAGCGTGACGTCCTGTGCGTCGCCGACGAGCGCGTCATCGGGGCTGGTGATCGGCGTGTACGAGACTCCCTGCTCGCCGAGCAGGTTGAGCAGCGCGTCGTCGCTGGACGGATTGGCCAGCGTGGTGGTGTCGACTCCATTCGACGGCGTGGGGCTCGCAGCGGCGAGTGCCGTCCCCGTCGCGCCGACCGACATGAGCAGCGCCGACAAACCCGCGATCGACGCGCGGACCGATGATCTCACCGGGCGCCGCCCGTCGGCGCAAGAGATTCGGGCCGGGCGGCACTCACGAGCTCGTCCACTTCCGAGATCAGCTGGTAGCCCTCCGCGGTCCCGACGAACTCGCCGTATTCGACGTCGTCGAAGGCCCGCGCCGCAGCCGTCAGCACCGACGCGTGTGCGGTCAGCAGCGCCCCGGCGTCGTGAGCGGCCTCGTCGGCGGTCCGGTCGACCCGTTCCGGCAGCAGCCCGCGCTCGTCCAAAGTGGCGATCACCGCGCGGAACCGCTCCCGGATCGCCTCCGCCCAGTCACCTGCTTCGGCCGCGAGCTCGGCAGCCCGCCGGTGCCGGGCCGCGCCGACCAGGACCTCTTGCGTGGCCGATGCGGCGGCCGCCTCTTTCGGAGGCTTCTTGGACTTCTTCTGCGTGCGCGGCCGGCCGAGCCAGCGCAGCAACAGCACGATCACGAGGACGAGCACGATCGCGGCGAGGATCACCAGCACGATCATCCCGGCGTGCCCGGCCGACGAGGTCTGGTGCGGAGGTGGAGGGGGTGAAGCGCCGACCGACGGCAGTTGCTGCGGTGGGCCTGTCGCCGGGCCCGTGTGGTACTTCGATTTCGCGAGTTCGCGCACCGCCATCTGGTGCGCTTGATCGCTGTTGACCACGACGGGCGCGTCCATGCGCACGCCTTTGTACTCCGCAGGCAACGTCACCGCCCCTTCCCGCCGCCGTTCGCGCGGGCGACGCGAGCCCAGGCGATGCGTATATCGAGGCCCTCGCGGCGAAAGCGGCGGTCGACGTACAACAGGGCGGCGACCGCGGCCCGAAACGGCACCGTGAGCGCGGAGAACAGGGCGGCGACCACGACGTCCGCGGCCAGCCACCAGTACGTCGACGAGTTGACCGGGTCGCCGTTCAGCAGATCGCTGATGCCGTGGTCATCGTAGATGGAGTACTGGAGCACGATCAGCGAGAGCGTCACCGCCGTCGTGATCGCGAGCGTCAGCAGGCTCGCCCACAGCACCCGCCAGCGCCCGGCCGAGACCAGCTTGCCACCTCGGCGCAGCGCAGAAGCCGGGCCGAGTCCCTCAAGCACACTGGCCGGAGCAGCGACCGCGAACTGCGCCGTGAACCAAAAGCACAGCGGCACGCCTACGACGATGAGCAGTGTGTATATGCCTGCATAGCTGCCAGAGGGATCGTTGGCTGCGGCGAGGGCGAGCACGACGAACAGCCCGGTGAAGATGACGCGCGGTATCGCGGTGATGGCCGCCAGAACGCACAGTCGCGGAATGCTGGGCGTGGCGGGACGGGCTCCGTTCGTTCCCTGCCCGTTGCCGCTGTTGCTCCCGTTGCTCCTGTTGCCGTCGATGTACTCCCTGACCGGTCGGGAGAGCAGCCCGGCCACGACGGTCGCCGCAAAGCCGCAGAAGACCGTCGGGATCAGCACGCTGACGGCGAATGCGCCGAACACCGCATCGGTACTCGTCTGGCCGTACTGCACCGTAGTCAAGCCGAAGTAGTCCGTCGTGATCAGCGGGTGGATCCGGATCGCCGACTTCATCGCCGCGTCGAACGCCCACAGCACGCCGAGCCCGACGAGCGCGCACACCCCCGCCACAGCCGAGGCCCGCGCGACCAGGCCAGTCCTCAACGCCCGCACCGCGCCGACCGCGCCGTCCAGCAACTCGAGAACGCCCAACGGCCGCAGCGGAATCGGGCGCACTCCCTCGAGCCTCCGCGCCCCCGTCGCGTCCGGCGCCGTGCTGCCCGTGCCGGGCGCCGCCGCCGGAACCGGGGGAGCTGGAGCCGGTGCGCTCGGCGCGGCCCAGGCCGCGGACACCTCTGCCATCCCCCATCCCTTCGGGGACCCCGCCACCGGGCCCCCACCCTGAACAGGTCCACATCCTGCCACGCCCGCGAACCCGGCTGCCACTGCGGTGTTAATGGTTCTTCCCGCCGACCAGGTCGCCGAGAAGAGCGGCAGTGTCAATGGCTCTTCAGCGTCAACGGTTCTTCTGGGGCGAGATCATCCGGGCGTTATTACCGCGCGACGGCGGAATGATGCGAAGATGAACGCCATGAAGGGACGTGTGCTCATCGTCGATGACGACACCGCGCTGGCCGAGATGCTCGGCATCGTGCTGCGTGGCGAGGGCTTCGAGACCGCGGCGGTGTCCGACGGTGACCGGGCGTTCGCGGCCTTCCGCGAATTCAAGCCGGATTTGGTGCTGCTCGACCTCATGCTGCCCGGCCGCGACGGCATCGACGTCTGCCGCCAGATCCGGGCCGAGTCGGGCGTGCCGATCGTGATGCTCACCGCGAAGAGCGACACGGTGGACGTCGTGGTCGGCCTCGAGTCCGGCGCCGACGACTACGTCATCAAGCCCTTCAAGCCCAAGGAACTGGTCGCCCGGGTCCGCGCGCGGCTGCGCCGGGCCGACGAGCCCAAGCCGGAGACCCTCAACATCGGCGACCTGTCCATCGACGTGGCCGGCCACTCGGTCAAGCGCGGCGGGGACTCGATCGCGCTGACCCCGCTGGAGTTCGACCTGCTGGTCGCCCTCGCCCGAAAGCCCTGGCAGGTCTTCACCCGCGAGGTGCTGCTCGAGCAGGTCTGGGGCTACCGGCACGCGGCAGACACCCGGCTGGTGAACGTGCACGTCCAGCGACTGCGCTCGAAGATCGAGCACGACCCGGAGAAGCCGGAGATCGTGATCACGGTCCGCGGCGTCGGCTACAAGGCCGGCCCCGCGTAACCCCGCCGCCGGATGCGGAACCTGGGATGCGCGGATTTGCGTCGTCCCTGGCGGGGGCGGGGTTACTGTGCCCTTAACAGCGGCGACGTGCGTTAGCCGGCTGCGAGACGTGGACCAGCAACGAGGTCTGGGCACAGAGCCAGGAACCGGCGGTGTGGAAAGTGGGCAGGACGATCGCGACGGAGGTGCGGCGCGCGCTCCGGTCGCTCGTGCACGCGGTCCACGACCTGCCCGCGCGCTGGCGCCGCTCGCTCCAGTTCCGCATCGTCTCGGTCACCATGGTGCTCTCCATGATCCTGGCCCTCGGCCTCGGCTACTTCATCGCGCGCCGGGTCGCCGACGGGATCGTGACCACCCGGCTGTCGGTCGCCCTCCAGACCGCGACTGAGGGGACGGACCAGGCGAGGCAGCTGCTGTCGGCCAAGAGCGTCGACGCCTCCGCCGAGGCCTACCTCCTCGCCACCAGCCTGGTCAGCCAGCTGTGCAGCGGTTCGGCCGGGGGCACCCAGTTCCAGGTCATGGTCACCGTGCAGAAGGGCGGCGAGCCCCAGTCGGCGCCGGCGACCTGCTACAACCTGGTGGCCGACTCCGTCCCCGCCGACCTGGTCAAGTCGGTCGGGCAGGATCCGAAGAACGGCTACCACGCCTTCGCCGACGTCGCCTACCAGCTGTCCGGGCAACCGCAGAGCGTCAAGCACGCCGTCGTGTTCGGCCAGTCGATCGCGGTCAACGACTACGGCACCGTCTTCCAGGCGCAGATCTACTACGCCTTCCCGCTCGGCCAGGACGAGCAGACCCTGCAACTGGTCGAACTGTCCCTGGTGCTGGCCGGGATCGTGCTGGTCCTGGCTCTGGTCGGGATCGCCTGGTTCGTCACCCGGCAGATCGTGATGCCGGTCCGGATGGCCGCGAGCATCGCCGAGCGCCTGGCCGCCGGCCGCCTCGAGGAGCGGATGCGGGTGCGCGGCGAGGACGACCTCGCCTCGCTTGCCTCCTCGTTCAACAAGATGGCGGCGAACCTGCAGAGCCAGATCCGCAGGCTGGAGGAGCTGTCGCGGGTGCAGCGCCGCTTCGTCTCGGACGTCTCGCACGAGCTGCGCACCCCGCTGACGACCGTCCGCATGGCCGCCGACCTGCTGCACGAGGAGCGCGAGACGTTCCCGCCCGCGGTCGCCCGCTCCGCCGAGCTGCTGCAGAACCAGCTGGACCGGTTCGAGGAGCTGCTGGCCGACCTGCTGGAGATCAGCCGCTTCGACGCCGGTGCGGCCATCCTCGACGCCGAACCGGTCGACCTGCGGGACCTGGTGCGGCGAGTGGTCGACAGCAGCGCGCCGCTGGTCGAGCGCAAGGGCGGCGCGGTCGTGGTCAGCGCCCCGGACGAGCCGTGCGTCGCCGAGGTGGACGCCCGCCGGATCGACCGAATCCTGCGCAACCTGGTGGTCAACGCGATCGAGCATGGGGAGAGCCGCGACGTGGTGGTCACCGTGGCCACGTCCGAGGACGCCGTCGCCGTCGCGGTGCGCGATCACGGCGTCGGCCTGCGCCCCGGTGAGTCGTCCCTGGTGTTCAACCGCTTCTGGCGGGCCGACCCGGCGCGCGCCCGCACCACAGGAGGCACCGGGCTCGGCCTCGCGATCGCGCTCGAGGACGCCCGGCTGCACCACGGCTGGCTCCAGGCCTGGGGCGAACCCGGCGGCGGCTCGCAGTTCCGGCTCACCGTCCCGCGCAATCCGCGGATCGAGCTGCTGCGCTCGCCGATCCCGCTGGAACCGGAGGACTCAAGCCACCACCGCGATCGCCAGCGCCGCAGCTCTGTGCCCGCTCCGCCCGTGCGCGCCGCCGCGCCGGACGCGGGAACCGGGGGAATCCGATGATCGCCCGCCGCCTCCATTCGCCGATGCCCCGCCGCCGCGCCCTCCTCATCGCACTGGCCGCCCCGCTGCTGACCGCGCTGGTCGCGGGCTGCGTCGACCTGCCGACCAACTCCGGGGTCATCAAAGACACCAGCCAGCCGACCTCGAACGGCGGCGAAGCCGTGCGGATATGGCCGGCCGCCCACGGACCCTCGTCCACCGACTCCCCGCTCGCCGTCCTGGAGGGCTTCCTGCAGACCGCGGCGAGCGACGAGCCGGACCCGGACGCCGCCCAGCAGTACCTGAGCGGTCACGCGCGCGCGAGCTGGGACCCCGACACCGTCATCGTCTTCAGTTCCGAGAGCAGCGCGAACCCGGTCTCCGGCCAGCCCGACGAGTTCGAGATCAAGGCGGTCGAGGTCGGGCAGGTCGACCCCGGCGGCCGGTACACGCCGACCACGCAGCCCAAGCAGGAGTCGTACTTCTTTCACGTCGCGGGCGATTCGAAGACCGGTTATCACATCGACGAGGTGCCCCCGGGCTTCGGCATCCCGCTGACGCAGGAGGCGTTCCGCTCCTACTACACCCCGTACAGCGTCTACTACGTGGACGGCCAGCCCGGCACGAACAGCATGATCCCGGACCCGGTCTATCTTCGCGCCGCGCTCGTCGACCAGGACGCGGCGGCCCGGCTCGCCGGCATCGTCCTGGCCGGGGCGCCGTCCCAGTACGACGGTGTGGCGCAGGCGGCCGTCACCGGGCTGCACCTGGCCAACGTCACCATCACGCAGGCGGAGGTCGCGCAGGTCACCATCAAGCCGCAGAACTTCTGCCTCCCGACCTCGCACGTCTCGTGCGACCGGCTGGCCGAGGAACTGCTCGCCACCTTCGTCGGCGTCAGCTCCATCTCCTCGGTCGACATCTACGACCAGGCGCTCGGACCTCAGATGCGGCTCGGCCACGCGGACAACGTCCAGGACGTCCTGGCTAAGTACCACGTCACGCTCAACGCCTCGAAGCCGACGCGCACCGCCGACTTCTACTTCATCGAGCCGCCGGGGGCCAAGAACGACCCGAACGCCGGGCACGTCATGGCCAAACTGGGCGCCCGGACGCTCGCCATACCGTCCCAGGTGGGGCCGTCCACCATGAAGTACGGGCAGCTCGCCCTCGGCGTCGACGGGTCGACCAGACAACCGGTCCTCGCGCTGACCGACGTGAACGGTGCCAACCTCTACCTCGGCACGCCCGGATCCGCCGAGGTTCCGGCCTTGGTGTACAGCGGCGCCGGGATCAAATCGCTGAGCTGGGACGTGTTCGGGCATCTGTGGTTCATCGCCACGGTCTCGGGGCAGCCGACGCTGTTCCGCGTGGACACGAACGTCAACGGGGCCGCGCAGAAGCAGTCGGTCATCGTCGAGCTCCCGCCGGGTGACGGGGCGATCCAGCAGGTCTCGGTCGCCGCGGACGGCCGCCGCGTCGCGCTCGTCTACGCGGACGCCGTCGGCGCGCTGGCGCTCTCGGTCGGCGTCGAGCTCAACACCGGCTCGCAGCTCTACCTCAACCTGGCCGACGGGTCGACCCAGCCGATCCTCGACGGCTGGGCGACGATCGGCGACGTCGAGTGGAACAGCAGCCAGACCCTGGCGATCCTCGGTGCCGAGCAGGGCAGCGTGTCCTCGACCATCGCCGAGGTCTACACCGACGGCTCGCCGGTGTTCACCCCGACCGACCTCAACGCGGTCACCATCGCCCCGCCGATCTTCACCGCGTCGATCGCCTGGAGCGGATCCGGCGGCCTGCTCGCCGCGTACCAGGACGCGTCGAGCGGGAGCCTGCAGATCGCGACCTACTCGCCCAGCCTCGGCAACTGGCAGAACCCCATTCCCGGAATCTCGCCCTCATACTCATTCTGACCGGCCTATTCTCTCTATATGGGACAAGTCCTGACGAACCGTCAGGTGAGGCGGCGTCAGGCCGGGCACTGGTGGACGACGCTGCTCGATCTCGTGCTGCCCGCCGAGTGCGCGGGCTGCGGGCATACCGGCAGCCGCGACGTGGTGGACGGACTTTGTCCCGGCTGCGCCCTCGCGCTGACCGGGCCGCCTCGGCTGGTGCGTCCGCAGCGCAGGCCGGCCGGGTTCCCGGGCGTCCACGCGCTGGCGCCGTACCATGACCCGATTCCCGAGATCGTCATCGCGCACAAGGAGCGCGGCCGCATCGATCTGGCCAGGCCGCTCGGCCGGCAGCTGGCGCGGGCGGTGCTCGCCGCGGCGGGTAGCGAGCCCGAGTTCTGGCTGATCCCGGCGCCGTCTGCGGGCCGGTCGACTCGCAAGCGCGGTCACGATCCGGTCCGCCGCATGGCCCGTTCCGCAGCCCGTGAACTGAGGGCGCGCGGCCGAGTCGCGAACGTGCTTCCGGCGCTCAGGCACGTACGGACGGTCGCCGACCAGGCCGGGCTGGACCGATGGCAGCGGGCCCAGAACCTCGCCGGGGCCCTCGGCGTCCGCGGCACCGCCGCCGATTTGGTGCTGCTGCGGCCTGCCGTGCTTGTGGATGACGTCGTGACCAGTGGCGCGACGCTCGCCGAGGCGGCGCGGGCGTTGCGCGCGGCGGGTGGGCGGCCGATCGGCGCCGCGGTGCTCGGCGCGACCGGGTTCAGTGGCAGTTGATGTGCAGCGGCAGTGAATGTGCTCCGCCTAAATCACTCATCGCTGATGAACGGGATGGTTCGAGCCGGTTCGACGAGCCCGGCTCGGGCCTGCTAGCGCGCGTGGCACCGGCGCGCAAGGAGCGCGCAGGCATCCGCTGACGATTCACCCGCTTGGCCGAGCGTGACACTGGGCATCTACCGTTCATGGCCTGCCGGGATTACGTTCATCCCCAAGACAACGGGGAATCTCCCCTTTATCGGCGGACCGGCCGGAACCCGGCGCCGTTCCCGAATCGTTACCCCCTCCACAGCCGGAAGTTTCCGGCATACGGTTGATATCCAGACCACCCCAGAAGGAGGCGGTGCCCCCTCCCCCTGGAAGACCCGTACTCACCCGCGGGTACGGCGTCGGCAGTCCCTTGACATGCGAAACGATAAGGAGACGCGGTGGACATCGTGGTGAAGGGCCGCAAGGCCGAGGTGACGGAGCGGTTCCGCAAGCACGTGGTGGAGAAGCTCTCGCGGATCGAGCGGTTCGACGGCAAGACGATGAGCCTCGACGTGGAGCTGTCCCGCGAGCGCAACCCCCGCCAGGCGGAACGGTGCGACCGGATCGAGATCACCATGCGCACGCGTGGACCGGTGGTGCGGGCCGAGGCCTGCGCGGCCGACCCCTACGCCGCCCTGGACCTCGCCGCCGCGAAGCTCGAGGCCCAGCTGCGCCGGGCCGCCGACCGCCGCCGGATCCACCACGGGCGCCACAGTCCGGTCTCCGTGGCCATCGCCACCGCCGCGCTGGCCGAGCTCGAGGCCGAGGAGATCAGCGCGCAGCTGAACGGCCAGGGCAAGAGCCGCCACGAGGAAAGCCACGAGGAGAAGCGGGTCCACCGCGCCGGGCCGATCGAGGTCGAGGGCGACGGGCCGATGGTGGTGCGGGAGAAGACGCACAGCGCGCCGGCGATGGACCTGTGCCAGGCGCTGTACGAGATGGAGCTGGTCGGCCACGACTTCTACCTGTTCGTGGACGCCGAGAGCAAGCTACCGTCCGTCGTATATAGGCGTAAGGGATACGACTACGGAGTGATCCACCTGGAGGAGAACGGCGCCGCGCACTACGCCGACGGCCAGGCCGGGGCCGAGGTGGCGGCTCCGGCGGACGCGCGTATGCACGCCGCCTGACGATCGAGAGCAGACAGTGGCCGTTCCCGCCGCCGGTACGCACGGCGGCGGGAACGGCCCGGGACCGTGTGGAAAGGGGAAAATTGACGCGAGGACCCGGGGAGCACGGCATGCGCGCTGGTGGGGTGGCACTGTCCTGTGCGGCGTTGCGCCAGCTATTATCAGGTTTCACCGATACTGTGCGATGATGACCCGGTCACCCAGCGTATCCGGCGGCGGGCCGGAAGTGACGGCGCGCGGCGGGGCCGGACCGGGCCGATCCAGATCCAGGGGGTACGGACAGGTGGCCCAATCCGAATCCGCGCAGGTGGGGACCACCGGGGAGGCGATCCCGCAGCAGGCGCCCCGCGCGCCGCGGCCGGGCGGCGACCCGATCCGGGTGCTGCTCGTCGACGACCACGCGCTGTTGCGCCGGGGGCTCGACATCGTGCTGCAGCAGGAGTCCGACATCGAGGTGGTCGGCGAGGCGGGCGACGGCAGCGAGGCGGTGGCGAAGGCCGGCGAACTGTTGCCCGACGTGGTCCTACTGGACGTGAAGATGCCCAAGCGCGGCGGCATCGGCGGCGGGATCGAGGCGGCCGCCGCGATCAAGGAGATCGCCCCGTCCACCCGGATCGTCATGCTCACGATGAGCGACGAGGAGGCGGACCTCTACGAGGCGATCAAGGCCGGGGCTACCGGCTATCTGCTCAAGGAGATCCCGCCGCACGAGATCGCCGACTCGATCCGGGCGGTCGCCGGCGGCCAGTCGCTGATCACCCCGTCCATGGCCACCAAGCTGATCAGCGAGTTCGCCACCCTGGCCAAGCACGGCGAGGAGAAGCGCGAACAGGGACCACCAGCGCCGAAGCTGACCGACCGCGAGCTCGAGGTGCTCAAGCTGATCGCCACCGGCGCGAACAACAGCAAGATCGCCAAGACCCTCTTCATCAGCGAGAACACGGTCAAGAACCATGTGCGCAACATCCTGGAGAAGCTCCAGCTGCACTCCCGGATGGAGGCCGTGATGTACGCGGTGCGGGAGAAGATCCTCGACCTGCCGTGAACCGCGCCCGGATCGCGCCCGACCGCGGCGTGATCTCTCGCGCGACGCCTGGTG
>NZ_DASZGI010000075.1:0-18707 GCF_035938995.1 Actinocrinis sp.
CGTGAAACTTGCACCCGCGGCAGCGAGACGGCGGGGGTCACGGTCACGCCTCCGGCGCCGACCGCCGTGGTCATCCGCAATTTCGTCCCGGTCACCGGATGACCCCGCCGGAACGGCCGCCGGGAGAACCGGTCGACGAGCGAGCCGCCCAGCTCTACCCCGACAGCATCGCCACGGCTACGCCGCAGGCATTCACCGTGGCCTCCCCGTCCATCGTGCATTCATGTGAGCCTCCGGGCACGCCATGGGGAGCCCGGGACATCACATCATTGACGTCATATGCCTGTTGTCGCGCAGCGGGAGCGTAGCACCGGTCCCGCCCGCGCAGGAGCGAGACACGCGAGCGCCCCGTCGTGTTCACGATCGGTATCTAAGATGAGCCGTATGTGAGGGCGCGTGGATACATTCGTGGCTGGCTCGACGGGCTTGACCTGGCCAACGGGCGTCGCGCGGAGACCTGCGCGCGATGGTGTTGCAGTGTGCTGGGCTGATACGGTCTGCGCGTGGTCCAGGACGCTGCGGCGAGGCCCCAACTCCGTGCCGTCAACGGATGGGAGGCCGACTTCCTGTGGGACGAGGTGCCCAGCTATCTCGATCACGGGATCCGGCTTGCGCCCGGCGCTACGGTGCTGGATGTCGGCGCGAACATCGGTGTCTTCTCCGCTTACGTGTGGCAGCGGTTGGGCGGCGATGTGCGCATCCTTGCTTTCGAGCCGGTGCCACCGATTCACGCGTTGCTCGCGCGTAATGCCGCGGAGGTGCTCGGCGACCGAGTGACTCCGCTGCCGTACGGGCTCTCGGCCGCGGACGGCGAGATCGAGATCACGTACTTCCCGGGCGCCACGCTGCTTTCGTCGAGCCGGCGCGGCGCGGGGAATCTCGAACAGGAGCAGGAGCGGGCGGCTGCAGCGCTGTTCGAAGGGATCAAGGAGGATGGCGCGCGGCGACACCCGGTGCTCAGGCGAATGCCGGGATTCGTGCTGCGGCCGCTCATCCGGGCGGGAATGCGGCGCCTGCGCAGCATGGAGACATACCGGGTCCAGGTGCGGTCGCTCTCGCGGGTGCTCCAGGACCTGTCCGTCGACCACGTCGACCTGCTGAAGATCGACGTGGAGGGCGCGGAGTTCGACGTGCTGGCCGGGATCGACGACGCCGACTGGCCGCGGATCAGGCAGGTCGTCATCGAGGTCGAGCGGTGGGGCGCGCACGAGCCGGCGATTCGCGACATCCTGGCGGGGCGCGGATTCGCAGTCCACGCCGAGCGGGCCTCGGTGGCCGGTGATATCGGGCTCGTATATGGCATGCGGGACAGCGGCTCGGGCGACCGCGCATCGGCCTGACCAACCTGCGCCAGATCTGCTGAATTCGCCGCGGTCCTTGGCTCAGTCGCGACCGTTAGCAGCCTCTTAGGCGGGTCTTAGCACTTCCTGCGCTGTGCTGAAGACCCGAGCGGCCGGCAGGAGGAGCCCGATTGGTGATCACACGCGACGTCGCGCCTGCGCGGACGACGGCGCCGCGGCTGCTCGCCGGGGCCCGGCCGGGCAGGCCGCTCGATCTGACCACGCATCAGCAGGTGCACGGCCCCGCGCCGCTCGGCGGCGGCGTCGCCGAGCGTCCGGAGCGGCTGATCGACGTGATCGAGCGCTCGGGCCTGACCGGCCGCGGCGGCTCGGGTTTCCCGACCGGGCGCAAGCTGCGGTCGGTTCTGGCCGGGAAGCGGTCCGCGGTGGTCGTGGCCAACGGTGCGGAGGGCGAGCCGGGCAGCGCCAAGGACCACCTCCTGCTGAGCGTGGCACCGCACCTCGTGCTCGACGGGATCTCGCTGGCCGCGCAGGCGCTGGGCGCCCAGGACGCGTACCTGGTCGTGCACCGCGGGCAGCCGCGTCTCGTGGACCGGGTGGAGCAGGCCATCGCGGAGCGGGAGCAGGCCGGGCTCGATCCGGTCGCCATCCGCCTGGCCGAGATCCCCCGGCGCTACGTCTCCAGCGAACAGTCCGCGATCGTGCAGTTCCTGGACCGCGGCGTCGGCAAGCCGACGTACGCCCCGCCGCGCCCGCACGAGCGCGGCGTCGGCGGGCGCCCGACGCTGGTCAACAATGTCGAGACGCTCGCGCATCTGGCGCTGATCGCCCGGCACGGCGACGCCTGGTTCCGCTCCGCGGGCTCCCCCGAGGCACCCGGCACCACCCTGGTGACCCTCAGCGGCGCGGTCGTGCGGCCGGGGGTGTACGAGATCGAGATGGGCACGCCGATCGGGGAGATCTTCCTGCGGGCGGGCGGAATGGCCGAGCGGCCGCAGGCGATCCTGGCCGGGGGCTACTTCGGCACCTGGATCCCGGCCGACGAGGCCTGGTACACCCCGCTGACCCGGGCGGACCTGCGCGCCGTGGGCGGGTCGCTGGGCGCGGGCATCCTGATCGCGCTGCCCGAGCGCTGCTGCGCGCTGGCCGAGACCGCGCGGGTGGTGCGCTACCTGGCCGAGGAGAGCGCCGGACAGTGCGGTCCGTGCGTGTTCGGGCTGCCCGCGCTGGCCGAGGAGTTCGCCGCTCTGGCCTTCAACGGGGGCCGCGGCCGCACGCTGGCCCGGATCGAACAGCTGATCGGCCTGGTCGAGGGCCGGGGTGCGTGCAAGCACCCGGACGGTGCGACCGGGCTGGTGCGTAGCGCGTTGAAGACCTTCGCCGAGGACGCCTATTGGCACAACGAGGACAGGCCCTGCGACGGCGTGCGGCACGCGCCGCTGCTGCCGCTGCCCGAAGACCACAAGCGCGACTGGGAGTTCAGGTGAGCCATTACCTGCGCGTCAATCCGATCACCTGCGAGGCCCACGGGATGTGCGCCGAGCTGCTGGGAGAACTGGTCGACCTGGACCCGTGGGGATACCCGATCCTGGCGCGGGGGCCCGTGCCCAGGGATCTGGTCGCGCATGCGCGCCGAGCCGTGGCCAGCTGCCCGACGCTCGCGCTGATCCTGGACCAACGCACTCGAGCGCGCACGACGTGATCGGCGCGGCGGCGCTGTTCGTCCGGCCGCTATTCGTCCGGCCCGGTCGATTCGCTCTCACCAGAGAAAGCGGTCGGCACGCCGCTATGGCAGACGGCACCCAGGTAGACATGGCTGAGGCCGGACTGGAAGATCACCCGCGCGATGGGTGCCGGGCCCCGGCGCACGGCCGCGACCTGATAGTTCTGCGCCGGACTCCATGACGTGAGGTACGCGCCGGACGCCGTGCACACGGCGATGACCGATCCGCCCGCCGACGTCAGCGTCCTCGGGGCGGATGTCGTCGGGGCGGCGCTGGCGGACGGTGAGACCGAGGGCGCGGCCGACGGGGATGCGGAGGCTGACGCGCTGGCGGAGCTTTCCTGCGGTGAGTCCTGCGTGGACGGCGACACCTGCGCCAGCGCGCTGTCGACTTGGTCGACGCTGAGCGTGCGCACCGGGGTGGTGCTGATGCCCTGGCCGATCCACGAGACGGCGACCAGTGTTCCGCTGGTGGCCACCGCCGCCCCCGCGAGCCACGCGGAGACACTCACGAGAATGCGTCCCTTCACGCCCATGAAGCTCCTCCCCCGCCCGCTAAGGCCGGGCAAAGGCAACACCAAGAATCCCGGCGGGTTCCGAGACTCCTGCGGCGTTAGGTTATCGTCTGGCCTCATGGCCCAGCTGCTGCTCGTGGAGGACGACGCGGCGATCCGTCGGGCGCTGATCCGCTCGCTGACCGCGCTCGGCCACGCCGTCGCCAGCGCCGCGACCGCGATGGAGGCGGTCGGGCACGTCGTCGAGCACCGGCCGGACCTGGTCCTGCTGGACCTGGGGCTGCCGGATCTCGACGGCCGCGAGGCGCTGCGCATGATGCGGGCGGTCAGCACCGTTCCGGTGATCGTGGCCACCGCCCGGGACGACGAGGCCGAGATGATCCGGCTGCTCGACAACGGCGCCGACGACTACATCGTCAAGCCGTTCGGCGCGGGCCAGGTGGACGCGCGCATCCGCGCCGTGCTGCGCCGGGCGGTCGCCGCCACGCCCGCCGACGCGACGATCACCATCGGCGGGTTGATGCTGCGCCCGGACGCCTACGAGGCGCGGCTGGACGGCACGATGCTGGACCTGAGCCCGAAGGAGTTCGACCTTCTGCACTACCTCGCCACCCGGCCGGGCCAGGTGGTCACCAAACGCGACCTGCTGACCAACGTCTGGCGGCAGCCTTACGGCGGCGCGGACAAGACGGTCGACGTGCACCTGGCGTGGCTGCGGCGCAAGCTCGGCGAGAGCGCGCAGGAGCCGCGCTACCTGCGCACCGTGCGCGGCGTCGGCGTCAAACTCGTCGATCCGACGCAATGAGCGGCCCGACACGGCGGGCGGACCCGGCGGCTGCGGCGGTCCGCGGGCGGTCTCGATGAGGCTGCGCCTGGTGCTGCTCGTGCTGGCGACCACCTCGCTGGTGCTCACCGCGTTCCTGCTCCCCCTGGCGCTGCTGATCCGCACCTTCGCGGCCGACCGTGCGGTGGCCGGCGCGGTGGCCCAGGCCCAGTCGCTGACCCCGGTCGTCGCGACGGTGTCCGGCAACACGCTCACGCTGGCCGTCGACCAGCTCAACGCGGCCTCCCCGGACCAGCCGGTCACCGTGTTCCTTCCGGACGGCGCCACGGTCGGGGCGCGGGCACAGGCCTCTGCCGGGGTGCGCCTGGCGCGCAGCGGGCGCAGCATCACCGCCCAGGTTCCCGGGGGACTCGAAGTGCTCGTCTCCGTCCAGGGACTGCCCGGCGACGCGACCGCCTCGGGCAGCGGGCTCGGCGGCACGGCGGTCATCCGGGTGTTCGTGCCCGACTCGGTGCTGCGGCACGGGGTGGTGCGCGCCTGGCTGTTGCTCGCCGCCGTCGGCCTGGGCCTGCTCGCGCTGAGCGCGCTGGTCGCCGACCGGCTCGCGCGCTCGCTGGTGCGGCCGCTGGCGGACCTGGCCGGCGCCTCGGACCGGCTGGCCGAAGGGGATCTGACGGCGCGTGCCGAACCCGCCGGGCCCCGGGAGGTGCAGCGGGTCGGGACCGCGCTCAACGGACTGGCGGTGCGCATGGGCGAACTGCTCGCCCGGGAGCGCGAGTACAGCGCCGACCTCTCGCACCGGCTGCGCACCCCGCTGACCGCGCTGCGCATCGACGCCGAAGGCATTGCCGATCCGGAGAGCCGGGACCGCATCGGCGAGGGCGTCGACGCCGTCGAGGGCGCGGTCAACGAGATCATCCGCGAGCTGCGCCGACCCGCACGCGAGGGCGTGTGGGTGACCTGCGACGCGGCGGCCGTGGTCGATGAGCGCGCCAGCTTCTGGTCGGCGCTGGCCGAGGAGCAGCAGCGGCCGATGACGGTGCGCACCGCGCCCGGTCCGCTGCCGGTGCGGGTCGGCTCCGAGGATCTGGCCGCGGCGGTGGACGTGTTGCTCGACAACGTGTTCGCGCACACTCCAGACGGCACCGCGTTCGCCCTCGAACTGGTCGCCCGCCCCGCCGGGGGCGCCCGGCTCTCGGTCGACGACGCCGGACCCGGGCTGTCCGGGCGCACCGCGGTGCACCGCGGCGTCAGCGGCGAGGGCTCCACCGGTCTGGGGCTGGACATCGCCCGCCGCACCGCCGCCTGCTCCGGAGGCGCGCTGACCGTGGGAAGCGGCACACTGGGCGGAGCGCGCGTCACCCTCGAACTCGGCCCGCCGCTGGAACCGAAGTACCGGCGCGGCCGCCGTCGCCACCGCGCCGCTTCCCGGTCAACCCGCGGCTCGTAGGGACTGGGCAGAGGCGCGGGCAGGCCCGCAATCGTAGAGCGTCACCACCGCCGCGTTCAGCGCCTGCGGCGTGGGAAACGACACGATCGCGCACGTCGCGACGATCCAGTGATCCGCTGCGGTCGGCGGCACCGGGTGCGTCAGCACGGCGTAGCGCACCTCGCCCGATGCGACCAGGTGTGCGAAATCCGAGCCGGACGGGAACGGCACCAGCCCGGTGAAGCCGCCGATGACCAGCACCGGTCCGGCGCCGGAGCCCAGCAGCGGTTCGGCGGGCCCCGCACCGGCGGTCGCGGCCAGAAAGCGTGTCGTGCCCCGGTGAACGCGCAGGTAGTTCCACAGTGAGGCGCTGCCGGCGCCGGGCGCTGCGAGGGTGTAGTCGGGCAGCGGTCGATGCAGGTCGACCACGGTGTGGTGGTTCGAGCCGGCGGGGCCTGCCATGGGCGCGAACGGCGTGCCGTAGTAGAGCGGGTTGAGAGCGGACAGCGCCCACGCCGTGGGTGCGAGCAGCAGCGAACACGCGCCGACTGCGGCGCCGCCCCGAATCACCGCCGGGCGCAGACGCTGCGCGCGGCGGTGCGCGCAGGCCGTCAACGCCAGTGCGGCGCAGAGCCCTGTCGCCGCGGTGGCGCCGGTAAGCCAGGGCACGAAGTCCGGGTGGTGCGCATCGAGCCACGCCGCCCAGCAAACCCCGGCGACCAGCGCGAGCGGGAGACCGCGCCCCCTGATGCCGCCAGCGCCGACGCCGTGCACCCGGTACAGCCGCACCGCCGTGTCCCCGGCGAGCGCCGCGAGCGCGGGTGCCAGGTCGGCCGTGTAGTAACCGTGGAACGCGCTCGCGAGGCTGAACGCGACGACATGGACGAGCAGCCAGCCACCCCACAGCAGATAGCCCGCCCGCGTGCGGTCGCCCCGCGCCGTGCCGACCACCCGGCGCAGCGCGATCCCGAGGCCGACCAGGGCCAGGGGCGCGGCCCACGCGTATTGGGGCGCGAAGTAGACCGGGTCAAGCAGCGTGCGCCATCCCATGGTGTTCGTCGGCGTGCCCGCCGCGACGATGGCCGCTTGGGCGCCGGACGTCTGGCCGAATCGGTCCAGTGCGTTGTAGCCGAAGACCATGGCGAACGGGTTGTCGTCGACGGTGCCGTCGGCGTAGGGCCGGTGGGCGGCCGGGATGAGCCACAGGGCGCTGACGTAGACCAGCGAAGCGCCGACCGAGACCAGACACATCGAGGCGGCCCGTGTCCATCGGCGTAGTGGTGGAACGGGGCCTTCGATCAGGTAGACGGCCGCGAAGACGGGAAGCAGCAGCCACGCCTGCGCCATCTTGACCTGGAAGGCGAGCGCGACCCACAAGCCGCAGCGCAGCAGCGCCCCCGGGACAGCGCGCTCGAGGGACTTGGTCAGCGAACCGGCCGCCGCCAGCGACAACAGCACCAGGAGCGGGTCGGGCAGCTCGCTGCGTTCGGTGACGACGACGGCCGGGGTCGTCGCGAAGACCACGGCGGCGACGGTGGCTGCGCCGCCGCCCGCCCACTTGAGGACCAGGCGGTACAGCAGCACGGTCGCCGCGACGCCCTCGACGGCCTGCGGCAGCATCAGTGCCCAGACATGCGGGCCGAAGACGTGCAGGGACAACGCCTGAACCCACAGTGCCCCGGGCAGCTTGTCCACGCTGATGGACGCCGACGGATCGAGCGCGCCGAATGCGAACGACTTCCAGCTTCCGGACATCGACCGCGCGGCCGCGGCGTAGTACGGGTGCACCGACTCGTGCGCCAGGCCCCAGGTGGACACGACGGCGGCGAACAGGGCGACGGCGCCGACCGGCATCTGCCGGCGCAGGCGGGCGCCGACGAATGCGAAGCGGTTCACTTCCCGCCGAGGTCTGCCGACCGAGCGCCGAGCGCGCGCTGCGACCAGTGCGGCGCCAGCGGGCCGCTCCACGCCCACGCTCCGAGCGCGAGCACCGCGGCCACGGTCGCTGCGGCCACGCCCAGGCGCAGACCCTTGCGCGCGGGCCAGCCGTTCGCGAGCCGCCAGCCGATCGCGCAGACGACACACGCGACGCAGAGCACCGCCATCGCCGACATCCACGGGGTCGCCGGATCGGTTCCGGTGCCCAGCGCATGCACGAGCGCGACTGGCCAGCACACGTACGCCAGCCAGTGGATCATCCGCCAGCTGCGGAAACCCAGCCGCAGCCGCACCAGGCTGGTGACGATCAGGGCGAGCAGCAGGTCCGAGGCGACCGCGCCCAGGCCGAGCCAGAACGTGCGGTAGTGCGAGCTGAACGGAATGAACGCGGCGCTCAGCGCGATCGAGGTGTAGGAGTCCACGACCGTGGTCAGCACGTGCAGGGCCAGGAACACCACGGCGAGCAGCGAGGTGTTGCGGTGCAGCCCGACCGTGACGAAGCGCGGCAGCTTCGCGGTGGTGAACCGAACCACCGTCACCAGGCCGAGCACCACGCACAACGTCAGCAGCAGGAACGCGACTAGGCCGGTGGCGCGGGTCGCGTACCACAGGCCGGGTCCTTGGAAGGAGACGTGGACAGGCATGGTCAGGATCCGTTTCCGGTCGCCGCGTCGGGGCGGGGCCAGGGGCCGGTGTAGGTCGTGGCGCCGTCGGGTCGCACGAGCCGCGCCGGCATGCCCAGTGCTTCGAGCCAGGCAACGGCGCCCGGCCCGCGCACGATCGCGGCGGTCGAGGCGATGTTGGCGGCGACGCACGTGTCCCCAGCCACCGTGACCGTCTGCCAGTACGGTTCTGCGCTGCGCCCGGTCGCCGGGCTGACGATGTGGTGCACGTTCTCCGGGCCGCGGCGCCAGACGCGCACACCGGTGCTTGAGGTCGCGAGCCCGCCGACCGTGACGGCCACGGCCTGCTGCGGCACCCGTCCGGCGGCGTCCTCGTCATCGATCACGCGCACCCGCCAGCCGCCGTCCGGGGCCTGGCCCGCAACGGCGATGTCCCCGCCCAGGTTGACCAGGACGCCGCAGCCGACCGCCGCGTGGATACGCGCGGCGGCGCGGTCGGCCGCCAGCGCCTTGGCCGTGGCGCCCAGGTCCAGGACCACGCCGGAGGGCACCCGCACCAGGTTCTCCCGGCGGTCGAGCTCGACCTTGCGCCAGCCCGGGATCGCGCGTGCGGTGACCACGCCGTGCTTGCCGCCGCGCGCGTCCCCGGAGGCGACCGCGGCGAAATCGCGGTCGTAGCCGAGATCGATCAGCGCCCCGCCGCAGGTCGGATCGACGTCGCCGTCGGTGGCCGCGGCCGCCTCCAACGCCACCGCCAGCGCCTGCGTCAGCAGTGCGCTGATCCGCACCGGGCGGCCCGGCGCGTGGTTGACCCGGGTCAGCTCGGAGTCCGGCCGGAACCGGGAGCAGGCCAAGTCGATCGCCGCGAGTTCCTCCTCCAGCAGGGCCCGGCCCCGCTCGAGCGCGGCCGGACAGTCCACGAGCAGGCTCGCCGTGGTGCCCAGCGCGCGGAAGGAAACCTGCGGCGTCGCACCGGCGGACGGGCCGGCCGCGCCGACGCTGCTGTCGGCTCGCATCGCTACTTGGTCGCCGACGTCGTCGTCTGCACCGGCGCGGACGTCGTGGTCGGCGGTTTGGGCGGCGGGGCTACGGGGGTCGAGGACTTGGGCGCGGGACCGGGCGGCGCGCTGGACCGCACGGGCGCCGGGGCGGTGCTCTGGCCGCCGCTCTTGGCCGCCGCGGACGTGCCTGCTGCTGCGGGCGCCGAGGACGAACCCGCCGCCGCAGAAGAGCTCTGACCCGCACCGGATCCGGAGGCGGGGGAAGAGGCCGGATCCGATGCGGTACCGGACTGGCTCGCCCCGGCACTGCCCGTGGGCTGCGGAACGGTCGACGCGGTACCGGCCGCGTTCGTGGGCGCGGACCGCGCGAAGAGCGTCACGAAGGCCACCACCGTCAGAGCGCTCAGCTGCGTCGCGCGCCAGGTCAGCTTGCCGAGCCGGCGCAGGCCCTCCTGACGGCCGCCGTCGTCGAATTCGTCATGCCGCACGTGTCTTCACCCTTCCGTTCAGGTACAGGGCGTGGCTGCCGCGGCGTGTGGGTCGCCCGGCTCGCGCACGGCGGTCAGCACACCGGACCTGACGCTAAGACGCACCTAAGGAGCCACTAAGAAGACGTCTGGCACGGCAGACGCCAGGGCGCCGACGCGGCCCTCGGCCGGGGCGCCTACGAAGCGGCCTACGCTCGCGGCGCCCGTCTCGACCTCGACGAGGCGGTCGCCTACGCGCTCGGCGAACCAGTACGACCCGTGACGGCATCCCCATAACCGCCGTATCCCAACATACGAATCCAACCGCTACCGCAATCCCACGAACGGAGGCTCACCGGCCCGGCGAACGCGCTCTACTTGACCGGAAGAGAACGGGCGTGCCCGACACCCCTACGCACCCACGTTTCCAACTCGCGATCGGTGCGCACGTCCTCTGGGGCCACGCGCAACCACCCCGCCATCGCCTTGCCCCGCATGACCGCCACCGTCGCTCCCGTCGTGCGCACGAGTTCGTCCGACTCCTTCGGATCGACACGCACGAGAACGCCGCCCTGGCCGCTTGCCGCGATCGCCATATTCCCGCCGATCAGGAACGCGAGACCGCCGAACATCGCCTTCTCGGTCAGCCGGTCCTCAGACCCGAGACACACGCGGATGCGATCTGCCAGATCCACGTCATACGCCATCGCGGCCTCCCCTGCGAACGTGACGCCAAGGCCATCATCAGCCCCACCAGATCAACCGTCCATCTCCGGGTAGGGCTACTGGCCGGTCGGCGTGGCGGTCTTCGACGCAAGCATCGACATCACGCCTTGCGCATCCGGACCGGCGTCATCGGCGGCGGGGTACTTGATATCGACGGTGAATCGGAAGTGATCAGACCGGACGACGGTCCGGGTGAAGGAGACCGGCACGCCGTTTCTGTCCAGGTCTACCGAGCTCAGGAGGAACACCGGGGAATGCTGCGGAGTGTCGATCAGTTCGGCCTCGAATTCCGTGGCCAGACTGATTTCCACCGTCATCCGTGATTCGCTGAGCCAGAAGTCATAGGCCGCAGCCAATTGAGCAAGAACATCCGGGCCACCCTCGACCAGCGAGAGGACGCCGTCAGCGTCGCCCGTCAGCCGGCTCAGCGCCGGCGTGGCATCCATCCGCACGTAGATCTGGCTGAACGACGCCGGCTGACCGCCCACGGTCTGGGTCACGGTCAACTCGAGGATCTCGTCCTCCGGCGCCGTGCTAAGCACCCTGCCGACGTGAGCGCCCGCCAGGACCCGGCGCACGTCGATCACCTGACCGAGCCGCGGCTCCCCGGTCAGCCCACCGCGCGACCACTCCCCCGCCGCAGCCACCGCCTCATAGCGAAACTTCGGCTTGGCCACCACCGTTCCCCGGCCCTTTTGCCGGATCACGGCGCCGTCGGCCTCGAGCATGTCCAGCGCCTTGCGAATGACCGTCCTGCTGACGACGAAGATCTCCTCCATGCCGGCCTCGCTCGGCAGCAGGTCTCCCGGCGCCCATCTGCCGAGCTCGATCTCCTCTTTGAGGATTTCGCCCAGTTGATAGTAATAGGGAATTCGACTGCCCTTGTCGATGAGTCGGATCGGAGGGCTCTGCATCGAACGTCTCTCCGCTTTCTCTCTGTCTTTCACCGAAGGGCTGTCGCGCGTTCCATGGTAGGTCCCTGGGAGTGCCCGGCCCGCGAGGTACGCCCGGCGCCCGCTCTTGACCTGCCCCGTCCGGGAGAGCTAGCTTACGAAGCGTAACCTAGGATCCTAGGATAACAAATTTCGGCCCAGCTTCGATGGGTCCTTAGCTTCACCGGGCCTGGGCCAGCGTCCGGCGGCATCCACCGCGAACGCCGCACCCAGGCGAGAGGGCGAGCCATGACAGACCAGAAGACGCAAGCCGCCGCTGTCCGACCGCAGGTCCAGAAGGACGAGGCCTTCAGCGTCGAGACGCACGGGGTGAACACCATTCCGCTGGCGGACCGGCACGGCCGTCCCAGGGAGCTCTTCTTCGTCTGGGCGGCCGCCAACACCAACTACGTGTATCTCATCCTCGGCTCGCTCATCATCAGCTTCGGCGTGGGATTCTGGCCGGCCGTGGTGGCGATCGTCGTGGCGCACTCGTTCTACGTCCTGCTCGGCGCCGCCGCGATTCCCGGGCCGAAGGCGGGCACGGGCACGATGGTCGTGTCCCGAAGCGCGTTCGGGACCAGGGGAAACGGACCGTACGCCTTCCTCAGCTGGCTGACGACCGTCGGCTGGGAGGCCGTGTTCATCGTGGTCGCGACGCTCGCGCTGGTGCAGCTCGGTGAACTGGCCCACCTGAGCGGGCTGTGGGTGAAGATCGCCGCGCTCGCTCTGGTCGCTTCGGTCACCTTCGGGATCGCCATCTTCGGGCACGCCACGATCGTGCTGGTTCAGCGGATCCTCACCTACGCCCTCGGCGTCGGCACGGTACTGCTGGCGGTCTTCGTGCTGCCGAAGAGCCACCTCGGCGGCTTCTCCGTCAGCGCCGGCGCGGCCTCCACCTCGACCGCCACCTGGATCCTCGCGGTGGAGGTCCTGGTCGCGGGGTCGGCCATGTCCTGGATGAACTACCCCGCGGACTATGCCCGCTATCTGCGGCCGGACGAATCGTCCAAGGCGGTGTGGCTCTGCACGACTCTCGGGTCGATCATTCCCGCGATCGGCATCAGCGTCATCGGCGCCGCGGCCGGCACCGCCGCGAACATGACGGACCCGGTCGGCGGCCTGCGCACGCTCGTGCCCACCTGGTTCTTCGCGGTCTTCCTGCTCATCGTCATAGGCGGCGCCATCGCCAACAACTTCCTCAACACCTACTCCTCGGGGATGAGCCTGCTCGCCCTGCGAGTGCGGATCAGCCGCCCCCGCGCGGTCATGGCGGACGGCGTGATCGCGACCACGATGGCGGCCTACGCGCTCTTCGTGTCCAACTTCACCTCCTCCTTCCAGAACTTCCTCGCACTGATGGTGCTCTGGATCGCGCCCTGGGCAGGCGTCTACCTCGCAGAGATCTGGGTCCGGCGCAATTCGTACGACGCACAAGGACTTCAGAAGCCACGCGGCGGCCCCTACTGGTACAGAAGCGGTTGGAACCCGTCGGCGCTCATCGCGTTCGCAGCCGGCCTGGTATGCACCTACCTATTCACCAACGCGACTCTCCTGCGCGGTCCCCTGGTGGGCGCGATCGACGGCGCCGACATCTCCGTCTTCGTCGGACTGGCGGTTTCCTTCACCATCCACGTCGCGCTCGCGCGCAGGCCGACGACGGTTGCGCAGCAGCGCTCCCTCTAGCAGCAGGTTCGCGGGAAGTCCCGGGCGAAACACGCTGACCTGAGCGAGTACGCACTCACGGCGTCGTCCGCACCGTCCACGAGAAGGGAGCCGATCATGGTGACCGTGTGTCACATACAGCCGGACTACTACCGCGACTCAGTGTTCCTGATGCGCGCGGCGCAGGCGATCCGAAAGGATCCCGGGGTCCTCGACGTCGCCATGATGATGGGCACACCTGCGAACAAGCGCTCGCTCCGCGCCGGCGGCCTGCTGCCGCAGGCTGCTGAATCAGCCGATCCCAGCGACTTGATCGTCGTCGTGTCGGCCGAGACGCAAACCGCCGCCGATGCGGCGGTGGCCGCGGCGATCGCGCAGCTGACGGCGGCAACCGCCGCCGCCGACGGCCCCGGGACAGCTAGCGAGTCCCACTGGTCCAGCCTGGAGGAAGCGGTCCAGTCCGACCCGGAGGCGAACGTCGCGCTGATCTCCGTTCCGGGCGCCTTCGCCGCGGCGGAGGCACGGCGGGCGTTGTCCCGGGGCCTGAACGTCATGCTCTTCAGCGACAACGTGACCGTCGCGGCCGAGGTGAGGCTGAAAGCGATCGGCCGCGCCGAAGGCAGGCTGGTGATGGGGCCCGACTGCGGCACGGCGATCATCGACGGCGTGCCGCTGGGATTCGCCAACGCCGTGCCGCCGGGCAGAGTCGGCGTGATCGGCGCATCCGGCACCGGTATGCAGGCCGTCACCTGCCTGCTCGCCCGGGCGGGCCTGGGTGTCTCCCAGGCGATCGGCACGGGAAGCCGGGACCTTTCCGCCGAGGTGGGCGGCGCGTCGACCCTGCAGGCCTTGGAGCTGCTGGCGCGCGATCCGGCCACGGACGTGGTGGTACTCGTCTCGAAGCTGCCGTCTGCGCAGGTCGCCGACCGGGTGGTGGCGAGCCTGGGGGCCTGCGGAAAGCCGGGCGTCGTCAACTTCCTGGGCTACCTTCCAAAGGGTTCCGCGAGCGAGAGCGTGACCTACGTACGCCTTCTCGAAGACGTGGTGCCCGAGGTGGCCCGCCTGGTCGGGGCCGAATGGCCGTGCGGGCCACTGGAATTCTGGTGGCCGGGCGACGAGGTCGCGACCGTGCTCAAGTGCGAACGGGAGAAGCTGCTGCCGGGCCAGAACCTGATCCGCGGACTGTACTGCGGCGGAACACTGTGCCAGGAAGCAGCGCTGCTCTTGGCTGAGCGAAACCTGGCAGTTCAGCCCGCGGTCACGCCAGACGGCGCGAAGAGCGTCGTGTTTCCCAACGCCGACCACTGCCTCATCGACCTCGGTGGCGACGAGTTCACCGTCGGGCGCCCCCATCCGATGATCGACACGAGCCTGCGCGCGCAACTGCTGCTCCAGTGCGCTGGCGAACCTCATGTCGGCGTGGTGCTCTTCGACGTCGTGCTCGGCTTCGGCGCCCATCCGGACCCGGCGGCCGAGCTCGCCGAAGCGGTCGACGCCGGTCGACGCCGGGCGGCTCGCGACGGCCGGGAACTGTCGTTCATCGCCTCGGTGTGCGGTACGAACGCCGACCCGCAGGGCCTGCGCAGGTCGGAGGCGCTGCTCCAGACCGCGGGCGTGGTCGTGCTGCCGACCAACGCCCAGGCGGCGCGGCTGGCATGCCTGGTTGCCGGCGGCGGCGCTGCCGACGCCGATGCGTGCTCGGTCGTCCCGTCGCGATCCGACAGCGCGGCGGCTACCACCGGCTCACAGCCGCTCTTCGGCAGCCGGTGCCGGGTCGTCAACGTCGGTCTGCGTGGCTTCCATGACGCTCTGCGGACAGTGGGCGCCCCAGTGGTACAGGTCGACTGGCGCCCGCCGCTGGGCGGGGACCCCGCGCTCGCGGACCGGCTGGCGAAGATTCTCTGACGCCACCCGAGGTGGAGATGACACTCGAAATCACCCGCCGTCAGGTCGACGCGGCCAATGAGGTTGCGCTGGCCAGGATGCTCGCAGTGCAGCCCGTCTGGGTGGGCGTGGCACCGCTGGGCGAACTCTTCCCCGAGTTGCCGCGGCTGGCGCTGACGCACGCCGGCCCGCCGGTGACCTGGCGGCGTATGTCGGGCGCCCAGCGCGGCGCCGTGATCGCCGCTGTCCTGCACGAGGGTTGGGCGAAAACCCCGGCGGCGGCGACGCGGCTGGCGCAGGACGGCCGTCTCACGCTGGTGCCCAATCACGACCTGGGCGGCGTGGCTCCGATGGCCGGCGTCCTGTCCCCGTCGATGCAGGTGTTCGTCGTCGAGGACCGGGCCTCAGGCCGCCGCGCCTACAGCTCGATCGAGTACGACAGCTTGTTCGGATGCTATGACGAGGGTGCCCTGGAGGAGATCCGCACCTGGAACGACGTCTTCTACCCGGCACTTCGCCGGGCGCTGGGCGCCGTCGGCAGCCTGGATCTGAACCAGCTCATGGCGCAGGCGCTGATGATGGGCGACGAACTGCACAGCAGGCAGACGGCCGCCAGCGCACTGCTGCTGCGAAGGCTCGCGCCAGCGCTCGTCCGGGAGAACCCGCGGCCGGAGGCGGCGGCGACGCTCGACGAGTTGGCCGGCAACGAGCTGACGTTCCTGCCCCTGGCGATGGCCGCTGCCAAACTCATCGCCTCCGCCGCCGACGCGGTGCCGCTGAGCACCCTCGTCACCGCGATGAGCCGCAACGGAACCGAGTTCGGCATCCGCACGAGCGGAACCGGGCCGGCCTGGTTCACCGCGCCCGCTCCCGCCGTCCAGGGTGTCTACTTCCCCGGCTACGGCCCGGACGACGCCGGCCTGGACGTCGGCGACTCGGCCATCACCGAGACGGTCGGCCTGGGCGCGTTCGCCATGGCCGCGGCGCCGGGCATCGCCGGTCTGATCGGGCGCACCCACCGTGAGCTGCTCGCCGGCAGCGCCGAGATGTCGAAGATCACAGCGGGCCGCAATCCGGCACTCGCCGTCCCGCAGTGGGACTTCGCCGGGGCCATGCTCGGCATCGACATCCGCCGTGTCGTCCAGACCGCCGTGCTGCCGATCATCGATACCGCGACGGCGCACCGCGAACCCGGACACCGCATCATCGGCGCGGGCGTGTCCCGGGCGCCCGCGGCGTGTTTCATCCAAGCGCTCGAGGCCTGGTTCAGCATGAATCTCACTGACGAGTCGACAGTTCCGGCGGCGGCCGGGTGGGCGTCGTGAACGCACTGCGTGCAGTAGCCGCCGACGCGAGGCTCTTCGACGCCACCGGGAAGCCGGCCGTCGTCGCCTACGTGTCCGAGTCGGCGGTCAACCTCAGAAGCCCGGGAAACAGCTGGGTCATGCTCTGCGACGCGCGATTGGGGTGCGGGCCACGAACCGTGCTGGTCGAAGCCCATCGCGCACTCGCTCGTGCCGTGTCGGTCGGTGACACGGTGACGGTCGGGAAAACCTCCGTGGTCGGCGACGCCGGTGAGATCGTCACATGGGAACACGCGACACGCTGGCGGCCGTCACCCCCGCTCCTCGCCGGCGACGGGCTCGGCGCCCGCCTGTCCATCGCCGCGGACATCGTCAGCAGGCACGGCTGCTTCCTGGCGCGTCCGCTGATCTCCGGGCCGGTACTCGCGCTGCGCGACGGCTGTCTGGGCGCGAATCCAACGGCAATACAGCGCGCTGTCGCCGATCTGGCCGGACTCGGACCGGGCCTCACCCCCGCCGGTGACGACTACCTCGCCGGCTACCTCGCGGCGCTGCTGCACCTCGCGACCGACAGCCCCGCCGCCCTCACCGCCCGAACGCTTCTCCGCGCCGCCGTCAACACCATTGAACCCGGCAGCACACACCCGCTGTCGCAGTTCCTGCTCGGCGAGTACGCGGCAGGGATGATCCCGCAGTTCCTGGACGAGTGCCTTCGAGCGCTGCTGCGCCCATCCACGACGCAGCGCCTCAACGCCCGCGTACGGCGCGTGCTGCGGCACGGAGCCACCTCGGGCACCGAGATGATGCTCGGCATCCTCGACGCCGGCGCGGACTTCCGAATCGGATCGCACCCACAGCGCACGGACACAGGCCGCAGCAGGCCCGAAACACCCACCCGCCGACCCGGATCGGTTGAAGCTCTTTGGCATAGCACGGAAAGGATCCACCCATGAACGCTCGCCGTGTCGTCATCGCCCTCGGCGGAAACGCTCTGCTTGACAGAACCATGGCAGACACCGCGGAGGCCATGCGCGCCTCGGCGGATGTCGCGGCCGGGGTCATAGCCGAGATCGCGAGCCAGGGATGGGAGGTCGTCATCACGCACGGCAACGGCCCGCAGGTCGGCCGGATCCTGCTGCAGAACGAGACGGCCAAAGCGGTGACGGCCGCCATGCCGCTCGACGTCTGCGGCGCGCAGAGCCAGGGGCAGATCGGGTTCCTGCTGGTGACCGCCATCCGCAACACGTTCAAGGAGAAGGGGCTGGACCGGCCGGTGGTGAACATCCTCACGCTCACCCGGGTGCGTTCGGACGACCCCGCGTTCCAACATCCGGCGAAACCGATCGGCCCCTACTACGGGCGCGCGCAGGCCCGGCGCATGGCGCGGGACTTCGGATACCACATGAGCCCTCTGGGATCCGGCGATGGGAACTGGCGGCGCACCGTACCCTCGCCGCGGCCCTGCGCGATCGAACAGGCTCCCGAGATCGTCGGCCTGGTCCGCAGCGGCGCCACCGTCATCGCCTGCGGCGGAGGCGGGGTGCCGGTGGTCGAGATCGGCTCCCGCCTGGTCGGTGTCGAGGCCGTCGTGGACAAGGACCTCGCCGCCTGCATCCTGGCCCAGACCGTGCACGCCGATACGCTGCTGATCCTGACCGACGTGGACGGCGTGTACCGGGGATACGGAACACCACAACAGGAACGGCTCTCAACCCTCACGGTCAGCCAGGCCAGATCGCTTCTCGCCCAGGACGGCCTCGGCACCGGCTCGATGGGACCCAAGATCGACGCCGCCGCCAGCTTCACCGAGGCAACCGGATCCCCCGCCTACATCGCCCGCCTCGCGGACGGGGCCCGCGCACTATCCGAACACGCCGGAACACGCATCACCGCAGACCACAGCACACCGCTCGCCGGCCCCGCCGCCGAGCAGAGAACTAAAACAATAGCCTGATGCGATGCGTGGTCTGGGGCCGGCTGGAATCAGCCCTCGTGGGTCGCGGACTGGTTGGCCCCGGCGGGTGGTGACGAGCGGACGGTGGGCGGGAGCAGGTGCTCTACGGTCGGCTCGCCCTGCACGAGGTCCAGGGCGCGCTGTTCGAACTGTGCGTCGGCCCCGGTGAGCCGGTCGGAGTGCTGGCGCAGGTGCTCGCCCCATGAGCGCAGGGCGAAGACCTCGGTGAAGCCGTCCGCGCTGTCCCCGTCTCGGAACACGTCCCAGCGCACCGCGCCCGTGCGGCGCCGGGAACGCCCGACCAACTCCATGGCCTGCAGGAACGCCTGCTGGTTCGACTCGGCGACACGGTAGCGCTTGACGACGAGCACGGGTCCGTCGTCGGGATCGGGCTCGAAGACCAGGACCGGATCCGGCCAGTGGGAGGAGATGTTGCGGTCAAGCTTCCCGGTCAACGCGAG
>NZ_DASZGI010000076.1:0-4708 GCF_035938995.1 Actinocrinis sp.
AAGCGCGCCCGGGCGGGACAGGTCCTGCAGGTAGCGATCCTGGTCGCCGTTGCCGTGGCTGAACTGGCGAAACCAGGCCCAGTCGTCGTAAGTGATGGTCGCTTCGGCGATGCCTTCGAACTGGAAGAACAGCTGGTACCAGCTCATCTCGTGCTGCCGGAGAGACCACGGCGCGCTCGGGTGGCCGACCGAGAGCACGACCAGCTTCTTGACTCGATCCGGCCGGGTCATGGCGATCAGCCAGGCGACGACCGCTCCCCAGTCGTGTCCGACGACGTACGCGGATGGCACGTTCAGCGCGTCGAGCAGCCCGGTCATATCGTCGACGGCCTTCGTCACCGCGTAGTCGTGGACCGCCTCCGGGCGGCTAGACCGCCCGAACCCTCGCATGTCGGGAGCGATCACGCGGAAGCCCTGTGCTGTCAGGACCGGGATCTGGTGGCGCCACAGGTAGGCGGAGTCTGGCCAGCCGTGTATGAGTAGTACCGGCGTGCCGCTTCCATATTGTTCAACATGGAGCGAAATCCCGTTTACCTCGACGAGGGTTTCTTCGCCCGCGCTCATACCGCCATCCCAATCGATTCGAAGACGAGGGGTCTCATGAGTTCGGAGTCGTCCGCATCCAGGGCGTGCATTTCTCCCGCACGATAATGGATCGCACGGATCTCCGGCCTCTTACCACCATGGCTGCTCAAGACCGTTTCCGGTGCCGCCGGTGCGATCGAGCGCGTCCAGTTGTGAGAAATCCTCGTCGGTCAGTGCGAAGTCGAAGATCCTGCCGTTCGCCTCGATCCTGTCCCGGTGGGTTGACTTGGAAAGCACCGGGACACCGCGCTGCACGCACCAGCGGAGCAGCACCTGGGCCGGCGTTCGGCCGACTCGGGCTGCGATGGCACCTACGGTGGCGTCCGACAGGAGACTGCCTGTGCCAAGCGGGCTGTACGCTTCAAGGACCACATCTCGACGCTGACATGCGTCGAGCAGTACCCGACGGAAAGCGGTGGGGTTGAAGTTCACCTGGTCGACGACCGGCATCACATCGGCGATTCCAGCCACACTCGCCAACTCGGTCTCGCTGAAATTCGAGACGCCGATCGACCGGGCATATCCGAGTTCACGGGCGCGCTCCATGCCTGGCCACATCCAGGTAGGGCCGCCTTCCGGCCAGTGCACGATGTACAGATCGACGTGGTCGAGCCCGAGCCTGCGCAGGCTCTGCTCAAGTTCGGCCACCGGATCTTTGGCACGGGGGAGGAACTTGGTCGTGATGAAGACATCGTCACGATCGACCCCGCTCTCCTTCAGTGCCTTCCCCACGCTCCCCTCGTTCCTGTACGCCTGAGCGGTGTCGATGTGGCGGTATCCGAGCTCAAGCGCCCAGCGGACGGCCTTGACGCAATCCGGCCCGTCGGGCACCTGCCAGACACCGAGTCCGAGCAGCGGAATCTCGTTGCCGTCCGCGAGCTTCCTGGTGGTCTGGTTCGTGCTGGTGGACATCGTTGCTCCTCTCGTGCAGTTGCAGCAGGCTGACTTGTGTCTCGTTGAGACGTCGTCGATCTGGCAAGCCGCCGGTGCCGCCGCACTCACAACCCACGTGTCATGGGATAAACCAGATATTGCAGCCGATGTGTCGTAGGTACACTACTGACGTGACGTTGTAGCTGCAACACTTCGGCGGTGACGGCGACGCGGCGATAATCCGAGCGCCTGCCACGCAAGCCAACCAGCCTTGGGCGCCGATGACCGGCCCCGGCTCCGCCGCACAACGGCGGGGTCGGAGGCATTCCGAAGGTCGCAGACGGTCTGGGCGTGAACCTGGATTCCGCGCTACCGGTGAGCCGGGCTGGAGCTCAGCGGCCGGGGCGACGGGATCGCAGCCCGCTGAGGCTAGCGGTTAGCTGTCCGGTTCCCGCACACATGGCCGACGGGACGCGCGTGGCGACTGCCTGGAGTCCGCACTGGTTCCCGTGCCGACTCCATCCGCCCACAGCGCCGGTGTACGGTGATCAGCCGGTGAGATCGCTGGGGCGGATGCGGTAAACCTGGAGGGTCAGTCCGTAATATTTGTCGGTCTCGCCGACCCACTGCATGCCGAGCCGTTTCGCCGTGGCGATGGCGCGCAGGTTGTTCGGCCGGGTGACGGCGAACAGCTCGTCGATGTCCTGGGTGAACGCCCAAGCGATCAACGCGCGGCCGGCTTCGGTGGCATACCCCTTCCCCCACTCGTGCGGGTTCAGCTGCCAGCTCAGCTCGAGGTCCTCCTCGTAGGGCGGCAGCAGCCGGATGCCGAGGCCGCCGACGACCACGTTGTCATCCCTGCGCTGCACGGCCCACCGTCCCCGGGGCGTCAGCAGGTTCGGCTGTGCCTCCTTCCAGGCGTGCAGCACCGAGCGCATCGCCGCCAGGTCTGAGACGCGGTCCATCGCCCCGGTGAGCCAGTGGGCGACGTCCGGCGCGCCGTAGATCGCCAGCGCGTCGACGTCGTCGTCGACGGACCAGTCCCGGATGACAAGCCGATCGGTGGTCAACGCGGTGTCCAACCCGGGCCCTCCTCGGTCTTCGTACTAGTCATCATGCTCCCGCCTGGGCGTTCGCGAGTAGTTCGCGCACGCGCGGGATGACTTGGGTGCCGTAAAGCTCGATGTTGGTCATCAGCGCCCGTTGGGAGAGACCTCCCATGCCGTATTTCAAGTCGAAGCGCGTCGCGCCGAGCATGGGGAGGTTCGCCGCGATCTTCCGCGCGACCGTTTCCGGCGACCCGATGTAGAGCGCCCCGTGCGGCCCGACCTCGGACGAGAAAGAGTCCTTGGTCGGAACGGCGAATCCGCGGGTCTTGCCGAGGCGGCTGATGACCTCCCGATAGTGCGGCCAGAATTCCTCGCGCGCCTGCTCATCGGTGGCGGCGACGTGCCCGGGCGAATGCACCCCGACCGGCAGGGCCGCGTGTCCAAGCCTGCCCAGGGCCTGCTGGAAGAGCTGAGAGAAGGGCGCGAACCGGGCCGGGGACCCGCCGATGATCGCGAGCATCAGCGAGAATCCGTAACGCGCGGCGCGGATGACCGACTGGGGGCTGCCGCCGACGCCGATCCACACCGGGAAGGGCCCGGACTCGGGATGGGGCACGACATCCTGTCCGCGCAGCGGCGCGCGGGTCTTGCCCTGCCAGGTGACCGGTCCGCCTTTGAGCAGTTCGGCGAAGAGGTCGACCTTCTCCTCGAAGAGGTCCTCGTAGTCGGCGAGGTCGTACCCGAACAGCGGGAACGAGTCGATGCTGGAACCACGCCCGAGGATGACCTCCGCCCGGCCGCCGGAGACCGCGTTGAGCGTGGAGTAGCGCTGGAACACCCGAACGGGGTCGTCGGAACTCAGCACCGTGACCGCCGACCCGAGGCGGATGCGGGTCGTACGCCCGGCGATCGTGCCCAGGACGACGTCGCCGGCCGGCATGGGGAAATCATCGGTGTGGTGTTCGCCGATCCCGAAGAAGTCCACGCCGACCTGGTCGGCCAGGACACCTTGCTCGACGACGTCGCGGATCGTCTGGGCATGCGAGAGGGGCCGGCCGGCCTCGTCGTCGGTGACGTCGCCGAAGGTGTCGAGGCCGAGGACGAGCGGGAACTTCGCAGGCTGGTCCGCGGAAGCTTGTACCGTGTGCGACGGTGCTGTGGTCACTTTGAGTCTCCCTGTCTGGTGGTGAGCCGGTCGAAGGGCGCGCACGGGACCGCTTCATGCGGCCTCGACCCACACGGCCTGCTCGAACTCACTTCGCCGCAGCGGCACGCCGAAGACCGGACCGCCGGGTTCGAGCAGGCGCCCGGCTCTCAGGCTGTCCAGCCGGACCGTGTCGTAGCCGATACGTTCGATGACCTGCGCCACGACGTCGACCGCGCCAGAGTCGTCGCCGGCGACGCCCAGGGCCCGGCGTTCGGGCGAGCCCGCGGGCCGACGTTCGTCTTCGAGTTCGTGGTAGCCGAGATGGTTGAGGGTCTTGACGACCGTCGAGCGGGCCAGCCGCCGCTGCACGATCTCGCTGCTGCCGAACCGTGGGTCTTCGAACAGCTCCTGAACGCCGTCGACGGGCGGCCAATAGTTCATCGTGTCGACGACCAGCTTGCCGGCCACCGAGGAAGGATCGAAGGCGGCGAACTTGTGCAGCGGGATGGCCAGCACGACGATGTCGGCGTCCTTGACGGCATCGGCCGCCCAGCGCGGCTCGGCCCCCGGAGCCAGGACCTGCGTGATCAACTCGATCTTCGCCGGGTCGCCCGAAGCCGCGACGGACACCCGGTAGCCCGCCGCCAACGCGACCCGCGCGATCACCGGGCCGGTGTGCCCGGCGCCCAGCACGGCGATCCGCGGCCGCGGCCGAGACAAGACTGCGCCGGTCATGGCCGCCCGCCCCCAGTCCCGGTACGAGCGGTCCGTTCCGGGTGCAGGTGGCTCTGCAGCGCGTCCAGAATTTCGGCGAGCGCCTCGAACTGCCCGGGTGTCAGCGCGTCGGCGAAGTGCTTCTTGATGGCCAGCGTGTGAGGTGTGGTCGCACCCCGGAACATCGCCGCTCCGTCGTGCGTCAGCGAGACCTCGGCGCCGCGGTTGTCGGTGGCGCACTCGTCGCGACGGATGAGACCGCGCCGCTCCATACGCGCCAGATGGTGGGACAGCCGGCTTCGCTCCCAGTCGATGGCCGCCGCCAGCTCCGATGAACGCA
>NZ_DASZGI010000077.1:0-13292 GCF_035938995.1 Actinocrinis sp.
GCCGGTGCAGGTCCAGCGCTTGGCTCAGGTATCGGATCGCCAGCTCGAGGCTTTCTCGCTCGCGCGGACCCGGGTTCGGCTCCCGGCCGCGGTCCGCGTGCGCGGCGCCGAGGTTGGCGAGGGTGACGGCTTCGCCCGCGATGCGTCCGGCACGGCGATGCAATGCGAGCGCCTCGGTGAGCGACGCGATCGGCTCCTCGACCAGGCCAGCGGTCCACTGGCAGCGGGCCAGGTTGTTCAACGCCACCGCTTGGCACTGGGTCCAGCCCGCCTGCTCGGCGAGTGCGGCCGTCTCCGTCAGACGGACCGCGCTCGTTTCATAGCGCCCTTGGTATACGTCCGTCATCGCCAACTGCAGCGTCGTGGCCGCCTGCACACCGGAATCACCGCCCGTCAGGGCGGCCGCGTGCGCTGTCTCCGCGACGAGTCTCCAGTCGACGGTGTTGGTCCCGCGGGCGAAGTAGGCCGACATCAGGTCGGACAGACCCCAGGCCGCCGCGTGGTGCCCGCGCGCGCCGAGTTCCCGGACCAGCGCGACGAGGTTCGGCAGGTCGCCGTCGAGCCAGGCGACGGCGTCGGCGGTGTCGGCGAACGGTCCGGAGGCGGCGGTGCCGGATTCGTGCGGGTCGGCCTGCGGCGCGTCGGGCGCGGGGAGGTACAGCAGATGCGGGGCGAGCAACTGCGCGGCGGCGGCGACACGTGCACGGTAGTACACGGCGAGGCGCGTAAGCGCGAGATCCCTGCCCCCGCTGCTCTCGATGTCCGGCTCTTCCCGCTCCGCCAGCTCAGCGGCATACAAGCGCAGCAGGTCATGCATCGCATAGCGCCCGGGTGCGCGCTCGTGGAGGAGGTGACGCCCGCTGAGCCGGTCCAGCGCCCGTTCCGCTTCCCCCGCCGACATCTCGGCGAGCGCGGCGGCCGCGCCGACGGCGACGTCAGGGCCGGGCGCGATCCCGAGCAGCCGGAACATGCGGCGCTCCGCGGCCGGCAGAGCGGTGCACGACAGTTCGAACGTGGCCCGCACCGCACTGGCCGTATCCCCGTCCGCCTGCAACTCGCCGAGCCGGTCACCGGCCACGAGCTTCGCGGCGTAGTCGGCCACCCGGTGGCGCGGGCGCGCGGCGAGGTTGGCGGCGGCGATCCGCAGCGCGAGCGGGAGATGCGCGCACAACCGGGCCACATCGGCCACCGCGCCCGGCTCGGCCGCGGCGCGCCGGGGGCCGAGCATGTGGTCGAGCAGAGCGACGGACTCGTGCGGCGCCAGGGCGTCAAGCGGCACCAGCCGGGCGCCGTCCCGGGCGATCAGGCCGGTCATCCGGTCCCGGCCGGTGACCAGCGCGAGCGAGCCCGGCCCGGTCGGCAGCAGCGGGCGCACCTGCTCGGCGCCGACCGCGTTGTCCAGCGCCACCAGCACCCGCCGACCGGCCAGCCGACTGCGGTACAACGCGGCGGCCTGCGCCTCGTCCTCGGGGACCTGGTCGGTCGGCACGCCTAACGCAGTGAGGAACCCGGCCAGCGCGTCGATCGGGCGCAGCGGCGGCTCACCGCTGTGGCCGCGCAGGTCGACGTAGAGCTGGCCGTCCGGGAAGCTGGAGCTCACCCGGTACGACCAGTGCACGGCGAGCGCCGTCTTTCCGACCCCGCCCATTCCGGCGAGCACGATCACGCGCGCGGGTCCGGCGGCGTTCTCGTCGGGCAGCAGCGCGTCGAGCGTGTCGAGCTGTGCGCCGCGCCCGGTGAAGGCGTCGACGTCGGCGGGCAGTTGGGCCGGAGGTGGCGCCGTTGGTGTGGCTGCAGGCGTTGCGCGGGCGGCCGGACGCGCCGAGGCAGGCAGGCGCCCGCGCAGCACGCGCAGCTGGGCTGCCTTGAGCTCCGGCCCCGGGGTCACGCCGAGTTGCGCGTCGAGCCGGTCGCGCACGTCGTCGAACAGGGCGAGCGCCGCTGCCTGCTGCCCGTTTCCGGCCAGTGCGAGCATCAGGCGCGCCGCCAGACCCTCGTGCAGCGGCTCGTCCGCGTAGAGGACGCGCAGTGGGCCGACCACCGTGTCGTAGGTGGCGAGGCTGAATGCGACGTCCGTCCATTCGAGCACCGCGGCGGCCCGTCGCTGGGTGACGGCGACGGCGGCAGGGTGCTGATGCAGCCGCGCGTCGGACCCGGCGAGCAGCGCGCCGCGCCAGCAGTCCCAAGCCTCGCGGTAGAACTGACCGGCGGACTGCGCCACTCCGGCCGACCACGCCTGCCGGGCCTGCGCGACCACGCGGTCGAACTCGGCGAGGTCGAGCTGGTCCTGTTCGAGTTCGAGCGCGTAACCGCCGCCTCGGCGCACGATCAGCCCGGCCGGCCGTGCGGCGCGGTCGGGTTCGAGCAGGCGACGGACCTGTCCGACATAGGTGTGCACCAACTGGAGGCACGTGCGCGGTGGCTCGGTCGGCCACAGGAGGTCGACGATCTCGCCGCTGCCGACGACGTGGCCGTGCTGGAGGGCGAGCAGTCCCAGCAGCGTGCGCTGCATCGCCGAGCCGATCTCGACGACCTTCGCGCCGTGCCGCACGACGAGCGGGCCGAGCACGTCCACGCGCAGGCGGCCGGCCTGGTTGTCCGGGGCCCGCCCGATGAATCGGCCGATCAGGTCGTCCGGATCGACGCCCAAGGCGTCCGCGAGGCGGCGCACCGACGCGGCCTGCGGCCGGGCGACGCCGCCGCCCTCCAAGTATCGCAGGGCCCGCACACTGAGCCCGGCGCGCCTGGCGAGCTCCTGCTGGCTCATTCCGGACCTGACGCGCAGGCCGCGCAGCCAGGCTCCGTCGCCGTGCGCGAGGTTGGCGGTGCCCATGAGGCTATCCGGCCCCCAAGTCCCGTAGCGGCCCCGTGGCGAAACCCGCCGACGTCACGATTCTGACATCGCCGGCCACTCCGGTTGCGCAGCACACCATTACAGAGCCATGACACCACGGCGGCCCCGCCTGAGCAATCTTGCCGGTTTCTGCCGCAGAACCGCCCTGACCGGCCCGGTCCGCGCTGCATCGGCGCTGCAGATCGGCGCCCCTGCCGCGCACATACCGTCTTTATCGGCCGGCCAGGGACCGGCCATCGACAAGGAGGGAAACCATGAACGTCAAGCTCATCCGCCGTGGGGCAGCGGCCTTCGGTGTCGCGGCGCTCGCCGCGGCCGGCGTCGTCGGGCTCGGGGCCACCGCCGCCAATGCCGCCGCCGTCTCGCCGGGGACGACCGCCTACTGGATCTCGCCGGTCTACGACTCGCAGGAGATCGCGGTGGCCGGCGGCTCCGGCTCGATCGGCACCCGGCTGATCCAGTGGTACAACGACGGCGGCGACGAGCAGAAGTGGTACTTCGACGGCATCTACGACGACGCCGGCCACTACCAGGGCTTCGAGCTGCGCAACAAGAACAGCGGCATGTGCATGGACACCGACGGCGCCGCGGGTGACGCGCTGTTCCAGACCTACTGCAACCCCGCCGACACCGGCCAGATCTTCAACAACGTCCCCAACTTCAGCCAGTGGGGCATCGTCACCAGCTACTCCTACATCAACAAGGAGACCGGCCTCGCGCTCGACGTGAGCGGCTACAGCTACGGCGAGGGCGCGAACATCGACCTCTGGTACCAGAACGGCCAGGCGAACCAGGACTTCTGGCTCACCGCCACCTCGTGATCAACCGTGCCGGGGCGAGCGATCGCTGAGCACTGACCCGGACGCCGGGCCGCGCCACCGCGGGAGGTGGCACGGCCCGGCGTCTGCGCTTGCCACCCTGAAGTCGAGCAGAGTCGGCAGAATCCCGGTATGGCACAAATTCGATCGACCGCGACGGCAGCGGGCACGACGACTTTAGCGGGCGACCGCAGCACGCCGCGTCGGCAGTTCCTGCGCACCGAGACCGGCAGTGCTGCGCTGCTGTTGGCCGCCGCGATCGTCGCGCTGGCCTGGGCCAACATCGCACCATCCGGGTATGGCGCGGTGTGGTCGACTCCGGTGTCGGTCAGCGTCGGGCACGCGGCGGTGGCGCAGGACCTGCGCGGCTGGGTCAACTCCGGGCTGATGACGTTCTTCTTCCTGGTCGTGGGCCTCGAGGCGCGCCGCGAGTTCGACATGGGCGAGTTGCGCAGGCGCAGCCAGCTCGCGCTGCCGCTGCTGACCGGGATCTGCGGGGCTCTGCTGCCGGTCGCGATCTACCTGGCCTTCAACGCGGGTCGCCCGTCGTCGCACGGCTGGGGCGCGGCGATGAGCACGGACACCGCGTTCGCCCTCGGTGCGCTCGCCCTGGTCGCCCGGAGTCTGCCGCTGCGGGTGCGTACCTATCTGCTGACCTTGTCCGTCGTCGACGATCTGGTCGGCATTGTCGTGATCGCGTTCGTGTACAGCGGACGCATCCGGGTGACGGCGCTGCTGGTCGGGTTGGGCCTGCTCGGCGTGGCCTACGTGCTGCGTCGGCGCGGCGTGCGCTACGGCCCGCCGTACTTCCTGCTCGGGCTCGCGGCCTGGGTCGCGTTCTTCAAGTCCGGTGTGGACCCGGTGTCGGTCGGCCTGGTGATCGGGTTGCTCACCTTCGCCTATCCGGCCGCGCGTGACGACCTGCAACAGGCCACCGACCTGTTCAGGCGGTTTCGCGAGCAGCCGACCGCCGAGCTGGCTCAGAGCGCCCGGCTCGGAGTGTCCGCCGCGATCTCGCCCAACGAGCGGCTGCAGAGCTGGTACCACCCATGGACCAGCTACGTCATCGTGCCGCTGTTCGCCCTCGCCAACGTCGGCGTCCCGGTCAACGCGCGCTTCGTGGCCGACGCCTACACCTCCCCGATCACGCTGGGTATCCTGATCGCTTACCTGGTCGGAAAGCCGGTGGGCACACTTGGCGCTGCGTGGCTGCTCACCCGGCTGAGCCGGGGAAGGGTGCGCCTGCCGGTCGGCTGGGCCGGAGCCGCCGGATCCGGCGCGGCCGCCGGGATCGGGTTCACCGTGTCGCTGCTGATCGCCACGCTCGCGTTCCACGGCGTCCAGTTGGAGCAGGCCAAGCTCGGCGTGCTGTCCGCGGCGGCGGGAGCGTCGGCGCTGGCCTGGACGGTGTTCCGGGTCACCGCGCTGCTGCCCAAGCGGATGCGCCAGCGGGCACTGCTGGGCACCGCGGACGTGATCGTGGACTTGGCGGTCCCCGTCGACGAGCATCGCGACCATATTCGTGGACCGGCCGACGCACCGGTCACGATTGTCGAGTACGGGGATTTCGAGTGCCCGTACTGCGGGCAGGCCGAGCCGGTGCTGCGCGAACTGCTGACCGCCTTCGGGGACGTGCGGTACGTGTGGCGGCACCTGCCTCTGAGCGACGTGCATCCTCATGCCCAACTCGCCGCGGAAGCGGGCGAGGCGGCGGCCGCGCAAGGCGGGTTTTGGCCGATGCATGATCTGCTGCTGGTTCACCAGGACGCGCTGACCGCTCCCGACCTGCGTCGTTACGCGGCCGAGCTCGGTCTGGACACCGAACGCTTCGCGGACGACCTGCGCAGCCATGCCGACGCCGCGCGGATCGCCGAAGACGCCGATTCCGCGGATCTGAGCGGCGTGTCCGGCACGCCCACGTTCTTCATCAACGGCAAGCGCCACCACGGCGCCTACGACATCGAGACGCTCAAGGCCGCGGTCAGGGCAGCTTACGCGCGTGCCGAGGTCGCCCGGACCGAGAAGTCAGTCTCATCCGGTCTGCCGACCGAATCCGAATACCGCAGCTGATCACGTGGTCGGGTCCGTCCGTAGCCCCTGCTCGGACCAGGTTCACGCCTACCTGTAGTCGTGAACCGTGCGGACTCCATCCCGGCCGTAGGTCTGTTGACGCTCCATCCCCTAACCGTTAGGGTTACAGCTAACGGTTAGGGGGTGTTGGAGTGCAAGACGTTCTGCTGGCGCTGTTGGCCAAAGAGCCGTCGCACGGCTACGAGCTGCGTGCCCGGTTGCAGGCCGCGCTCGGCCCGCTGGGCGAACCGATGAACGGCGGGCAGGTCTACGTCACCCTGGGCCGGCTCGAACGGGCCGGCTTGATCACCGTGGAGCAAGCGACAGGCCAGGCCGACCGGTCGGATCGCAAGGTCTACCTGCTCACCCCGGCCGGGCAGCAGCGGGTGGCGGCGTGGCTGGCGGAGACGGAGTGGCCCAGGCCCGCCCCGGTGGAGTTCCATCTCAAGCTCGTCGCGGCGGCCTGGGCCGGCCTGGCCGACCCGGTGGGCCTGATCGCCGTGCAGCGGCGGGAGTTGTTGCGGCTCGTCGGCGATGCTCAGCGCGCCGCGATGGCCGAGCCGGCCGGCTCGGTGGCCGGACTGTTGTTGGAGGGCGCCGTGCTGCGGCTCCAGGCAGATCTCAACTGGCTGGATCAGTGCGAACGGCATTGGAGCACGCGGAGGGGACAGGGGTCATGACGCAATCGCCGATGGTGCGCGCCCGCGGGCTGCGGCTGGACTACGGTGCGGGGGCCAGCCTGGTACGTGCGGTCGACGAGGTCGATCTCGAGGTGGCGGCCGGTGAAACCGTGGCCGTCGTCGGGCCCAGCGGATGCGGCAAATCGAGCCTGCTGCACCTGCTCGGCGGATTGGAACGGCCGTCGGCCGGCGAGGTGTGGCTGGCCGGACAGCGCATCGACCGGTTGCGGGAGACCGCGATGGCCCGGTTGCGCAACCACGCCATCGGATTCGTGTTCCAGGCATTCGAGCTCATCGACGAGCTGACCGCCGTGGAGAATGTGGAACTTCCCGCGCTCCTCGGTGGCGTCGCATCGCGCACAGCCCGCCGCAGAGCCGTCGAACTGCTGGAGCGGCTGGGTCTCGCGCAGCGGGCCGGCCACCTGTCGGCGCAGCTGTCCGGCGGGCAACGGCAGCGGGTGGCGATCGCGCGGGCACTGATCGGCGATCCGCAGGTGCTCCTGGCCGACGAACCCACCGGGAACCTCGACAGCACGGCGACCGTCGAGGTGCTGCGGGTCTTCGACGAACTGCGCGCGGCCGGACAGACCGTCATCGTGGTCAGCCACGACTCGCGGATCACGGCCACCGCCGACCGCCTGGTCTGCATGCGCGACGGCGCGTTCGTCGACGAGACCAGGCTGACCGGCGGCGGCCACCGGCCGAACCTCGGCGCGATGGCCGGATGGGAGGCCTGATCCCATGGGCCGCATCCGACTGCTGATCCGGCTGGTGATCCGCGACCTGCGCCGCCGTCCGGGCCAGAGCGCCATGTTGTTCCTGGTGATCGCGGCCACGACGACCACCCTGACGGTGGGACTTGCGCTGGGCGGCGTCACCGCCAGCCCATGGGATCACACCCGCGCTGTCACCGCCGGGCCCGACGTCACGGTCACCACCAATGGTGGCTATCCGGCAGCCTTCCTGGCCGGCCTGCCCAACGCGCCCGGCGTGCGGGCTGCCGCCGGGCCGTACCTGCTGGTCACCACGTCGCTGCGAGCGCGCGGCCAGCGAGTGGACGTCGATACCGAAGCCCGGGATGTACGACCCGCCGCCATCGACCAGCCGGCCGTGACCGCCGGTTCCTGGATCCGGCCGGGCGGCGTCGTGATCGAACGCGGCCTGGCTGACGCGCTCGGCGTGACCCCGGGCGATCGCATCACCCTCAAAGGGCGGCCGTTCCAGGTGGCCGGCATCGCGGTCACTGCGGCGCGGGCGACCTATCCGAACAATGCGCCGGGATTGGTCTGGATCACCACCGCGGACAGTCTGCAGCTCCTTGATGCCGACACGACTGTGGCCTATGTGCTGAATCTGCGGTTGGCCTCGCCGGACGCGGCCCCCGCGTTCGCAGCAGCCCACACCACTGACACGTTCTTCGCCACACCGTGGCAGGACATCCGGGACGAGGACGCCGTGCTGGTACTGGCGGAGCGCGTCGTCTTGGTGGTGGGCAGCTGGCTGCTGGGCTTGCTGGCCCTGGCGAGCCTCGCCGTGCTGGTCGGCGCGCGGCTGGCCGACCAGGCACGCCGGATCGGCCTGCTCAAGGCGGTCGGCGCCACCTCCCGATTCATCGCGGTGCTGCTGCTAGCCGAGTACCTGATCGTGGCGCTGGCCGCCGCGGTGGTCGGGCTGGTCGCCGGGCGGCTCGCGGCGCCCCTGCTGACGAATCCCGGCGCCGGGCTGGTCGGCGCCCCCGACGCGCCGCTGATCACCGCATCGACCGTCGCCATCGTGATCGGGGTCGCCGTGGCCATCACCTGCGGCGCGACCCTGGTGCCTGCGCTGCGCGGCGCGCGCACCAGCACGCTGCGAGCCCTGGCGCACGCGGCGACACCCCCGCGACGTCACCCCCGCGTGAACGCGCTGTCCGCCAAGCTGCCCGCGTCGCTGTTGCTCGGGATGCGCCTGGCGGCCCGCCGACCGCGCCGCGCGGTACTGTCCGTGGCCAGCCTGCTGATCACCGTCGCGATGATCGTGGTCGCGCTGACGATCCAGCACACGCTCAGCACGGCCAACCCGCAACTCGGCAACAGCGCATATCTGGCGCACAACGCCTTCGCCGACAAGATCAACCAGGTCGCGACGGTACTGACCGTGGGCCTTGTGCTCCTGGCCGCAGCCAACGCGCTCTTCGTCACCTGGGCCACCATCGTGGACAGCCGCCGGCCCGCCGCACTCGCCCGCGCCTTCGGCGCGACACCGCGGCAGGTCAGCGCCGGTCTGTCCGCGGCCCAACTGATACCCGCGCTGCCTGCGGCACTGCTCGGCATCCCGGCCGGGCTCGGACTGTTCAACGTCGTGATCACCATTGCCGGTGGCAGCGGCACGTCGGTGGTCACTCCGCCGACGTGGTCGCTGGCTTCCGTGCTCGTGGGCACTCTGGTCGCGGTGATGGCGCTGACCCTGCTGCCTGCCCGCATCGGCGCGAACCGGCCGGTGGCCGAGGTACTGCGCACGGAATGAGTCGTCCGCCGCGGAAACGTTCTTCCACCACGCCATTTCGTGGGTGGTCGCGTGGTGTGCGCCGGGTCAGCCATGACCGCTGACCTGCCACGCCAACAGCGAGCCGTCTGGATAGGTCTTAGCTCGAAGCAGTCGTCCCGTCGCGCAGGTAGTCGAATTTGAGTCCTGCGGCGCCGAGGCCGCGTCCGGGGCCGCTGCGTCTGGCCAGCCACGCGATCGTGCTACCGTCGGGCAGGCGGGTGCGGCGCAACAGGCGTTGTGCGTTGACGCCGATCGGGGTGACCACGCGGTCGGTGAGGTAGAACGGCTGGCCCGGTTCGAGCAGCTCGGCGTGCGCGACGAGTTGTTCGACTGTGCCGCCCGGGCCGGGGATGTCCATCGTGCCGCGACGGAAGACCGCGGCCTGTCCGAGGGCGGGCAGGACGGGCACGAGCGGAATCCAGTTGTCGGGCGGCGGGTGTTCGAGCGTGTAAGCGACCGCCGGCATGTCCGGGGCGGGTTGCGGCGGCGGTGTCTGGCCTTGCTCGCGCAGCCGGGCCAGGTAGCTCTCGAATCCGTCGACGCCGAGGTCGGAGGCGCCCTGAAGGGTCTGCTCGACCGCCCAGGCGAGCGCGGCGGTCGGGTCGCGGGTGATGAGCACGTTTTCGAGCGGGTCGGCGTCGTCGGTCTGCCCGAGGGTCGGCGCGAGCAGGAGGTAGTCGCCGACCGCGCCGGTGGCGTCGCTGACCTTGAACATGGACCAGGGGCGGGTGCTGTCCTGGACCGGGTAGTGCTCCACCGGCCGGATGATGGTGCGCTCGCCGAAGGTGTCGGTGACCACGAGGGTCGTGACGTTCTGCAGTGAGCCGATCGGGCTCGGCACCGGGATGTAGAACCAGTCGCCGCCGTAGACGAGCGCGAACTCCATGACCAGGAGCTTGGCCAGGTCGACGTGTTGGGCATCGAGCTGCCCGAAGTCGGTCTTGTCGTCCTCGAAGCCCCACCAGCGGTCGGAGGGCATGCCGTGGAAGGTGACGTGGCCGGGCAGCATGTTCGTCGTCGTGTACACCGGGTCGGCTGCGGTGGACGAGGTCTTCCCGGTCGCCGAGGTGAAGGAGTACCAGTCCAGGTGCCCGCCCGGAAACGCGTCGGCTTCCAGCAGCGCGGAGTCGCCGTCGGTGCTCGCGACCTCGAGTCCGAACGCGTAGTCGAGGTCGGCTGGCTGCCAGGCGGCGCTTTCGTGCTCGGTGAAGGCGCTGGTGCGCAGGGCCGCGAAGACGTTGAGCACGGCCGACACGGATGGATCAGAGGCCTGCGGCGGAAGCGGCGGGTTCGGAACCTGACCGGCGCGGGCGGCGAGCACCGAGCGGTAGAGCGCCTCGCCGTCGATCGCGCGTCCGGCGGCGAGCGCGCGCAACTGCAAGCCGTCGGTGCCGGCGAGGTTCGGCGCCGGGTCGGTCGCCGCGAGGGGGAAGGCGGCCCGGAAGGCGTCCACGGTGGACGCGGGAAGGCCCGCGTCCTCGGCGAGATCGGTAAACAGCAGGCCGAGTTGGACGCTGCCGAAGACCTTGAAGTGCACCGGCCCGCGTTCGACCTGTGTTTCCAGCGCGGTGGCGGCGTCGAGCGGGACGACGGCGCCGCCCGGGGGTCCTGCGCGGTATCCGGTGACGGCGCGGGAGCTGATGCCCAGTGTCGTCTGCACCGGCGAGCCGGCGTCCTCTCCGGCGAACTCGCCGACCTGCCACTGGCGGGTGAGCAGCCACAACGGGTCGCGCACCTGAGCCTGGAGGGAGCGGGCGAGGGTGGCGTCGCGCGGCTGCGGCTCCAGCCTGGTCCAACTGGTGACGGAGGGTACGGCGACCGGTAGCTCAAGCGAGGCGGGCGACTGTGACGTCATCGACCGTGAACTCCTTCCCGAACGTGGTCGCCGGGGTCGCGGCCTGGAGGTTGAACGGGAAGTAGAGCGCCGGCACGATCTGGCCGACCTCCTGGACGGAGGCCAGGTCGACGCCGCGCACCTTGGCCAGGCCGAGCGTCTCGTCCAGGATCGTCGCGACCAGCCCGAGGTCCCAGGTCGGGCGGGCGTCCGGGCAGAGCGCGAGCAGCATCGCCTGCGGGGCGCGGGCGTTCGGCTCGTCGAAGTGGAACGCCACGCCGGCCGTGGTGCTGTCGGCCGGGATGCGTTCGAGCCACTCGTCGATCAACAGACCGGCGTACGCGGTCGCGGTGGCCGGGTCGCCGGTGGTGACGGCCTCGATCGCGACGCGGCCCCCGGCGGGCGTCGTGCCGGGCAGGAGCGGCAGGCCGAGCCAGCGGTCGCCCGCGGTCTGCGGCAGTTGGGCGATGGCGATGCCCGGGCGGGCGGCGCCGAGCAGCCTCGTGGTGGAGATCGCCAGGTCGAGGCGCCGTACGCCGGGCCGGATGTGGCTGAGTTGAAGGAGCCAACGGCGCACCGCCTGCGGAACGACCGCCTGCATGGCCGCCGACTCGCCGAACGCCAGGTGCAGGGACGATGCGTCCGGCGGGGTAAGGCGGGGCACGATGATCGTTCCGGCGCCGAGCACGGCCTGCGCGTCCGCGGTGACTTCGGCCGGCGTCGAGGTCTGCCCGGTCACCGCCGCTCGGCGCTTTTGCAGTTGGCCGAGGGTGCGCTGACCGAGGTCGACGAGTCCGGAGGCCGAGAGGGCCGGGTCCGGCAGCGCCGAGGGCAGAGCGTACCCGGCGGCCTTGATCAGCGCATTGACCACGTCGGCCGCGGCCAGGGCGCTGGTGGGGGCCGCCTGCAGGGCCGCGACCGCGTTCTGCAGGGTGCTGAGATCGGTGTCGAGGCCTGCGACGAGCCCCGCCACCCGGCCCGCGAACTCGGTCAGGTCGACGGCCCCGGTGGCCGGCGCCTTGTCGGGCAGCGCGAAGGCCTTCAGATCCAGCGGTCGCGCGCTGCCGAGCAGGGATCGCACCGCGCGGGCGGCGGTGAGCAGGTCGGGGAACGTGACCGAGCCTGTCGGCAGGTGTTCGGCGCCGTAGGTGATCGTCACCGTGCCGGCGCCGGTGGGCGGGGCGGCCGCGAGCAGCAGGCGGCTTTCGAGCTCGGCGCGCTGGGGCTGGTCGGCGGCGTCGGCGAGGGCCAGCACGTCGAGCGGGCCGATGTCCAGGTCGCGCAGCGAGACCACGATCGAGCCGGGCTGTCCGGCGGCGGTCCAGCTCACCAGGGCCCGCACAGTCGCCGGATCGGGCAGTCGGCCGGCCGTCCAGGCCGAAAGCCAGGGCTCTGCCACCGCGCGCGGCCGCTCGGTGACGCCGGCCCACGCCGACGGCACGGCAGGCGCGCCCGCGAGCAGCAGCATCAGGCGATGGGTGACGTCCACTCCCGGGCGCGGGGTGGTCACGATGTCCGGGTCCGGCGGGTGCTCGCCGCGGCTGACCGCGTCGAGGATTCCGCCCACGCGGCCGTAGTTGCCGCGCATGATCTGGAAGACGCTCTCGGCGATCGAGACGTCACTCAGGGCGCTGAGCATGTCGTCGATCTCCTCGAGCATGGCGACGACCGCGGCCTGCGCGGGGTTTCCGGCTGGGGGCAGCCCCGGGCCCCAGTTCGCTCCCGGGGCGAGTGCGCCGGACTGCCACGCGGCCCGCAGTTTCACCCCATCGGCGACCTGGGACGGGGGCACGACTGCGCCGTTCGCGGTGGTGCCGGTCAGCTCGTCGCCGACGAGCGGATACGCGTCGCGGAACGGTTGCACGTAGACATCGAGCCCTTGTTCGTGCAGTTGCTGCTCGAACCGGAATCCGGTGATCGCGCCGAGGCTCAGACCCTGGCGGACGCCGGCGAGCAGCCACAGGGCCGCGCCGGTGCGCTGCGAGGACAGGTCGATCGCCAGGCTCGGCTCGTCGCTGGTGCCGCGGTGGCTCAGGTATCCGCTGCGCAGCACGGCTCCGGCCGCGGCCTGCGTCATCGATGGCGCGTGCACGAAGCCGCCGTTGTCCTCGTGCGGCAGCCGCGCCGGCTTGGGCGCGACGTTGCCCGTGACCTGCTCGCGGGCGCGGTCGAGCCGGGCGACGGCCTCGGCGTCGGCACCGGTCACGACGGGCTGCGGCTGAGCCGGCGTCAGGTTCTCCACCCAGCCGTACGCGCCGAGGTGCAGCGCGGCGGTTTTTGCGCCGGACGCCGCGGCTGTGGCTGCGGCGCGCTGGTCGGTGAGCAGCGACGTGCTCACGGCCGTGATCCAGACGTCCAAGCGGTGGCTAGCGGCGTCGAGCGTCTCGCTGAGCAGACGGTCGAGTTCGGCGGTCGGCAGCGTCGCGAGCCGGTCGAGGCTTGCGCGCAGGTCGGCCAGCCGGGCGAGCGGAGACTCCGGCGGGGGCTGATACGTATCGAGATAGACCGCC
>NZ_DASZGI010000078.1:0-5016 GCF_035938995.1 Actinocrinis sp.
CCGAAAGCTGCCACCGCGATCAGGGCCAGGGCGTCCATCACGTGCTCGTCGACGAACGGGTTGGACGATCCGGTCGCGGTGCCGTCCGCGGCGTGCCGGGCAGGCGGGTAGACCGCGAGCCACATCAGGGCCACCATCAGCGTGCCGGCGACCGCGGCGATCCGCAGCCCGACGCCCGTGACCAGCGCCAGACCGATGCCCAGCAGTCCGAGCATGAACAGCCAGTCCGCCCAGCCCTGGCCGGCCCAGGCGTGGAAGGTGGACTGGAAGGGACCGGCCGAGACGCCGCCGAGGAAGCCCTTGGTCGGGGAGCCGCCGTTGATCCAGGCGTGGGCCGAAGAGGTCGAGTAGCCGAGCCCGAAGGTCTTGTCCAGGAACGCCCAGAGAAACACGAACCCGGTGCCGACCCGCAGCGCCGCGATGGCGCTCTCGCGCACGCCGACCGCGCTCGCCGTGGTCTCGGCGGCGGCGGAGGTCGCGGCCCGGGGCGTGGACCAGTGGAACCTACCGCCGGTGTGCAATCCGTGCTGTGTTGCCATGGGAACTCGCTTCCAATCCGTCTGCCTGTGTTCGCATATTGCGCTTCGCGCTCACCTTGAGTCTGGTCGCCGACCAGCTCTCGCGGAGCCTGCCGAAGGTCCTGACCAGGCCGGTCCATGGTCACCTCCCCGCCACGCGATCTACAGCCGCCATCGAGCCACCGCGAACTTCGAAGAGCCCCCCATACGTCGAACGCATCGGATCGGGATCTACTCGACCGGAGCTCGACGCAGGCGCCGCAGATAAGGGTCGGCACGTTCTGTGGGGGCGACCGTCACGTCGCTCGGCTCGACGCTGAGAACGCCGTTGTCGTCGATCCGGATGGTGAGGCGCGCGAAGGCGACCTGTGGGCAGCTGTCGATGAGGGCTGCGACACGGGCGAGCAGGTCGACGAGTTGCTCAGAGCCCTGGATCGGGTCGCCGAGCGCCCGTACGGCCATATCCGTCAGGTCCCGCGCACTGGCAGGAGCCAGCAACACGGCCGCAGGAGCCACATCGGAGCCAGTCACGCAGGTCAGCAGGGGACCGAAGACGAAATCCTGCCACGCGGTCGCGTTCAGGGTGTGCGCGGCGGTCGCAGGCGCGGGTGTCTCCGAGGAGCGGATTCCGAACGCTTCCAGTAGCGCCGCCCGCTCAGGCGGATCCAGGCCTCTGCCTCGCGGGGTATCGGCCAGACAGTCCTCGATAACGCCGGCGGCGGCGCGGCGGTCGATCCCGGCGGGTTCGTCCGGCGGCAGCTCGTCAGGGTCGGTGCGGCGCGCGGCCGCGGCCGCGCCCAGGGCCTGCGCGGCCACCTCGGCGTCGCCGTAGCTGGGAATACAGCACCCGGAGACATCGGCTCGCACCGCGACCGTCTCGGGCTGGTCGACGAGCACCACCAGCAGCGGCACGCTCTCGGGAATCACAGCACGGCTGAGCCCGTCGATCGGTGTATGCCTCGCGGTCGGGGCGAGCGCCGCCAGCACCGCGTCGCACGCGTCGCGCCCGGCGACCTGCGCCAAGGCCTGATGGATGTGTCGCAGGTCGGCGTCCGGTGCGATGTTCGCGGCCGTCACGATGTCGAGTCCTGCCCTGACGCACGCCGCCGAGGCGAGGCTCACCATTCCGTGAGTGTTGCCGAGCACTGCGACGCGTCGGCCGCGCGGGGCGGGCTGATGGGCGAGCAGGGCTGCGGCGGCCGTCAGCGCACCGAGCGAGGGCACGGTGGTGATTCCGGCCTGCGCGTACAGGGCGGTGCGCGCCTGGCTCGGCGACTGCTCCGGGTCCACGGCCAGCAGCGGGATGCGATGCGAGAGCCTGCGCGCGGTGCGCGCGAACTTGCGCGGGTTGCCGAAGGACTCCACGTGCAGCAGGCCGAGCCGGGTGTCGGGGTCCCGCTCCCAGTGCATGAGCAGGTCGTTGGCGCTCAGGTCGTACTTCTCGCCGACCCCGGCGAAGGACCTGACTCCGATGCCGAGGCGGGTCAGGTGGCTGAGCAGCGCGAGGCCGACGCCGCCGGACTGCACGGCTATCCCGGTGTGGCCCGGCGCTATCGGCCCGGCTGCCAGGGTCGCGTTCAGGTGCTTGTCGCCGCCCGGCTCGGCGAGCCCGAGGCTGCCCGGCCCGAGCAGGCGCATCCCGGCACTCCGGCACACGGCCAGCAGCGCCCGCCCGGTCGGCGGATCGAAGCCGGTCGCGGTCACGATCAGGGCGTGCGCCTTGTGCCGCTCGCAGGCGCGGGCCGCCTCAAGCGCGACGGCGGGCGGCGACGTGATCACGGCGAGGTCGATCTCCACGTCGGGCGGCAGGTCGCGGCCGTCCGGGCCGGCCGTCTCGACCCGGCCGGTGAAGACGCGCAGATTGTCGCGAACCGTCCGGGTGGCCGGATCGTCCGGGTCGCCGATGACCGCGACGCGGCTCGGTTGCAGAATCCGCCGCAGGCTGGCGTCGTCGGCGATCCGCTCACGGCGTGCCTCGACGTCCAGTAGTGCTTCGCGGCCGGCCGGTCCGGGCTCCAGGTCGATCGACAGCGAGCAGGTCCCCTCGTCCCAGACGCGCTCCACCGCGATCCCCAGCGACGCGAACACGTTCAGCATGGCGCGGTTGTCGGCCTGGGTGATCGCGACGAACCGGCGCAGCTCGACCCGGCGCGCGAGGTCGAGCAGGTGCTCGGCCAGCAAGGTGGCCACGCCGTGCCCGTGCAGGCCGTCCTCGACCGCGAAGGCGAGCTCCGCCTCGTCGGGGTGGTCGGCGCGGATCCATTCCGCAAGGCCGACGACCCGATCGCCGAGCAGGGCGAGCAGGGCGCCGCGCGCGGCAGGCACCTCGTCCGGCACGGGGGCGCACACCGCGCCGGCGACGCTCTTGCCCGGGTCGCGGGGGAAACCGAAGAACCTGCGGTAGACGCTCTCCCGCCGCAGGGCGGCGGCGAAGTCGTACACCGCCTGCCAATCCGTCGGACCGGCCGCGCGGATCTGGACGCAGGTCCCGTCGGTCAGGAGCGCGTAGGAAACGAGGTCCTCTCGCAGTACCGTCGCGCCCATGACAGGTTCCTTTCACCTGGGGAGCGGTCCACGCCGACGATCACGCGCGGTCCGGGCCGGGTGGCCATGACGTTGATCATCCTTTCCGGCGGCCCGGCGGCCCGGCGGCTGCGCCGGGCATCATTAGCATCCGCCGACTCGTCGCAAAGCGTCAGGGCATTAGGTCCCGTGCTGACGCCGCGCACGGCGCGCTGTCGGTCGGGACGTTCAGGTGGCGCAAGCGGGCACTTGGTCCCTACGGCGCCATGTTGCGCTGCACATACCGTCGGGGTATGAGAACCGTCGACTCCACACGGCTGGCCCACGCCCTGGAAACCTTCAGCGGCCGGGAACCCCGGGTCGTGGTCTCCGGGAACTTCGCGACGCCCCGGCAGCTGCTGGAACTCGCGGACAAGGCGCTCCCGACGTATCGCCTCTTCCAACTCGGCGCGCAGACAGGCATCCCGGTGCGCAGCGGGGTGCGGCACGAAACCCCGTTCGTGGGGCCGGGCATGCGGGGGCTGACGACGCTCGACTACCTGCCCGCGCGTCTGTCCCTCGTTCCGCAGATCCTGGCCAGGACCCACCGGCCGGACATCGTGCTGCTGCACACCGCGCCGCCGCGCGACGGCAAGCTCTCCCTCGGCATCGAGGTCGACATCCTGCCGGCCGCGATAGAGCAGGCCCTGGCCCGCGGCGGACTGGTCGTCGCGCAGATCAACCGGAACATGCCGTACACCTTCGGCGACGCGCAGATTTCCCTGGACGCCGTCGACCTCGCGTTCGAACTGGACTGGCCACTGCCCTCACCTGCCCGGCGTTCCGATCCGGCCGCTCTGGCGACGGCAGCCGCGATCGGCGCGCACGTCGCCCCGATGATCGGCGACGGCGCGACGCTGCAGACCGGCATCGGCGCGGTTCCGGATGCGGTGCTCGCCGCGCTCACGCGGCGCGAAGGACTGCGGATCTGGTCGGAGATGATCAGCGACGGGGTCGCCGACTTGGCCGCGCACTTCGCCTTAGACCAGGATGCGCCGATCACCGCGTCGTTCCTGTTCGGTTCCGAGGAGCTGTACGCCTGGGCGGACCGCAACCCGGCGCTGCGGATGCTGCGCACCGAGACCGTCAACGATCCGGCCCGCATCGCCGCGCAGCCCTCGATGACCTCGATCAACACCGCCTTGCAAGTCGACCTTTTCGCACAGGCCAACGCGTCCTATGCGCATGACCGGATCTACTCCGGCTTCGGTGGGCAGACCGACTTCGTCGTCGGCGCGCTGCACTCCGCCGACGGCCAGGCGATCATCGCGCTGCCCTCGTGGCACGCCAAGAGCGGCACCTCCACCATCGTGCCGCAGCTGACCACCCCGGTGACCTCGTTCCAGCACACCGCCGTCGTCACCGACCAGGGCCGCGCCGACCTCATGGGTTACGACCAGCGGACCCAGGCCGAGCACCTGATAGAGCGCACCGCCCACCCTGACGCCCGCGACCGCCTGCACGACGCGGCTGCCAGGCTGGGGCTCGCGGACTAAGCGCAGACCGGGCCGCTGTCATCCACCCGCCAGTGCAGCCTGCCGACGACGTCGATGACCCCGGGTACTTCGCGCATCAGCCGGACCGCATACGCGGCCGTGGAGGCTTGGTCTACCGTCCTGGACAGTGTGACGACCCCGCCGCCCACCGTCACCTCGATGATGTCGCGGTCGGCGTCGAGCGCCTCGAACGAGTCGGCCTTCACGACGGCGCCTTCCAGGAACCGGGGTCGGGTCGCCCGCGGTCCGGCGACCCGCCTGTGCGCGGGTCGAGGGCACGGGCACTCGCCACAGGCGTCCGCGTCATTTCCGAAGCGGCCGGAACGCGGCGCGGCTCGGGTACGTCCGCACGCTGCGGCGGGATCGCGACGATCACGACGGGGCAGGTGGAGCGCGCCACGCAGGCTCGCGCGACCCCGCCGAGCGCGGGGCCGTCTTGG
>NZ_DASZGI010000079.1:0-7515 GCF_035938995.1 Actinocrinis sp.
GGCCCGGATCATCCACCTCGACATTCGAAGACACGACCGCCCCGGCGGAACCCTCCACGAGTACCAGCATGCAGCCTGACCAGCCCGGACGACATAAACGGCACCCATAGGGACAGCGACGGGAACTTCTCGAAGCTGAGCTGTCCGTTCAGCGAGGCCATTGTTCGCCACCACGCCGCGGCTTGCCTTCAGGCGCGGCCTGGCCGCGCGGGTGAGGTAGAACACGAGGTCTACCTCACCCTGGCGCGCGGCGTGTCAGTCCTCGTCGGGGGTGTCCTCGAGCCAGTTGAAGTGGATCCTGGCGGCAAGGTTGTTCAGGACGTCGATCCGGTCGTGCTCCTTCACCGCGAACTCGACGAGCCGGTCGGCTTCGGCGCGCTCGGCGAGCCAGCACGGCTGCAGCGAGGCCATCTTGCCGCCCGCGGCGCGCACCAGCTCGACGGTCCGCTCGGCAGGTTCGACCGCCGCGTCGCAACCGACGTCCGCGGCGCCCCCGCGGGCGAACGCCAGCGCGGTGGCGCGTCCCATACTCCCGCCGGTGCCGGTGATGACGCAGACCTTGCCGCCCAGGCGTCCCGGCACCTCAGTGCCCTGCCTTTGCGGCGTTGTAGGCCGCGGCGCCGGTCTTCTCCGCCTCCGCGACGCCGACCTGGTCGGTGTGCTTCGGGGCCTCCTCGAAGTACCAGAAGATGGAGTCGCGGGCGCCGCCGGCCAGCGGTCCGGCCCAGTCGCGGAACAACTCTGTGGTGACCGCGAGCGCCGTGGTCGGCACCGCGCCGGCGTGTGCCAGGCGGTCGATCGCGGTGCGGTGCGCGACCTGTGAGCGCCCGCCGACAGCATCGGCCACGTACAGGACTTCATATCCGTCCTTCAGCGCCTGGACGGTGGCGAAGGTAAGGCAGATCTCGGTGTGCAGCCCGCCGATGATGAGACGCTTCTTGCCCGTCGCCGCCACCGCCTCGCGGAAGGCCCCGTCCTCGAAGGCGTTCATCGACGTGCGGTCGATCGGCTCGATGCCATCGAGCTCGGCCAGGATCGACGGCAGCGTCGGGCCGTTGAACCCGAGCTTCACGCCTACCGTGGACAGCACGATCGGCATGCCGTAGGCCTTGGCGGTACGCGCCAGCAGCCGGACGTGCAGCTCGACCAGGTCGCGGTTCGTCTCCGAGCGTATGACCTCGAACATCTCGTTCTGGTAGTCGATCAGCACCAGAGCGCAGTCCTCGGCCTTCCAGACACCCAAGTCCTTCGTCATCGTGGTTCCCTTCGTCTGCGTCGCCGTGGGAGCGCGGCCGCCAATCGGTTGCTACAGGCTCTCGCCGCGGCTGGTGACCCGCCATCACCAGAATCCGGTGATTGGGCACGGTGATCGGGCATGGTCACCGGCTTCTTCCGCGGGTCCGCCGGCCAGCACAAGGGCAAGCAAGGGCACTGATATTCCCCCGCGGCGGCCGCCATGGTGCCGCCAAGCCGGGCTTCAATCATCGCTTGTTACTTGACGATTCAAGTCAAAAGGTCTAGCTTGGACCACGCAAGCCTAAATGGAAACTGTCGCTACCGGCAAAACTCCTCTGGAATGGAGCTCACCCGGCAGCATCTTGCGGCCGCAGTGACATGAATGTTTGTGCACATTCCGCGCACCATCGGCCGCAGCGGGTAGCTCGCCTCGGCACGCCGGGAGCGCATTCCCACGTCACCGCCGAGCGCATGCGACCAGATAAAGGGTGGTGAAATCGTGGCTGTTGACATCTCGGCGAACGGCAGTCCGGATCGGCGGCGCTGGCTGATCCTGGCCGTGGTCGGTATCGCGCAGTTGATGGTGGTTCTGGACCTGACGGTGATGAACATCGCGTTGCCCTCCGCGCAGCGCGCGCTGCACTTCACGACCGCGGACCGGCAGTGGGTGGTCACCGCGTACTCGCTGGCCTTCGGCAGCCTGCTGCTGCTCGGCGGCCGACTGGCGGACCTACTCGGCCGCAAGGTGACGTTCCTGGTCGGGCTGGCCGGCTTCGCCGGCGTGTCGGCCATCGGCGGCGCCTCGGTCAACTTCGGCATGCTGGTGACAGCGCGCGCCTTTCAGGGCGTTTTCGCCGCGCTGCTGGTGCCCTCCTCGCTGTCCCTGCTCGTGACCACGTTCACCAGGCTGGCGGAGCGCGCCAGGGCGTTCGGTGCTTTCGGCGCGATCGCGGTCGCCGGCGGCGCGATCGGCCTGCTGCTGGGCGGAGTGCTGACCGAGTACCTGTCCTGGCGCTGGACGCTGTACGTGAACCTGTTCTTCGCCGGTATCGCGTTCGTGGGCGGAGCGCTGCTCCTGCAGCGCCAGGCGCCGCCGGTCAAGCCCAAGCTGGACATCCCCGGCGTGGTGTTGGTCTCCGCCGGCGTGTTCGGCCTGGTCTACGGGTTCTCCAACGCGGCCACACACGACTGGGGCTCCCCCGTCACGTACGGCTTCATCGCAGCAGGCGCGGCTCTGATCACCGTCTTCGCGGCCTGGCAGGGCCGGGCGGCCCATCCGCTGCTGCCGCCCCGCATCGTCCTGGACCGCAACCGCGGCGGCGCATACCTCTCGATGTTCGTTGCCGGGGCCGGCCTGTTCGGCATGTTCTTCTTCCTGACCTACTACCTGCAGCAGAACCTCGGATACTCGCCGCTCGTCGCCGGCATCGCGTTCCTGCCGATCAGCGTGGCCTCCGCCATCTCGTCCAACGTGTCCACGATCGTGCTGCTGCCTAGATTCGGACCCAGGGTGGTGGTGACCGGCGGCATGCTGGCCGCCGCGGGAGCCATGGTCTGGCTGGCCCAGCTCAGTCCGGACTCCGGATACGCCGGCGGCGTGCTCGGCCCGATTTTCCTGGGCGCGCTCGGCACGGGAGCGGTTATCGCCCCGTCCATCAGCACCGGCACCTCCGGCGTTGCGCCACAGGACACCGGCGTGGCCTCAGCCACCGTCACCGTCGGCCAGCAACTCGGCGCCTCCCTCGGCACCTCGCTGCTCAACACCGTCTTCACCAACAGCGTCGCGGGCTACCTCGTCGCGAACGCAGCGCTGGCCGGCACCCTAGGCCGCCAGACTCTGACCAACCACGCGCTCGTGCACGGCTACGACACCGCCTTCTGGTGGATCGCGGCGATCTTCGCCGGCGGCGCCGTCATCGGCGGCACGCTGCTTCACGGTGCACCCAAGATGAGCGCGCCGTCGCCCGCACCGGCGACACAGAAGGCCGACGCCGATCCCGCGGTCCCCGCATAGGACGAAGGTTTCCTTCGCACGCGGGACTGTCCTGAAGGTCGCAGCACTCCCCGTCCTGGACCATCCGACCCTCGCGGGAGTGCTGGCAAGCGTATGGTCTGACCGGAGCTGTTGCCGGCGCCGCGGGCGGCACCGTCGAGGGCGCGGGCAGCTATCTCACCCAATGCGGTAGCACCTGCTCGCTGTCCGGGCCGCCCGCGCCGCCATGACCGGGGCCGCCGGCTTCGCACTCGGTTTCGCCGCCGGAGCACTCGGCGACGAATCGGTCGGCGCGGCCTGTCACAGCTTCACCGGCGACACCCAAGTCCTCCTGAGTCCTCCTGGCGGACGGCAGCACCAAGCCCGTCGACCAGATCAAGGTCGGCGACCACATCGCGAACAGCGTGCACGGCCACATCACCCGTCGCCACCACCACGTGCGTCACTGTCAACTGACGTCGATCATCAACACCCTGCCTGAATCACACCGGATCAACGTCACGGACTCAATTGGGAGCAACTAAGGACCGCTCTGCCTGAGGCACGGGCGAACAGCAACCGCCTCGACTGGCAGAGGGGCGAATGGTCGGCAAAACAGGTCAGAACTCTTGCTTGAGCCTCGAGGCCACCTTAGCTTCGTACCGTAAGGATCACGCGCACCGCGCGACGATTCCGACCTCTGTCTCGCCCCCGCCGGATTTCTGGACAGGGTCCCAGTCCATGAGGAGTGTGGTGGCGATGTTCACGTCAGGTGGAGTCTGGGCTCGGTCGACCGTGCTCGCAGCGGTGACCGCGCTCGCGATCGGCGCCACGGCGACCAGCGAGGCGGCAACGAGAAACGCCGCGACGGACACCACGGCATCCCGGGCGAAGAGCGGGCCGATCTCAGTGGCGTACATCGAGGTCAACAGCAACAGCATGTTGAACGTTGGTAAGTACACGCTGGCCACGGGTGGCAGCAACGTTTTCGACATCGCCGTCATCTTCGCAGCCAACATCAACTACAACACCGCTACGAAGTCGGCATACCTGTACTTCAACCCGCAGGTGCAGTCGGTTCTCAGCAACGTGAGCACCCAGATCCGACCCTTGCAGGCCAAGGGCATCAAGGTCGAACTGTCGATCCTCGGCAATCATCAGGGCGCAGGTTTCGCCAACTTCCCGTCTCGGTCGGCGGCCTCGGCATTCGCCAAGCAGCTGTCCGGCGCCGTCACCAAGTACGGGCTCGACGGCATCGACTTCGATGACGAATACGCCGACTACGGAAACAACGGTACCGGTCAGCCCAACGCCAGTTCCTTCGTCTACCTCGTCTCCGCGTTGCATAAGGACATGCCGAGCAAGCTCGTCACCCTCTACGACATCGGCCCGGCGTCCTCGAGCCTGTCCTACGGCGGCGTGGACGTCACGCAGGACTTCGACTACGCGTGGAATCCCTGGTACGGCTCGTGGATCGTGCCGAGCGTCTCGCTCCCCAAGAGCCGCTTGTCGCCTGCGGCCATCCAAATCGGAGCAACGCCTGCGAGCACCGCGGCCAGCCTCGCCCAGCAAACCGTGAGTGAGGGCTACGGCGCGTACCTGACCTATAACTTGGACGGTTCTGACCAGCACGCCTATATCTCCAGCTTCACAGAGAAGCTGTACGGCAGCGCGGCTGTGTACAAGCCATGACATCTCCGTGACGCGCCGATCGGCATGAGGCGACACAGCCACTGTGCCGACCAACGGTGAGACGGCGGGCTTGGGCGGTCCTGGCGGGAAACCGGAGGTAACTCCACGCGCGCTGGCGACGCCCGGTCCCGCGCCGAACTGGACGGCCAGCGCCCGCTGACGGACACGGCGAAGCAGATCCTTGAGGCCCAGCTGGACCAATGCCTGGTCGACAGCGAAAAACGGTGCGTGCGGCGCTGACGGACCTCGACTCGCTGGCGGACACCCGGGCGAGCATCGACCGGGGCGCGATGGACGGCGCTGGGGTGTTCCAGTACTACACCGCCGCCATCACCGCGCTGACCGCGCCCGACTTCGGCGCGGACTCGACCGCGGACACCACGCTACGCCGCGGCCTGCAAACGCTCGAATTCCTCGGCGACGCGAAGGAGTACACCGGGCGCGAGCGCGCCGCTCTCAGCGCCGTGTTCGCCGCGCGGAAGATCACACCGGCCGACTATCAACTGCTGCTCGACGACTTGGCCGCGAAGCAGGCCGCGCTCGCACAGTTCGCCCGGACCGCGACCCGGCCGAACAGGCCGCCCTCGCCGCCGCCCAGGCCTCCCCGGCCGCGCGTCAGGCGGACGACGACGAGTCCGTCGTGGTGGATTCGGCCGGGCGCACCCTGTCCCGACAGGTCGATCCGGTCGCCTGGTTCGGCATCATGACCACCTACATCAATAGTCTGCGGCAGGTTCAGGTCGGCATCGGCGCGGACATCGACGCGCGGGCCGCCGCGCTGCGCCAAGCGGCCGAGGACCGGTTGATCGCCATCGCCTTGATTGCCGCGCTGACCCTCGGCTTCGAGGTCTGACTCGCCCGCGGCGCGCTGCGCTCGGTCGTCGGACCGCTCGCGCGGCTCTCCCGCGAGGCGCAGACGCTCGCCCTGCACCGGCTGCCCGAGGCCGTGGAGCGGCTACGTTCCTCTACTGGGGACGACCAGGAGCCCGGCGCGGTCGGTGCCGCGCCGCCGGAGCCGATCACCGTTCCGAAATATGCGGGGCTGAGATCGCAGCGGTGGCGGGCGCGCTGGGCTTGGTCCGGGGTGCGGCGCTGAACCTCGCCACCGGCCAGGCGATCCTGCGCCGCAACACCAACGACTCGCTGGTGAACCTGGCCCGGCGCAACCAGAACCTGGTGCGCCGCCAACTGGTCTTCATCACCCGGCTGGAACGCGACGAGCCGGACGCCGAGGTGCTGGCCAGCTTGTTCGAGCTCGATCACCTGGCCACCCGGATGCGCCGCAATGCGGAGAGCCTGCTGGTCCTCGTCGGCGAGGCGCCGGCGCGCCGCTGGGCGCGGCCGATTTCTGTCAATGACCTGATCCTGGCCGCCATATCAGAGGTCGAGGACTATCCCGGAGTGGCGCTGCGCCGCGTCAACGGGGCGCAAGTGACCGGATCGGTGATCGCGGAACTGGCGCACCTGCTCGCCGAGCTGATCGAGAACGGGCTGCACTTCTCGCCCTCGGACATGGAGGTGGAGATCCTCGGGCGGCGGACCGGCGACGGATATCTGATCGCCGCGGCCGACCACGGCGTCGGGATGTCCCCGGCGGCGCTGGACCGGGCGAACGCGAAGCTGCGCGGCGAGGAGCAGTTCGCGGCGAATGTAAGCACATGGGCGATCACGCCGCCGTAGGTGAAAACCTCGGGCGGCCTGCGGCAGCAGGTCGCCGGGCTGCTTGACCGCGCCGCGGCGTCGATCGCCAATGCGCCGGAGGGCAAGCTGCGGCGCAGCCTGACCGGCGCGGGATTCACCGAACTCGCCCGACACGAACCGAGGTTCGCCGGGGAGGCGATCCGCCGGCTGGGCAGGGCGCTGGACCTGCGCAGAGGTGAATCCGCGCGCAACCGGTGCCTTGACCTGATCTCCCCGGCCGAGGCCCACCTGTGGCGGATCGCGACCTCGAGCAGTCCGTGCAGGCGGCCGGTCGCGCGGTCGAGTCGGCCCAGGGAACCTCGTCACTGCGGATCAGGTGGCGGCTGGGCGATCTGCAGCAGCGGCTGCGCCCGCACATGAAGCAGGTCAACCTTTTCGCGTTGTTCGAGGCCGGTCGCTCAGCTTGTCTTTCTTAGCGGTCCCGGCCGCCGACGCGCCTGCGCGACGCGGTGTTGACGCTATGCCCGGCGCCGCTGACACTGGGCCGCGTGGCCGAATGGATCTACTTCATCCACCCGCCGCGCCGGGACTTCGCCGTGACGATGACCGACGTGGAGAAGCGGGTCTGGGCGGAGCACGCGGCGCGGCTTGAGCGCCTGCTGGCCGAGGGGACGCTCATCCTGGCCGGCCCGACACTTGGCCCGGTCAACACCGGCATCGCCGTGTTCGAGGCCGAAGACGAACAGGCCGCACGCGCGATCATGGACGGCGACCCCATCTCGGCCAGCGGCCTGGCGCACCTGGAGCTTCGCCCGTTCCGTGCGTCATTCCTGCGCGGCCGCCCCTAGGACCGGCGAGCAGACCAGCCGACAGCAGGAGCATGGCTCACTACGGTTTTCTGATCATCGGGTGAAGAACAGGTGGGTCGCCCCGCTGGGCACGGAAACCGCCTCGACGGTGAACCGCTCGTGCAG
>NZ_DASZGI010000080.1:0-9648 GCF_035938995.1 Actinocrinis sp.
CGCGTCGCTCGCGCTGTCCGCCGTCACCGCCGTCATCGCCGCGTTCTTCTACGGGTTGCCGATGGTGATGGTGCTGGCCGGGATCGCGGGCGCCGCTCCGGCGCTGGCGAAGCTCTCCCTCGACGCGCTGATCCAGCGGGATACCGCGGAGGCCGTGCGCACGTCCGCGTTCGCCCGCTCCGAGACGCTCCTGCAGCTCGCCTGGGTGGTCGGCGGCGCGCTCGCCCTGCCGCTGTCCGTCACGACCGGCGTCATCGGGGTCAGTGTCCTGGCCGCCGGCCTTTCGATCGTGGCGCTGATCACCGGTAAGTCGCTGTACGACCTGCGCTGGGAGCAGTCCGCGGTGAGTTCCGCGGCATGACCGGGATCCTGATCGTCACGGCGGTCGAGGCCGAGCGCGAGGCGATCGAGCGCGGCCTCCCGGCGTCTGTGCGGGCGGCGGGCGACGTGGTGGTCACGGCGGGCGGCGTCGGCGCGGCGGCGGTCGCGGCGGCCACGGCGGCGGAACTGGCGCGTCGGCCGTTCAGTCATGTGGTGAGCGTCGGCATCGGCGGGGGGTTTACGGGCGCGGCGAAGATCGGCGATCTGCTGGCGGCCGACCGGATCATCGCCGCGGACCTCGGCGCGCAGACCGGCGACGGCTTCCTCTCGCTCGACGATCTCGGCTTCGGGACGTGCGTGTACGAGGCCTTCCGCGTTCCCGGGGAGGTGTTCGTGCGCGGCGACCTGCTGACCGTCAACACGGCCACGGGCACCGCGGAGCGGGCCGATCTCCTGCGCGCGCGCCACCCGGCGGCGGTCGGGGAGGCGATGGAGGGTTACGGTGTGGCTGTGGCCGCTGCGCGTTTCGGCGTGCCGGTGGCCGAGATCCGCGCGGTCTCCAACCCGGTCGGGCCGCGCGACCGCACCGCCTGGCGGATCGGCGAAGCCCTCGCGGCGCTGACCGAAGCCGCCGGGCTGATCGTCGAAGGGCTGTCATGACGAGCGCGTCCGCTCCGGCTGAACCCAAGCGGTTGAGCCCGGCCCGTTTGAGCATCGCGTACTCGCCGTGTCCCAACGACACGTTCATCTTCCACGCGTGGGCGCACAGCCTGGTGCCGGACGCGCCGCCGATCGACGTCACCTACGCCGACATCGACGTGACCAACAACCTGGTCGGCGAGGGCGGACTAGACGTGATGAAGATCTCGTACGCCGCGCTGCCTGAGGCACTGGAGCGCTACGAGTTGCTGCCGTGCGGTGGAGCGCTCGGGCGCGGCTGCGGTCCACTCGTGCTGACCGCGCCGGGCGGGCCGACAGACCTGGCCGGCCGCACGGTGGCCGTGCCGAGCCTCAAGTCCACCGCGTTCCTGTTGTTCCAGCGCTGGGCCGAAGGCGGCAGTCCGGCACGGATTCAGGTCCTGCCTTTCCGGGACATCATGCCCGCGGTGCGTGACGGCGCGGTGGACGCCGGCCTGGTGATCCACGAGGCGCGATTCACCTACGCGGGCTATGGCCTGCAGTGCCTGGCGGACCTCGGCGAGTGGTGGGAGAAGACGACCGGCGCGCCTATTCCACTCGGTGCGATCGTCGCCCGTCGCAGCCTCGGGCCGACGCTGATCGCCCGGATCACCGCGGCGATCCGCGCGTCGGTGGACCACGCCTTCGCGGACCCCGACGCTTCCCGTGAATACGTCCTCGAACACGCCGAAGAGATGGACCCCGAGGTGGCGAAGGCGCACATCGCCCTTTACGTGAACGAGTTCTCGCGCGATCTCGGGCCGGTCGGATACTCCGCCGTCGAGCGGCTCCTCGGGATCAGCCTCGAACGCCCCTCAACCGCCCAGGGCTGACCGCCTCCGGCCGCGCCGCGCGGCGATGCGTCACGTCTGTACGTCGAGCTGATCGGCGACCGCCCGCAACAGCTTCGCGACCTTCTGAGCCGAATCGCGGTCCGGGTGCTTGCCACGGCGCAGGGTGTTCGAGGTGTGGTCCAGCACCTTGATGACGTCCTCGACGATGACCACGAGTTCGTCCGCGGGTTTGCGCACCGCCGCGGCGACAGAGGGGCGGCTGTCGAGCACGTGGATGTTGAGCGCGCTCTCGCCGCGGCGGCCGTCCGCCACGCCGAACTCCACCCGCTGACCGGGCTTCAGCGTGGTCGTCCCGGCCGGCAGGGCCGAGGAGTGGACGTGGACATCGCCGCCGTCGTCCCGCGTGATAAAACCGTAACCCTTGTCGGCGTTGTACCACTTGACCTTGCCGGTTGGCACGGGACTACCTCATCTGTCTGTCGTCGGTGTCGCTGTTGCGTAAGGGTGCACTCGCGTGCGTCGTCAAGGCAGCACGGAGCGCATCACCCTGACGAGTTAAGGCTAGCCGCCGAACGACCCCCGGTCACCATCGTTACCGGTCGATCGGGGGTTCCCCGTTCGGACCAGTCCCCGGGGCGCCGGATCGAACCAATCAAAAAGGTTAGCCTAACCTAACTCACGCTAGGTCATCCTTCGACTTCACCAGGTGGTCGATCCGTGCCCGTGGATTCCGTTGTGCTCGGCAAGCCCTCCGCGCTCTCCGAACGATCTATACCCCGTTGCGCGGAAATCTGTCGTGCCCTTAGCGAGCCGCTAGCGGGCACGGCGCCCGCCGCCGCGCGCGGCTGGCTGCTGGTCGAGCATCCGGGTCCGTGGCCTGCCTTCGGACTGCCCGCTGATCTTCCTGTCGCCGTGACGCACTTTGCCGAGCGCGCCCTTCAGTACGGCGTGCGCACGCAACTGATCCGTCGGCCGGATCGTTCTGAGCGACGGCCCAAGCGGCTGAGGGTGCTGATCGCTGGTGGGGTTCCTCAGGCTCGGTGGATTGAAGAACGCGCGGATACCTGCGATGAGCGGGCTGACACTCTGGGCGCGGCGCTTGAGGCGCTCGACCCCACCCGGTTCGTCGACGGGCCGTCGCCGCGCTTCGGCACGCCCGCAGCGCCTACTCTGCTGGTCTGTACCCATGGCCGCCGGGAGGTTTGCTGCGCAGCGTACGGGCGGCCGGTGGCGCGGGCCCTCGCGGAGCGGTTCGGCGATGCGGTCTGGGAGACGACTCACGTGGGTGGGGACCGCTTCGCCGCGAGCCTCGTGGCGCTTCCCTCGGGGGCTTACTTCGGGCGGCTTGACCCCGCGTCCGCGCTGCGCGTGGCGGAGGCGGCGCTGGAGGGGCGGATCGAGCCGGACCGGTTCCGCGGCACGGCGGGCCTGTCGCCGAGCGCGCAGGCGGCCGAGTGCTTCCTGCGCCGTGCCCTCGGCCAGACGCGCGCGGACGCGGTCATCCACCTCGGCGCGGACCGACGCGACGGCGTACGGCTGGAGCGGTTCTCGGCGGCCGGGCTGGGCACGCGGACGGTGACTCTGCGCGAACGCGAGGCGCGGCAGCCCCGCCTGACGTCGTGCGGTCAGGGCACGGTCGACTGCCCGACCGTCTACGAGCTCGTCGACATCACGGCCAACGTCACAGCCGACATCACATCTGGCGGGTGATGCCGCGGGCCAGCCGCCAGCTGAGCAGCAGCGCCGCCAGAACGGCGGCGATCCGCGGCAGCGTGCCGAAGAAGTTGGCCGCGCCGGAGAGCACGTCCGCGCTGCTGGCCTTGTGGCCGCCCCAGATGCCGGCCCGGTACAGCCAGAACCCGATCGCGTAGACCAGCGTGGTACCGGTCGGCACGCCGATCAGCAGGGTCCACTTCTCCACCGAGGTGTAAAACCGCGAGGTGCACGCGACCAGCGCGGCGACCAGCAGCACCACCCACTGGCCGAGGATCGCGCCGACCACGAACAGCGCGATGGCCAGCGCCTCCTGCGGGTGCTCGCGCGGGCCGATGAGCCAGAGCGCGCGCAACCGGCGAGCCACTTCCGAGGGCGGCTCGACCGGCGCGAAGTCCGCCTCCGGGACGCTCAACTCGGGCAGCACCATCGTCTGGGTCGCGGTCGAGCCGAGCGCGCCGACCGTCTCCGCGGCCCTTTCCGGTGCGAACGGGTCCGGGTCGAGACAGATCTCCGGTCCGTCCATCACCCGGCCGATCGGCACCGACGAGCGGTTCTCCGGCGCGTACGGACTGCTCGGGCCCTGCGGCGCCAGCAGCTCGGCGAGGTCGTCGATGATCGGCACCTGCGGACCGTCCGCGGACCGGACGGACAGTCGGGCGCTGAGCCGGGCCTGATAGTCCGGGTCCCGCTGCACCTCGGCGTCGACGAGGGTGATCGGATCACCGAGCCCGTCCAGGATGCGGTCAAGCGTATGGACGTCCATGCCCCGCCGGTCGCGCTCTGCCTGAATCCGGTCGCGCAGCCCGTCGACGAATCGGCTGCGGGCCGCCGGGGACAGCCGGCCCGAGGCGGCGTCAGAGACCGCGCTCAGGTAGCTGAACAGGCGCTGCTCGGGCTGGAGTCTGGTGTTCTTGGTCACTTCCCCACGCATGCCGTACTCCCCTGGCGCCGCTGTCAGTTCTGAGATATATGCCCAGCCTAAACGGACGGTGCACCGGCGCGCGAAGGCTGCTTGAAGCGACCGAGGGCGCCTGCGCCCTCAGGCCCCGCGCCACACGCCCCTGGGCTGGTCCAGGCTGTCCGGCCCAGAGCGCGTGTGACGGCGCGCGTATGGCAGTCTTGCGCCATGTCGAACACCCCCGCCCGGCCCGAAGCGGCCGCGCTGCTCGAAGTGATCGCGGTCGACGCCGAGGACGCCCGCCAGGCGGTGGCGGGCGGCGCGGACCGCCTGGAGCTGGTCAGCGCCATGCAGCTGTCCGGCCTCAATCCGCCGCTCGAGGCGTTTGAGCAGATCAGGGCAGCCGTGACGGTCCCGCTGCGGGTCATGATCCGGCTGCGCGACGGGTTTCTCGCGGGCGGCCCGGGCAACGTCGCCGCGCTGGTCGCCTCGGTGGCGCAGTTGCGGGACGCGGGGGCGGACGAGTTCGTGTTCGGCTGGCTGGACGCATCCGGAGGAGTGGACCTGGACACGGTGAAGGCCGTGATCGAGGCGGCTGGGGGCGCGCCGTGGACGTTCCACAAGGCGATCGACGCGTCCACGGATCGAGACGGCGCCTTCGCCGCCCTGCGGGGTCTGCCGGGCCTGGACACCGTGCTGACCTCCGGCGGGCCGTTCCCGGCCGGACAAGGTGTCGCGGTACTCGAGAAGGAGGCGGCGCGCGAGGCGGCGCTGCCGGACGGCGTGCAGATCCTGGTCGGCGGCGGGCTCAAGCTCGGCGACGTGCCCACGCTGCGTGCGGCGGGGTTGGCCGGCTTCCACATCGGCACCGCGGCGCGCGTCTCCGGCGACTGGGCCGGACACGTGGATCCCGAACTGGTCGCCGCCTGGCGGACCGCGGTGGACGCGTCCCTCTGACGTCGCGTCAGGCAGTCGCGAGCTGAGCGGGCAGCGGCCGGGCGTGCAGCACGGTCAGGCGGCTGACAGCGCGGGTGAGCACGACGTAGAGGCGGCGCAGGCCGAGCAGCTCGGTGTATTCGGCTTCGACGATGTCGGCCGGCTCGGTGACGATCACCTGGTCGTACTCGAGACCCTTGGCGAGGCTGGCCGGAACCAAGATGAGGCGGGCCGCCGCCGGGTCGTCGGCGCCGTCTTCTCCGGCGGTGTTCGTTCCGGCGATGTCCGTTCCGGCGCTGTCTTTTCCGGCGGTGTCTCTTTCAGCGCCGCCCCCTGACGTCTCGCGCTCCTCCTCCGCGCCGAGCACGGCGTGCGCGATGTCGAGTGCCCGCAATGATTTCGACAGCGCGGGCAGTGCCGCGTCCGCCGCGATGACACCGATCGAGCCCTCGCGCGCGAGCGCTTCCCACGCCGCGATGGCGAGCGCCTCGGCCACGTCGTCGACCGGGCACAGCTCGAGCGCCCCCTCGGCTTGGCGCACGGAGGTCGGCGGGGCCAAATGCGGGGCGGTGACGGGCAGCAGCCGGGCCGCGTACTCGATGACCTGCTTGGGCACCCGGAAGCCTTGAGTCAGCTCCTCGCGGACGGCGCCGGGCTTGCCCAGATGGCGCAGCGTCTCGTTCCAGGTCCCCGCCGCCCATGCGGTCGTGGCCTGGGCGACGTCGCCGAGTACTGTCGCCGAGCCGGTGGCGCAGCGGCGGCCGACCGCGCGGCACTGCATCGGGGAAAGGTCCTGCGCCTCGTCGAGCACGACGTGCGCGAGCGACGGGGTGCGGTCGATCTGGTCGGCCAACTCGTCGAGCAGGACGGCGTCGGCGGGGGTCCACCGAGCGGCGCTCGGCGTTCGCGGCACCTTGCCCGCGCCCTCCCAGCAGATCTCGGCTTGTTCCCCGTCGGTGAGCAAGCCTGCTGCGGCCCGCGCCAGCCGCTCGGCCGACGACAGCAGCGCGAACAGCAGCTTGACCGGGTCCACGGCCGGCCAAATCTGATCCACGACGGCCTTCACCGGGCGGGACCGCGCCACCGCGTCCTGCACCCGATCGTCCGGCGACTCGCCTGCTGCCTCCATGCGTGTGAGCACGGCGTGCGCGATTCGCTGCGCGAGCATGGCCCGCCCGGCGGCGTAGCGGACGTTGCGCTCGCGGATGGCGGCGACCTGTTCGGCGATCTCATACGCCGGGATCCGCCAGATCCGCGAGCCGCGCGGCACCACCAGCGCCTCAGTCGGCTCGGACAGGTGGGACCACAGCGCCCGGTACAAGACCTCTGCCATGCGCGCGTCGCCCTTGAGCCGGGCGGCCGACGGAGAATCGAGGCCGCGGACGGCGAAGCGCGAGTCCCGCGGGAACACGAGCTCTTCGACGGTCGCCTGCGCCACATCGACCTCGCCGAGCGCGGGCAGCACCTGCTCGATGTACTTGAGGAACTGCCGGTTGGGCCCGACGACAAGCGCGCCGCCGCGCTTGAGCCGGTCCCGGTGGGTGTAGAGCAGGAACGCCACGCGGTGCAGGCCGACGGCGGTCTTCCCGGTGCCCGGAGCCCCTTGGACGCAGACCGATTCGGCCAGATCGGCGCGGACGATCTCGTCCTGGTCGGGCTGGATGGTCGCGACGATGTCGCGCATCGGACCGACGCGGGGGCGCTCGATTTCCTCGGCCAGGATGCGGCTCGGGGAGCTGGCCGCGTCCCGTCCCGCAGCGGCGGCGTCCAGAGGCTCGTCCTCATACGCGGTCAGGTCCCCGCCGGAGAAGCCGAACCGGCGGCGCAACGCGAGGCCGTGCGGGTCCTTGGCGCTGGCACGGTAGAAGGCCACGGAGACGAGCGCGCGCCAGTCGATCACCATAGGGTCGCCCGCGGCGTCGTGCACGTGACGGCGGCCTACGTAGTAGCGCTCGCCACGGTACGCGCCGTCCAGGTCGGGCGAGTAGTCAAGGCGGCCGAAGAAGAGGGGTACGTCCGGGCGGTCGAGTAGGGCGGCGGCGCGGGCCGCGATCGCCGCCTGCAGCACCTCCGTCGACACGGCGTTGCCGCCCTGCGCTTTGAGCGCGAGTGTGTCCTCGCGCATGGCGCGCAGCGCGGACCGCGACGCGGACAGATGCGCCCGCTCGGCGAGGATTGTGGGGTCGTCGGCAGACGACGGCATGCCAGGGCTCCAAGTCGGTTGCCGCGTCGGATCCACGCTCGTCGAGGGGCGTGGACCAATGCGTTGATCTACAGCGAATTTCATCTATAACGAATCGGGTGCGCAGCACGGCGCCGCGCCCGGGCTCGGTCGGGGCGCGCGGTTGAGGGGTACCCGTTGTCACATGGAGCGCAGAGGTCTCGGCGCGCCGAGGACGGCGCGCCGTACATGTGCTGAGAAGGTCGTCAACACTACCAGAGTGCGACAGCCCGGCGAACGCCTTTTCCGCCGCGCTGTGTCATGATCGTACCCACCAGTCACCTCTTACGTGAGAGATCTACTTGGAGGAAAGCATGGCCGTGACCGCGATCGTCGGGGGACGGATCGTCCCGGTCGAGGGCGAGCCGATCGAGGGCGGGACGCTGCTGATCGAAGACGGCAAGATCACCGCGCTCGGCGCCGGACTGCCGGTGCCGGACGGGGCCACCGTGGTCGACGCCGCCGGCAAGTGGGTGCTGCCCGGCTTCATCGAGGCGCACGGGCATCTGGGCGTGCACGAGGAGGGCGAGGGCTGGGCGGGCCAGGACACCAACGAGATGACCGACCCGGTGACCGCGCACGTGCGGGCGCTGGACGCGATCAATCCGGACGAACAGGGCTGGCGCGACGCGGTGATCGGCGGGGTGCTCGCGGTGAACGTCAACCCCGGCTCCGGCAACCCGATCGGCGGCCAGACCGTGGCGCTCAAGAGCTGGGGCGGCACCGTCGACGACCGGGTGCTGCGCGAGCCGGCCGGGATGAAGTCCGCGCTCGGCGAGAACCCCAAGCGGGTGTACGGCGAGAAGAAGCAGACCCCGTCGACGCGGCTGGGCGTCGCCGCGGTGATCCGGGGCGCCTTCGTCGAGGCGCGCAACTACCAGGAGAAGCTCGACGCCGAGGCCGCGAAGCCTGAGGCTGACCGCAAGCCGGTGGAGCGGGACCTCAAGCTCGAGGCGCTCGGGAGGGTGCTGCGCCGGGAGATCCCGTGGCGCCAGCACTGCCACCGCGCCGACGACATCGCGACCGCGATCAGGATCTCCCGCGAGTTCGGCTACCAGCTGGTGATCGACCACGGCACCGAGGCGCACCTGGTCGCCGACCTGATCGCCGCGCACTCCATCCCGGTCGTCATCGGCCCGCTGTTCACCAGCCGGTCCAAGGTCGAGCTGCGCAACCGGTCCCTGGCCAACCCCGGCCGGCTGGCGGCGGCCGGGATCACGATCGCGATCACCACCGACCACCCGGTCGTGCCCATCAACTTCCTGATCCACCAGACCAGCCTCGCGGTCAAGGAGGGCCTGGACCCCCAGACCGCGCTCCAGGCCGTGACGATCAACCCGGCGCGCATCATCGGTGTCGACAGCCGGATCGGCTCGCTGGAGCCGGGCAAGGACGCCGACCTGGTGATCTGGTCCGGCGATCCGCTGGACGTGACCAGCCGGGCCGAGCGGGCCTACTGCGACGGCCGCGAGATCTACGCCTACGACTACGACCGCCGCGAAGGGGTAGTCCGGGCGCCCTGACCGCGGCGCGGGACCGGGTCAGGCGATCGGCGCGAACCGGATGTCGTGCGCCGGGGCGTCCGGGGCCGCGAACGCGAGCAGGCGCCCGCCCTCGTCGGTGACCGCGCCGCGGCCGCGCGGGCTGAGCGGGCCGAACAGCTCGATGGTCAGCGCCGCGGACGCGCGGGACCGGGTGATCTTCCACATGCCGGCGGCGAACCCGTCGACGAGCACGGTGCCCGGGAACACGCCGTTCGGCGTGAACATCCGCTGGCGGTTCGGCTCGCTGATGATGCGGGCGCGGTCGGCGTGCGAAAGGACGAGGTTGTCGAATTCCGCAACGAGCCGCACCGGGGCCGGAGCGTCCGGTCCGGGCCGCGGGGCGCCGGGGAGATCGAACAGCTCGGTGCCCTGCTCGTCGCGGAACACGCGCAGCCCGGGCCGGAGCCGGCCGAAGACCTCCCGCAGCCGGGTCAGGCCGGACCAGGCTTGCGCGTCCCGGACCGAGGCCGGGCCGAACGCGGCCAGGTACCTGGTGACCAGCCGGTCCAGCGACGGGCTGGCCTCCATCGGCCGGCCGAG
>NZ_DASZGI010000081.1:0-87945 GCF_035938995.1 Actinocrinis sp.
TCAGGCCGCGGGGTGGTCGTGCTGGTTCTTGCCCCTGGCCACGAGGGCGATGCCGTCGGCGACGTTGTGCACGTCGGCGACCGGGCGCCGGGCGTCGGCCTCGAGCTGGGCGCGCTCCTGGCGCCTGCGCGATCTGAGGGATGACGCCACTGCCGCGACGATCAGCAAGCCTCCGGCGCTGGCCGTGAGCACGTCCGGCACGTCCCGCCAGACCTGGACCATGAGGAGCACCGCGAGCATGCCTATCGCGTAGTACGCACCGTGTTCCAGGTAGCGGTACTCCTCCAGGGTGCCCCGGCGCACGACGTAAACCGTGAGCGCCCGGATGTAGGCCGCCCCGATCGCCAGCCCGATCGTGATCAGCGACAGGTTGAGGGTCACCGAGAAGGCGCCCATCACCGAGTCGAAGGAGAAGGTCGCGTCGAGCAGTTCCAGGTAGCAGAACAGGAAGAAGGCCGCTCGCCCGGCCACCGTCATCCGGGGCCGGGAGGCGCCGTCGGCGTCCGCTTCGCGCGCGATCATCTGGCCGACGCTGTCGACCGTCATGTAGCACAGCAGACCGGCGACCGCGCCGACGGTCACCTTGAACGCGACGGCGGACGGAACGGTGGCCGCGGCCGCGATCGCGAAGCCGAGCACGCACATCTCGCCGATCCGCGGCAGCTTCCCCAGCCGCCGCAGCGGCTTCTCGATCCAGCCGATCCACATCTCGTCGCGCTCTTCGAACACGAAACCGAGGAAGATCATCATCAGGAACGCGCCGCCGAAGGCCGCGATGGCCGGCTGCGCGGAGATCAGCAGCTGGTGGTAGCGGTTCGGGTCCTGGTAGGCGAGGCGCAGCGCGGAGAGCGGGCCGAGCCGCGCGCCGACGCACACGATCGCGAGCGGGACCAGCAGGCGCATGCCGATGGCCGCGACCAGGATGCCGACCGTGTAGAAGATCCGCTGCCAGAACGGCGCCATCCGGGCCAGGACGGTCGCGTTGACGATCGCGTTGTCGAAGGAGACCGCGACTTCCAGCACGCCCAGCAGAGCCGCGATGACCAAGCCTTGGGGGCCACCGACCAGGAACGCGAGGAGGAGACAGGTGATCGCCACGGTGTGCGCGACCCCGAACAGCCTGAGATTGCCGCTTCCCGTCCGGCCGGATCGCAGCTTCGGCATACCGCTCCGCCTCTCGATCAGCGCTCTGCCGCGCTAGACGTCACCACCCGCAGTGTCGCAAGGCCTGCTTTCGTCAGGACATCGTCCGGCCGGGCCGGACATCCATGACCACCGTACCGAAGAATATTGGCCGCTGGTCCATGAACTTGGCCACTTTCGGATGGATTGCGGCTCAAAGGCCACTCGAGTGACCCTCGTGCGCCGGGTGACGCACGAGGGCGATGAGGCTTGAGAAACCTCGCGAGGCTACACCCGACGGCGCGTCAGTCCCGCGTGAGGGCGCGGGCGATGACGCGGCGTTGGATCTGGTTGGTGCCCTCGACGATCTGGAGCATCTTGGCCTCGCGCATGTAGCGCTCGACCGGGAAGTCGGTGGTGTAGCCGTAGCCGCCCAGCACTTGGACGGCGTCGATCGTCGACTGCATCGCGGCGTCCGAGCAGTAGAGCTTGGCTGCCGCGGCCTGCTTCCTGAAGGGGACGCCCTCGTCGCGCAGGCGGGCGGCGACGAGGTAGGCGGCGCGGCCGACTTCGACCCGGGTCGCCATGTCGGCCAGCAGGAACCCGACGCCATCGTGCTCGATGATCGGCTTTCCGAACTGGATCCGGTCGCGGGCGTAGGCGGTGGCGGCCTCGAGAGCGGCCCGGGTCAGGCCGACCGCGCAGGCGGCGATTCCGAGGCGGCCGGAGTCGAGCGCGTCCATCGCGATGGCGAAGCCCTCGCCCTCGGCGCCGATGCGCCGCTCGGCCGGGATGAGCGCCCCGTCGAAGTGGACCTGCGCGGTCGTCGAGGCGCGCAGGCCCATCTTGCGCTCGGGCGGGGCGGCGCTCAGACCGGGAGTGGCGGCGTCGGCGAGGAACGCGGTGATGCCCTTGGCACCAGGGCCGCCGGTGCGGGCGATGACAGTGTAGAAGTCTGCTTCGCCGCCGTGGGTGATCCAGGCCTTCGTGCCCTCCAGCGAGTAGATGCCGTCGGGGCCGGCGACGGCGCGAGTGGTCAGGTTCGCGGCGTCCGATCCGTGTGCGGCCTCGGACAGGCAGTACGCGCCGAGCAGGTCGCCGCCGATCATCTCGGGCAGCCACCGGTCCTTCTGGTCCTGGTCGCCGTAGTGGGCCAGCGCGTGGCAGGACAGCGTGTGCACGGAGACGCCGACGCCGACCGCCAGCCAGTGCCGGGCCAGCTCCTCGACGACCTGAAGGTAGACCTCGTACGGTTGGCCGCCGCCACCGTACTGTTCCGGATAGGGAAGGCCGAGCAGCCCGGCGTGTCCGAGGGTGCGGAACACCTCGCGGGGGAAATGCCCGGCGGCCTCGTATTCCGACACTCGGGGGGCGAGCTCCTTCTCGGCGAGCTCGGCGGTCAGGACGAGGAGTTCTTGAGACTCCTCAGTAGGCAGCAGCGCGCGGCGCGCGGCGTCCATGGGCTCGGCCTCCAGGGGATGCACGGGGAATGGAGGTCGGCGACGGCCCGGATCCGGCCTCGTGAGCCGACACCGGAATACGCCACCGGCGTGTCGGAAGGTTTACCGACACGCCGGTCACTGTATCGCTCACGTGCGACGATCCCAACGAAGCGCATGGCGCGCCCTTAGTTATATGCGCGCGATGCCTTAGGCACGGCGCGCGCGCCCGTCAGGAGGCCGTGGTGGAGCTGTCCCCGCCGCCGGCCTCGATCTTCTTGATGTCGGCGGTGACGGTGTTGGACGGGATGGCGAAGCCGAGGCCGACGGACCCGGCGTTGGAGGAGTTGCCGGAGGACGAGGAGTAGATCGCCGAGTTCATCCCGATCACGTGGCCGGAGGTGTTGAGCAGCGGGCCGCCGGAGTTGCCGGGGTTGATCGAGGCGTCGGTCTGGATGGCGGAGTAGGTGACGGTGGTGCTCGAGCCGAGGCCCTGCCAGCCGAAGCCGGGGAAGCCGCCGCCGCCGTTGGTCGACTCGGTGATCGACACCTTGCGGTTGAGCGCGGAGACGATGCCGCTGGTGACGGTGTTCTGCAGCTGGTCGGGTGAGCCGATGGCGATGGTCTCGTCGCCGACCTGCACCTGGGTGGAGTCGGCGAAGGTCACCGGGGTCCAGCCGGTGACGCCCTGGGCCTGGATGACCGCGACGTCGTCGGCGGCTATGTAGCCGACCACGGTGGCGTTGTAGGTCTTGCCGTCATAGGTGGTCACGGTGAGCTGGCCGCCGTCGGCGACGAAGTCGGCGATGACGTGGTTGTTGGTGACGATCAGGCCGTTCGACGAGATGACCATGCCGGAGCCGGTGCCGGACACGCTCTGGGTGGACTCGTTGACCTGCACGACGCTCGGCAGCACGGCATTGGCCACGGCCCCGATCGTCGTCGAGGTCTTCGAGCTGTTCGAGCCGGTGATCGTGGAGACCGTGGCGGCGCTGGTGGTGCCGTTGTGCCCGCCGAAATAGGAGCCGGCGACACCGCCGATCGCGGCCGCCGCGATGACGAACGCGGAGACGACGCCCAAGCCGAACCTGGCGCGGCGGCGCGGGGCGGGGGCGGGCGGGCCAGGCCACCCGTTCGGAGCACCCGGACCGCCCGGGGGAACCGTGCCCTCCATGAATACAGTGCCTTCTGCGCCAGTGGGGCCGCCGGGCCAGCCACCACCGGGTATCGGTCCGCCGGGGGTCGGAGCATCAGGGGCAGCCGTGGGCGGCGCCGCGGCGGGCGCCTGCGCACCGTAGGGAGCCGAACCCCAGGCCGGGGCCTGGCCGGAGGGCGGTGTGACAGGTTGGGGGGCGGCGTGTTGGGGGCCGGGTCCGCGCCATGCGTACTCTCCTTCGCGCGCCCGGATCGAGCCGGGCTCGTGCTGCGCCGGAGAAGTCCACTGCGGACCGCTGGAGGGGTCGGTGCCGGGCTGGGGAGTCTGCGTCTCAGTCATGCATCGACTGTCCCCCGGCTTCTTGAACGCCGTCTGAGACCACGTTCAGACCATCTGAAGAATGGGCCCCGAGAACGCACAGAATCGACCGTTCGGCGCGGGAGACCGCTCGCGCAACCGTTGGCGGCGGACCGACCCGTAATATCACGAGGGCGGTGATCCGCAAGCGCCCGCGTGTGTCCGACGCCGCTCGGCCACGCCGCGCGCCGCCCACGGGACGGGGCGGTGTCGGCAAGATCACCGACGGGTACGGCCACGGCAGGTGCCGACGGACGGAAGGGCGGTAGGTCGTCGATGGGCAGTGCGATCGAAAGCGGGGCAGTGGGGAGCGGCGGCACCGTCGAGCCGGAACGGGCCACGGTCGCCGACGACGCCGGATCGCCCGGCGGCTCCCCCGCGTCGCTGCCGCAGCCGGGCTTCGACCTGGCCGCGCTGATCAAGGAGCGCACCGGCGAGGCTCACCAGCTACAGGCGCAGATGCTCAATCCGCAGCTGCCGCGGATGCTGCACACGATCGGCTTCGACCGGACGTACGTGCGCGCCGAGGGCGCCTACATGTACGACGACCAAGGCAACGAATACCTCGACTTCCTCTCCGGCTTCGGCGTGTTCGGGCTCGGACGCAACCATCCGACCGTGCGCGCCGCCCTGCATCAGGTGCTCGACGCGCAGCTAGCTGACCTGGTCCAGTTCGACTCGCCGCTGCTGGCCGGGCTCCTGGCGGAGAAGCTGCTGGCCCGCGCGCCGCATCTGGGCCGGGTGTACTTCGGCAACAGCGGCACCGAGGCGGTGGAGGCGGCGCTCAAGTTCGCCCGGTACGCCACCGGCCGCGGCCGGATCCTCTACTGCGACCACGCCTTCCACGGCCTGACCACCGGCTCCCTGTCGGTCAACGGCGAGGACGAGTTCCGGCGCGGCTTCGACCCGCTGCTGCCGGACACGATGATCCCGTTCGGCGACCTCGAGGCGCTGGAGCGGGAGCTGGCCCGCGGCGGCGTCGCGGCGCTGCTGATCGAGCCGATCCAGGGTAAGGGCGTGTACGTTCCGCCGCCCGGGTTCCTCAAGGCGGCGCAGGAACGGCTGCGGGCCCACGGCGCGCTGCTGATCTGCGATGAGGTGCAGACGGGGCTCGGCCGGACGGGCAAGTTCTTCGCCTACGAACACGAGGGCGTGGAACCGGACATCGTGACCGTGGCCAAAGCGCTGTCCGGCGGCTTCGTCCCGGTAGGCGCGACGATGGCCAAGGGGTGGATCTTCGAGAAGGTCTACTCCTCGATGGACCGCGTGCTGGTGCACGACTCGACGTTCGGCTCGAACGCGCCGGCGATGGCCGCCGGGCTGGCCGCGCTCACGGTGCTCGAGGACGAGAAGCTCGTGGAGAACTCGGCGCGGATCGGCGGCCTGCTCCAGGCGAAGCTGGCCGAGCGGATCGGACGCTACGAGATGCTGCGCGAGGTGCGCGGCCGCGGTCTGATGATCGGGTTCGAGTTCGGCAAGCCGTCCTCGCTCAAGCTCAAGGCCGGGTGGAGCACCCTCCAGGCGGCCAGGCAGGGCCTGTTCGCCCAGATGGTCGTGGTCCCGCTGTTCCAGCGGCACCGGATCCTGACCCAGGTCTCCGGCGACCACATCGACGTGATCAAGCTCCTGCCGCCGCTCACCATCACCGAGGCCGAGGTCGACCGGTTCATCGAGGCCTTCGACGACGTGATGGCCGACGCGCACCGCGGCACCGGGCTCATGTGGGACTTCGGCCGGACCCTGGTCAAGCAAGCGATGCGCCGAGGGTGAACAGCGTGCCGACGGACGACGCCGGTTCTGACGCCGCACCCGCCTCGGACACCGTCATTCAAAACACCGCCATTCAAGCGGAGACCATGAAGCACGGCGCCCCGCCCGACGCCGCGTCGGACATGGCTGAGACGGTGTCAGACACAGCGCTGGCGGCGATCGCGGCCCAGGCCCAGGCGGAGAACTTCCCGGTGGCGCTCCGGTTCCTGCCGCGCGGGCCGCGCGAGGACTTGGGCGCCTTCTACTGCTTCGCGCGTTACGTGGACGACCTCGGCGACGAATACCAGGGCGACCGAGTCGCCGCGCTGACCGCCGTCGACGAGGACATCGCCCGGCTCGCCTCCGGCGCTGCTCTTCAGCTCGCGCCGGTACGCGGGCTGGCACGGCTGACCGAGGGCGGACGGGTGCCGACCCAACCCTTCACCGACCTGGTCGCCGCAAACCTGATGGACCAGCACAAGCCGCGCTACGCCACGTTCGGCGAGCTGGTGGACTACTGCAAGCTGTCCGCGAACCCGGTCGGCCAAGTGGTGCTGTACCTGGCCGGACAGGCGACGGAGCAGAACGTCGCCGACTCGGACGCCGTGTGCACCGGCCTGCAGATCATCGAGCACATCCAGGACGTGGCCGAGGACTACCGCCGCGCCGACCGTATATATATGCCGCAGGAGGACCTGGCCTCGTTCGGCGTCGCCGAGGACGAGCTGACCGCGCCGCACGCCGACGAGGACCTCAAGGCCCTGCTGCGCTGGGAAGCCGGCCGGGCCGCGGTGCTGCTCGGCCGGGGCGTACCGCTGGTACGACGGCTGCGCGGCTGGGCCCGGCCCGCGGTCACCGGCTACGTGGCCGGCGGCCGGGCCGCGCTGGCCGCGCTGCGCCGGGCCGACTTCGACGTGCTCGCCCACACCCCGACCCCCACCAAGGCAGCGACCGTGCGCGCCGCCTTCGGCGTGTTGATCGGCCGGCCGCGATGAACAACCGGCGCATTGATGTGAACAGCCCTGATGTAGACAGCGTTTCAGCACAGAGCGAGCAAGTATCTCCCGCAATGAAAACGAGCCAGCCGTGAGCGATCTGACGGGGAACCAGAACTCCACCTCGGTCGAGGAGGCGTACGCGGAATGCGAGCGCATCGTCGGCGCCGAGGCGCGCAACTTCTCCTATGGCATCCGCCTGCTGCCGCGTCCCAAACGCCAGGCCCTGTCCGCTGTCTACGCGTTCGCCCGGCGGGTCGACGACATCGGCGACGGCGACCTGGCCGCCGGCGAGAAGGCCACGGCGCTCGGCCTGGTGCGCAAGCAGGCCGAATCGCCCGGCGAATACCCCGGCGACCCGGTGCTCGTCGCCCTCGCCGACGCCGCGAAGCGCTACCCGCTGGACCTGTCCGCGTTCGGCGAACTGGTCGACGGCTGCGAGATGGACCAGCGCGGCACCGTCTACCACACCTGGGACGACGTGGCCGTCTACTGCCGCAACGTGGCCGGCTCGATCGGGCGCCTCTCGCTCGGCGTGTTCGACCCGCCCGCGTTGCGCGACGAACCCGCGGCCCTCGGCGTGCTGGCCGACCAACTCGGCCTGGCCCTGCAGCTGACCAACATCCTGCGCGACATCCGCGAGGATCTGTCGAACGGACGGATCTACCTCCCTCAGGAGGATTTGGACGCCCACGGGGTGATCCTCAAGCTCAACCCACAGGGCGACGTAGATCCGCAGGAGGGCCGCCTCGTCGCGCTGATCAAGTTCGAGGCCGAGCGCGCGGAGCGGCTCTACGCGCAGGGGCTGCGGCTCCTGCCCTACCTCGACCGCAGGTCGCGCGCGTGTTGCGGAGCGCTGTCGGGGATCTACCACGCGCTGCTGCGGCGGATCGCGGCCCAGCCGGAGGCCGTCCTCACCAGCCGGGTCTCCGTGCCGACGCCGCAGAAACTGTCCGTCGCGCTCGGCGCGCTCCTCCTCCCGGCGTCCCGCGGGTGAAGGCACATCAGATGAGCACACCGCAGACACAGATGGAGACGCCGATGACGGGCGCCGGAGGAGAAGCGGTCGTCGTGGGCGGCGGGGTCGCCGGCATCGCGACCGCCCTCATCCTGGCCGAGCGCGGCTGGAAGGTCACGCTGGTCGAGGCGCGGCCCCGGCTCGGCGGCCGGGCCACCTCCTACCAGCGCGGCGAACTGACCGTCGACAACGGCCAGCACGTCTTCCTGCGCTGCTGCACGGCGTACCGCGGATTCCTCGACCGGCTCGGCGCCGGGCCGGACACCGGTATGACGTTCCTTCAGGACCGCCTCGACATCCCCCTGCGCTCGGCCGCCGACGGCAGCGAGGCCCGGCTGCGCCGCAACCGGCTGCCCGCTCCCCTGCACCTGGCCGCCGCGCTCGGCGGCTACGGGCTGCTGCCGCTGCGCGACCGGGCCCGGCTCGGCGGCGCGGCGCTCGCCCTAAGGCGCACCGACCCGGCCTCTCCGCACGCCGACGCCCAAGGCTTCGGCCCCTTCCTGCGCAAGCACGGCCAGTCGAAGGCCGCGGTGGACCGGCTCTGGTCGGTGATCTCCACCGCGACGCTCAACATCGAACCCGACGAGGCGTCACTCGCCTTGGCCGCCAAGGTCTTCCGCACCGGGTTGCTCGAGACCACGGACGGCGCCGACCTTGGCTACGCCCTGGTCCCGCTCGGCAAGATCCACGACGAGATGGGGCGGGCGGCTCTCGGCAAGAACGGCGTCACGGTCCTGGACTCCACGAAGGTCGAGCAGCTGGACGGGACCCGGGTGACCGTCACCGACCGGGCGGGCGAGCGCACCGAACTGGCCGCGGACGCCGTCGTGCTCGCCGTCCCGCACGACGTCGCCGCCACGCTCCTGCCGCAGCCGCACCCCACCGACTTCGCGCATCTGGGCCACAGCCCCATCCTCAACATCCACCTGCGCTACGACCGCACCGTGCTCGACCCGGTGCTGGACGGGCCGTTCCTCGCCGCGGTGGACACCCCCGCCCAGTGGATCTTCGACCGGACCGCCGCCAGCGGCCTGGACGGACCCCCCGGCAGCTACCTGGCGATCACCGTCTCGGCCGCCGACAAACTCGCCGGGACACCCGCCAAGGAGCTGACGGCCCTGTTCGAGGCCGAACTCGCCACCCTGCTGCCGCAGGCCCGCGGCGCCCGGGTCGAAGAGGCCTTCGTCACCCGCGAGCAGCACGCCACCTTCCGGCAGGCGCGCGGCTCGGCGGCGCTGCGCCCGGGCCCCGGCACGGCCGTGCCAGGGGTCTACCTGGCCGGTGCGTGGACCGACACGGGGTGGCCGGACACGATGGAAAGTGCGGTGCGCTCCGCGATCAACGCTGCCACACTGGTGGTTCGCGAGGGCGCGGCAGCAGGCGGACATCAAGGGCGGACCACGACGGGAGAATACTGATGCAAGGATCGGCCCCGGCTGTTCTCTCCTCGCTTAAGAAGCTCGTCGACCCGGCGCTGGAGCGCCACGTCGACGGCCTGCACCCGGTGATGCGCGAGATCGCCCGCTACCACTTCGGCTGGGACGACGGCGCGGGCTCCGGCAAGGCGGTGCGCCCGGCGCTCGCGGTGCTCGGCGCGCGGGCCGTCGGCGCCGCAGGTGACGAGCCCGCGGTGATCGACGCCGCCTGCGCGGTGGAGCTGATCCACAACTTCTCCCTGCTCCACGACGACATCATGGACGAGGACCGCACCCGCCGGCACCGTCCGACCGCGTGGACCGTGTACGGCGTCAGCCAGGCGCTGCTGGCCGGCTGCGCGCTGCACACCCTCGCCTTCGAGATCCTGGCCCACCGCGCGGTGGGCGACGGAGAGAACAACGGCTGCGCCGCACCGGCCGCCGCGCTCGACGCGCTCGGCCGCATGGTGCAGCACCTGATCGCCGGTCAGTCCGACGACCTCGCGCTGGCCGAGGGCGGCGAGGCGACGCTCGAGCAGTGCCTGACGATGGAACAGGGCAAGACCGCGTCGCTGATCGAAGCCTCGGCCTCGCTCGGCGCGATCGCCTACGGAGCCGATCCCGCGAAATCCGCCCTGCTCGCCCGATACGGCCACCACCTGGGCATGGCGTTCCAGCTCGTCGACGACATGCTCGGCATCTGGGGCGACCCCAAGCGCACTGGCAAGCCGGTCGCGGCAGATCTGCGCGCACGCAAGCGCTCCGCTCCCGTCGTCGCCGCGTTGACCTCAGGCACCCGTGAGGGGGAACGACTCGCCGCGTTGATGGCCGCGCCCGGCGAGTTGTCCGAGGAGGACGTGGCGCTCGCCGCCAAACTCGTCGAGGAGTCCGGCGGCCGCGCCTGGACCCTCGAGCAGGCCGACCGGCACACCGCCGAGGCTCTGGCCAGCATCGACCGCTTGGCGCCCGGCGCCGAGGCCTTCGCCGACCTCACGGAGGTGACCAGGTTTCTTCTGTTCCGGGAGTGGTAGGGGGCCGCACGAGGAGGACCGATGACGGCAATCGCGGAACGGCAGCAGGCCCAGGGCGCGCAGCCCGGACCGCTCGCTGCCGTGCGCAAAGCCACCGAGGGCGCACGGGATCACCTGCTCGCCCTGCAGGACACCACTGGGTGGTGGAAGGGGGAACTGGCGACCAACGTCACGATGGACGCCGAAGACCTGTTGCTGCGCGAATTCCTCGGGATCCGCACCGTCGCCGACAGCGACGCGGCGGCCCGGTGGATCCGCTCGCAGCAGCGCGAGGACGGCACTTGGGCCACGTTCCACGGCGGCCCGCCTGAGCTGTCCACGACGGTCGAGGCGTACGTCGCGCTGAAGCTGGCGGGCGACGCGCCGGACGCGCCGCACATGAAGGTCGCGCGGGACTGGATTCAGGCGAACGGCGGAGTCGAGGCGACCCGCGTGTTCACCCGGATCTGGCTGGCCCTGTTCGGGCTCTGGGACTGGGAGCGGCTGCCGGTCATGCCGCCGGAACTGGTCTTCCTGCCCCCGCAGGTGCCGCTGAACATCTACGACTGGGGCTGCTGGGCACGCCAGACGGTGGTCCCGCTGACCGTCGTCGCGCACTTCAAGCCGGTCCGGCCGATACCGATCGGCATCGACGAGTTGCGCACCGGAGCACCCGACCCCGCCACGGCGCCGCTCGCCAGCTGGGCCGGGCTCTTCCAGCGCGCCGACCGGGCTCTGCACGTATACGACAAGCTGCACCGGAAGCCGGGGCGCAAGGCGGCGCTGCGCCGCGCGGTCGAATGGATCGTCGCGCGACAGGAGGCTGACGGCGGCTGGGGAGGCATCCAGCCACCCTGGGTGTACTCCATCATGGCGCTGCATCTGATGGGCTATCAGCTCGATCATCCGGTGATCCGCACCGCCATCGAAGGCCTTGAGGGATTCATGGTGCGGGAGGAATCCCCGGACGGCCCGGTGCGCCGCCTCGAGGCCTGCCAGTCCCCGGTGTGGGACACCGCGCTGGCCGTGGTGGCGCTCACCGACGCGGGCGTGCCGGGCGACCATCCGGCGATCGTGCGCGCCGCGGACTGGCTGCTGGACGAGGAGATCACGGTGCCCGGGGACTGGTCGGTGCGCCGGCCGGGCCTCAAGCCGGGCGGCTGGGCGTTCGAGTTCGCCAACGACGGCTACCCGGACACCGACGACACCGCCGAGGTCGTCATCGCGCTGCGCCGGGCCGCCCGCGACGCGGACGAGGACAGATACCAGCGGCTGAGCGGCGCGATCGACCGCGGCACCGTGTGGATGGCCGGGATGCAGAGCAAGGACGGAGGGTGGGGCGCGTTCGACGCAGACAACACCCGCGAGCTGATCACCAAGCTGCCCTTCTGCGACTTCGGCGCGGTCATCGACCCGCCGTCGGCCGACGTCACCGCGCACATCGTGGAGGCGTTCGCGCTGGAGGGCAAGGCGCACTGCCCCGAGTCGCTGCGCGGGATCCGCTGGCTGCTGGACCACCAGGAGAAGGACGGGTCCTGGTACGGCCGCTGGGGCGCCAACCACGTCTACGGCACCGGCGCCGCGGTCCCCGCCCTGGTCGAGGCAGGCGTGGCCCGCGACCACCCGGCGATCCGGCGCGCCGCCGCCTGGCTGATCGAGCATCAGAACCCGGACGGCGGCTGGGGCGAGGACCTGCGCTCGTACAAGGACAAGAGCTGGATCGGGCGCGGCGAGTCGACGGCGTCGCAGACGGCGTGGGCGATGCTCGCCCTGCTGGCCGCGCAGGAGGAGGGCGCGCACCCGCGCGCCGAGGCGGTACGGGCCGCCGCCGACCGGGGGGCGGCGTACCTGGCCGCAACCCAGCGGGCGGACGGCACCTGGGACGAGGAGCTGTTCACCGGCACCGGCTTCCCGGGCGACTTCTACATCAACTACCACCTCTACCGGCTCGTCTTCCCGCTGACCGCGCTCGGCCGCTACCTGGCCGACCGTCTCGTGGAGGCCACGTGAACGGACCGAGCAGTGACCCGCGCCGCAGTGACCCCCACACCGGTGAGGGCACCCCGAACCCGCCCCCCGGCCTGGTGATCGCCGCGGCGCTGGCGATCGAGGCGCGCGCCCTGGAGCGCGGCCTGACCGGCGCCGGGGGTACCAAGGTGGTGCGCGTCGGAGTGCGCGCCCGCCACGCCATGCGGGTGCTGCCGCGCGACAACAACTCGCTCATCGTCGCCGGGGTCGGCGGCGGGGCCGGGTCGCAGGTGCGCGCCGGCGACATCGTCGTGGCCACCGAGGTGCGCGGGCCCGAGGGCGCGATCGTGCGCAGCCCGGCCGCCCCGCTGCTGGCCGCGGCGCTGCGCGCGCTGGACCTCGGCCCCGGCGTGCAGGTGCACCTGGGGCCGATCTCGACCACGGACAAGCTGGCCCTGGGCTCGCGCCGCCGGGCGCTGGCCGCCGAGGGCGTGCTGGCGGTGGACCAGGAGTCCTCGTGGCTCGGCACGCTCGCCGACCAGCCGTTCGCGGTCGTGCGGGTGATCGTCGACGACGAGCGCACCGGTCTGTACAGCCCGTCCACGGTGCCGCGCGGCCGCGAAGCGCTGCGCACCCTGACCAAGCTCGTCCCCGCGCTCGAACGCTGGGGTGCGGCGGTGCAGAGCCACCGCCGGGTCGTCTTAGCGTCGCCGCGCTCATTCTGCGCGGGCGTCGAGCGAGCCATCGAGATCGTCGAGGAGGCGCTGGAGCGCTACGGACCGCCGGTGTACGTGCGGCGGCAGATCGTGCACAACGCCTACGTGGTCGCGGACCTCGAGCGGCGCGGCGCGATCTTCGTCGAGGAGCTCGACGAGGTCCCGGACGACGCTCCGGTGGTGCTGTCCGCGCACGGCGTGGCCCCGGCGGTCCGCGAGGACGCCGCGCACCGCGGCCTGACGGTGGTCGACGCGACCTGCCCGCTGGTGGCCAAGGTGCACACCGAGGCGCGGCGGGCGCTGCGCGACGGCAACACCGTCGTGTTCATCGGGCACCCAAACCACGACGAGTCCGAGGGGCTGCTGGGCGAGGACCCGGATCCGGCGAACCCGCGCATCCGCCTGGTCGAGACCCCGCGGCAGGCCAAGGAGCTCGAGGTCGAGGACCCGAACCGGCTGGCCTACCTGACCCAGACGACGCTGGCCGAAGACGACGCGGCGGACATCGTCGCGGCGCTGCGCACCACGTTCCCGAACATCATCGAGCCCCCGTCTTCCGACATCTGCTACGCCACCACCAACCGCCAGCGGGCGATCCGCGACATCGCCGCCGAGGTGGACGTGGTGCTGGTCGTCGGCTCGCGCAATTCGTCGAACTCGCTGCGGCTGGTCGAGGTAGCGCAGCGGGCCGGGGCGGCGGCGTACCTGATCGACGGCCCGGACGAGATCGACCCGGCGTGGCTCATCGGAGCCGCGTCGGTGGGCCTGACCGCCGGGGCGTCCGCGCCGCCGCTGCTCGTCGACGCCGTGGCCGACGCGCTGACCGGGTTCGGCCCGGTGCTGCGCGAGGAGCCCACGGGCGTCGAGGAGAACCTTCAGTTCACGCTGCCGCCCATGCCGACGCTGCTCACCGAGCGGCGCCAGGCAGCCGGCACAAGCACCGCACCCACCGCCTAAAGGAGGCGACCTTGGCTATCCCAGTCCGGCAATCCGCTCGGATCGGCGCCTACCTGTTCAAGCAGCGGATCAAAGGCGTGAAGAAGTTCCCGCTCATCGTCGAGCTGGAGCCGTTGTTCGCCTGCAATCTCGCCTGCCCCGGATGCGGCAAGATCCAGCATCCGGCCTCGATCCTCAAACAGCGGATGCCCGTCGAGCAGGCCGTGGGCGCGATCGAGGAGTGCGGCGCGCCGATGGTCTCGATCGCGGGCGGCGAACCGCTGATGCACCCGCAGATCGACGAGATCGTGCGCCAGTTGGTCGCGCGCAAGAAGTACGTGTACCTGTGCACCAACGCGCTGCTGCTGCCCAAGCACATCCACAAGTTCACCCCGTCGCCCTACTTCAGCTGGGTTGTGCACATCGACGGCCTGGAGAAGCGGCACGACGAGGCGGTGGACAAGCCGGGCGGCTTCAAGGGCGCGATCGACGCGATCAAGCTGGCGAAGGAGAAGGGGTTCAAGGTCAACACGAACTCCACCTTCTTCAATACCGACACCCCGCAGAACGTCATCGACGTGCTCGACTTCCTCAACGACGAGGTCAAGGTCGACCAGATGATGATCTCCCCGGCGTACGCCTACGAGAAGGCGCCGGACCAGGACCACTTCCTCGGCGTCACGCAGACCCGCGAGCTGTTCAAGAAGGCCTTCGACGGCGGCAACCGCAAGCGCTGGCGGCTGAACCACTCGCCGCTGTTCCTCGACTTCCTCGAGGGCAAGATGGACTTCGAGTGCACCGCGTGGGGCATCCCGTCGTACTCGCTGTTCGGCTGGCAGCGGCCCTGCTACCTGATGAACGACGGGTACGTGGAGTCCTACAAGGAGCTGGTCGAGACCACCGACTGGGACAAGTACGGCCGAGGCAAGGACCCGCGCTGCGACAACTGCATGGCGCACTGCGGCTACGAGCCCACGGCGGTGCTCGCCACCACCTCGTCGCTCAAGCAATCGCTGAGAGCGTTGCGAAACGGCTGAGCTCCGGGCAGATTGTAGGCTGTGGATCAAAGCCTTCGAGTCGCGCGGCTGGGCTCGAGGGGCGGGGCCGCGTCCGGCCCGCGCCGCCGCCGCAGCATGTCGGCGGCCGATGACGGCATGGCGAGAGGTTGATGGCGGCGAGCAGCGGACACACCGATCAGCACAGGCAGCGGCGGCGGCGTTCCACCGCCGCTGTCGTGTGCAGCGGGTTGTTGTTGGCGGTGGCCACCGGCCTGCTCACCGCGGGTGCCAAAGGCGCCCAGGCCTCGTCTGGACGCGCCCGCCCCGGAGCTAGCCAGGGCCCGCGCGGCGTGCTGCCCGTGGCGCAACCGGAGGCCAGCCGAGCCGCGGCGTACTGGTCGGAGCGCCTGGAATCGCCGGAGCCGTCCGCGCAGCCGGCCGTGCCGCGTCCGGGCAGTTCGGGCACGGCGCATGCGGTCGCGGGCGCGCAGCCCCCGCGGACACCGAGCCCGACGACGGACGGCAAGGGCGCGGCGAGCGACCCGGCGAGCGCGGACGCCGACCCGCCGCAGGTCGCCGATCCCCCGGCGATGACCGCCTCCGATCCGCTGGCCGGGACGGCGTTCACCGGGCTGCCCCAGGTCGGCGCGATCTTCTCGCTGACCGGCGGCCAACAGGACGGGCACTACTGCTCCGGGAGCGTCGTCGCCAGCCCCGCCGGCGACATCGTGGTGACCGCGGCGCACTGCGTCTACTCGGCCTCCGACGGCAGCTACTACACCGACATCGCGTTCGTCCCCGGCTACCACGACGGCGAGGACCCGTACGGCGTCTGGACCCCGAGCACCATCGTCGTCGACCCGCAGTGGATGAACGACGCCGACCCCGACTACGACGTCGCGTTCCTGACCGTGCACCAGAGCGGTTCGAACGAGCGGATCCAGGACGCGGTCGGCGCCGACGCGCTCGGCGCCGGCTCCTCCCCCACCGCGCTGACCCGGGTGATCGGCTATCCGGACGACACCGAGCAGCCGATCACCTGCACGAACTTCACCAAGGCGTTCAGCGCGACCCAGCTGGAGTTCGACTGCGCCGGCTTCCCGGGCGGCACCAGCGGCGGCCCGTTCCTGACCGGCGTCGACCCCGTCACCGGCCTCGGCACGGTCGTCGGGGTGATCGGCGGCTACGAGGAGGGCGGGGACACTCCGGACGTCTCCTACTCGGTCGCCTTCGGCGATACGGTCGCCCAGCTCTTCGCGCGGGCCGAAGCCGCGGGCTGAGCCGCCACAGCCGCTGCCACACCCACTGCCACAGCCACCGCGCACGCCGACCGCTTCACCCGCGATCACGGTCGGGTATACACGGTCGGGTACACTGCGTCACGGCGACTCACCCCCACGATTCAGAATGCTGAATCCTTCCGGTTCAATCCGCCGGCACAGGGGCTCTTCGAAGCAGGCCGCCGCGGCATTCGGTGCCGATTTCCGACATTCCCGGAATTCCCGATCCGTGGGATTTCATTCGTTTTCTCCGGAATTGCCGGCGCCATCCCGCGCGCCACGCCGCCCACCCGGCGCTGTGCGCATCTCGTAGCCTGCGCGAAACAGATACGGAATTGCCGTGACACCCGCGGCTGACACGGTGCGCGCCAAGCTCACCTTTCGTACCAGCACAACGCTCCTGCGCACCCCCCGAGTTCCCGCCCTGCGCGACGTTTCCGGTTCTGTTCACCCCTTTTGGACGGAGCACGCTGTGCACACCGATTTGATTCCATATCCCTCGACCGGGTACCAGGCCGGCGACGCTGCCTGGCAGCTGACCGCGGCCACCTTCGTCGGCTTGATGAGCCTGCCCGGCCTGGCAGTCCTCTACGGCGGACTGGTCCAGAAGAAATGGGCCGTGAACACCATGCTGATGGCGTTCTCGGCCTTCTCGCTGGTCCTGATCGTCTGGTCGCTCTGGGGCTTCAACATGGGCTTCGGCCAGCCCTGGATCACCTTCGGCGTGAAGGTGGCCGGGTCCGGCTCCGGCTTCGTCGGCAAACCAGGCGCCGCGCTCGGCGCCGGGCAGGAGGCGCAGGCCAACATCCCGCTGCTCGACGGGCTGATGCCGCCGTTCAACTTCTCCCAGTCGGCGCTGTTCTACTTCCAGTTCGTCTTCGCGGCCATCACCCCGCTGCTCTGGCTCGGCAGCGTGATCGGCCGGATGAGCTTCAAGGCCTGGCTGATCATCGTGCCGCTGTGGTCGACGCTCGTGTACTCCGTCGACGCGTTCATGCTCTGGGGCGGCGGCTTCTGGTCCGGGATGGGCGCCGTGGACTATTCCGGCGGTTACGTCATCCACCTGTCCGCCGGCACCGCCGGCTTCGTCGCGGCGGCGGTCCTCGGTCCGCGCCTGAAGCGGGACCGCGACCACGGCGCGCCGAACAACCTGCTGATGTGCGCCACCGGCGCCGGCATCCTGTGGCTCGGCTGGAACGGCTTCAACGGCGGCGACCCGTACTTCGCCGGCCCCGACGCGGCCGCGGCCGTGGTCAACACCAACCTCGCCACCGCCGCGGCGCTGCTGGTGTGGCTGATCATGGACTACACGCTGAGCCCGTCCAAGAAGCCGACCCTGCTCGGCGCGATCAACGGCATGATCGTCGGACTGGTCACGATCACCCCCGCGGCCGGCTTCGTCAACGGCTTCGGCGCGCTCTGCCTCGGCGTGATCACCTCGGCCATCGTCTGGCTCGCCTGGTACAAGCTGTCCAAGCGGTGGATCTTCAAGAAGGTCGACGACGCCCTCGGCGTGGTCTACACCCACGGCATCGCGGGCCTGTGCGGCGGTCTGCTGGTGGGCCTGTTCGCCGACCCGAACATGATCGAGTACTTCGCGGGCAAGGCCAAGGGCTCGTCCTCGTTCTCGGTCGCGGGCCTGTTCTACGGCTCGCACTCCTGGCACCAGCTGATCGTCCAGGCGGGCGCCGGGTTAACGGTGATCGTGTGGACGGCGCTGTGCACCTTCTTGATCTTCAAGGTGGTCGGGCTGTTCGTCAAACTCCGACTGCCGGACTCGGTACTGGAGACCGGCGACCTGGCCGTCCACGACGAAGACGTCTATCCAGCGCAGGCCCTCACGGCGGTCGACACGGCCGCAGTCGCCCGCTCCGCCGCCATCGCGCGGGAGGAGGCCGAGGCCGACAGCACCACCGCGCCGACCTCGGTCGGGGAATCCTGAGAAACCGCCGAAACGTCCCGCCGCGCCCCGGACCGGCGCGGCGGGACCTCGGGCCTCGACGATGCGGCCCACAGCGCGGACCGGGGCGGTCGCGCGGCGGGGCGGGAGGGATGCGGGGCAGGGTGAAGCTGGTCACCGCGATCATCAGGGCGCAGGAACTCGACACCGCCCGCCGGGCGCTCGCCGCCTTCCACGCCCCGGGCCTGACCGTCTCGACCCTGCTGGCCGCCTCGCTGTGGAACCGGCACCTGGAGGTCTACCGGGCGACCGTGCTGGTCGCGGATCTGGTGCCGCGCCTGAGGATCGACGTACTGGCCCGCGACGAGGACGCGGAAGACCTGGCGCTCGTGCTCGCCAGGATCGGGAGCGGCGGGGGCGGCCCGGGTAGGGCGCGGGGAGGTGACGACACCGTGCGGGTGTGGGTAAGTCGGGTGGAAACCGTCGTACGGGTGCGTACCGGGGAAAGGGGAGAAGCCGCCGTATGATCCCGCGCGCCCTCACGACACACAGTACTGACACGTAACTGTGCTACCGTACCGATCACCCGTACGTGAACAACTACACCGGGGGCAACGCCCCTACGACAGCACCGCCCGGACAGGCGAAACAAGGCACGCGCGAAACGGCGGCACCGCGATGGCCTCTTCCGCACACGACCAACCCTGGCCAGCCACTCTGACGCTGGGCTCGGACGGTCGGATCACCTCCTGGAGCCGGGGTGCCCAGGCTCTGTTCGGGCTCTCCGCTGCCCGCGCCTGCGGCCGTCGGCTACGAAGCCTGCTCGTGCGTCCGGAGGACCGCTCCATCGTGGACGAACTGTTCGGCAGCGTGCTGGCCGGGCGCAGCTGGTCAGGGGCGCTCCCGCTGCTCGACGCGGACGGCCGCGCGCACCCGGTCGAGTGCGGCTGGCAGCCGATCCAGGACCGCCGCGGCCGCCCCGGCGCCCTGATCGTGGTGACCGACCGCGGTGACGGCCCCGCGGAGCCGCCCGCCGACGCCCCGCTGGGCACCGCGCACGCCGCGCTGGACGCGATCAGCCAGTTCCACGAGCACGCCGCGGCCGTGGCGATGATGCGCCGGGTGCAGCTGCTCACCGACGCCAACACCATGATCGGCTCGACGCTGGACATGGCCACCACCGCGCGCGAGCTGATGGACGTGGCGGTGCCGCGCTTCGCCGACTCCGCCAGCCTGGTCGTACTCGAGTCGGTCGCCGCGGACTACGAGCTGCCGGACGGCCGCCCGGTCGGCGCGGGCACCGTGCTGCGCCGCTTGGCCGCGGCCCCGTACCGCCGCGAGAAATCCGACGTCTTCCCGATCGGCGGCACCCTTTCCTACGCCCACGGCACGGCATTCGCGCAGGCCCTGACCACCGGCAGGTCACGCACCCTGACCGCGCTGGACCCGGAGACCGCGCAGAAGGTGACGGCCGGTCTCGGCGACGAGGTGGCGGCCGCGATCACCGGCCGCTCGCTGCTGATAGTGCCGCTCAAGGCGCGCGGCGCGGTGCTCGGCCTGGCGATCTTCATCCGGTCGGGTTCCCGCCGGCCCTTCTCCCCTGGCGAGGCGGTGCTCGGCGAGGAACTGGCCGCCCGCGCCGCGCTGTGCATCGACAACGCCCGCTTGTACTCGCACGAACGCCAGACCGCGCTGATGCTCCAGCGGGCGCTGCTGCCAGCCGACGCGGGCTATCACGCGGGCATCGACATCGCACACCGGTACCTGCCGGCCAGCGACCTGACCGGCGTCGGCGGCGACTGGTACGACGTGATCGGGCTCGGCGGCGGCCGGGTCGCCCTGGTGGTGGGCGACGTCATGGGCCACGGCGTACGTGCGGCCGCCGTGATGGGCCAGCTGCGCACGGCCACCCGCACCCTCGCCGCGCTGGACCTTCAGCCGGCCGAGGTGCTGCGCCACCTCGACGAGCTGATGGAGCACCTCGGCGGCTCGATGACCGCGGCGCACTTCGCGACCTGCATCGTGGCGGTGTACGACCCGACTGAGCGGATGTGCCGGATCGCGCGGGCCGGCCACGTGCCGCCGCTCGCGGTGTGGCCGGACGGGCGCACCGAGATGCTGGACATTCCGGCGGGCGTGCCGCTGGGCGTCGGCGGGCACACCTTCGAGAGCCGCGACATCCCGATGCCGGACGGCAGCCTGCTGGTGCTGTGCACGGACGGGCTGGTGGAGAGCCGCGCGCCGGGCCGGGACATCGACGACGGGCTGCGCGACCTCGCCGAGGGGGTCAAGGACCCGACGATGGCGCTCGAGGCGATCGCGGACGGGCTGATCGCCGGGCTGCGCGGCGACCGCACCCTCGACGACGCGGCGCTGCTCATAGCCCGGGTGCGCGGAATCCCGACCTCGTCCACCGCGGAGTGGACCGTGGCTCCCGAGCCGCCCGCGGTGGCGCTGTCCCGCAGGACCGTGCGCGCGACGCTCGGCGGCTGGGGCCTTCAACAGCTCGGCGACACTGCGGAGTTGCTGACCAGCGAGCTGGTGACGAACGCGCTGCTGTACACGGAAGGCCCGATCAGCGTGCGGCTGATGCGGGACCGCACGCTGCTGTGCGAGGTCTACGACGGCTCCGAGACCGTCCCCCGCCTCCGCGTCGCCGCGGACGACGACGTCGGCGGCCGCGGCCTACGGCTGGTCAAGGAACTGTCGAACCGGTGGGGCACGCGCCGCACGACGACAGGCAAGACAGTGTGGTTCGAGCTGCGCCTCGAGCCGCAGGCGGACTTCTGACGCCCTGACACGCCCACCCGCCCGCCGCCTGGCCCCCTCACTGACGCTCCTTCACGCTCGCCGCCCTCAGCCCTCACACCGCACCCGCCGACACCCCCGCGCACTCCGACTCTGCTCCCCTCCGCACGCTCTGACTCCGCTCCGCACCCATCCCACCCCGGCTCCCCTCACACTCCCCGTACCGAGCCCCACCGACCTCCCCGCGCACCCTGACTCCGCCCCGCCACCGCCCCACCCCGACTCCCCTCACACTCCCGCACCGAACCCCACCGACCTCCCCGCGCACCCTGACTCCGCCCCGCCTCCACCCCACCCCGACTCCCCTCACACTCCCGCACCGAACCCCGCCGACCTCTTCGCGCACTCTGACTCTCCTCCGCCTCCGCCCGCCCTGACTCCCCTCACACCCCGCCCTCACGCTCCCCGCACCGGGCCCCACCGACCTCCCCGCATTCGATTCGAGAAGTCAGTCTGATAAGCCCACGAATTCATTGTCGGGGTAGCCGTTCTGGTGCCGCGAAGGCGTAGCTTGGGTGTATCTACCACCCGTTGGAGTGAATTCGTGATCTCATCTTTTTGCTCAGGGCTCTACTGTCGCCCCCGTGACAGTACCCGCCGAACGGCGCGTTCCCAACCAGACGCTACGTGCCATTCGCCTGGCCTTACACATGAGCCAGAGCGAGTTCGCCGCCGCCATTCGCCATGCCGGCGATGCCTTAGGCGAACCCAATACAGCGAACAAACGTCTTATCCAGAAGTGGGAGTCCGGCGAACATACCTTATGTCGACCCAACTATAGGCGCGCGCTTCAATCTGTCACCCGAACGCCTTACGAGCAACTGGGCTTCTCAGGCGGACCGGCCGCGCCTGTGGTGTCGACCGTCGTACCGGCGACCCGTTCAAGCACAGCGTCGGACACACGGTCCTTCGCCGATGACGAGGCGCCGATCGTCGCCAGCGAGCCGGGTGACCGGCTCCGCTACGCGCTCGAGCGCCCGGGCCAGGCCGACGTCGATGCGATCGTCCTCGTGGAGACCGCGACCTCGCAGTTGTTCGACCTCGAGCACCACCGCCCGGCCAGGGCGCTGATCCCGACGGTCGGCCGACACCTCGACGACATTTCAGCCCTTCTGGCCGGGACCAGGCGCGAGTCGCTGCGGCGCCGCCTGGCGGTCGCCGGCGGGCAGGCCGCGGCGCTGGCGGGCTGGCTCGCGTTCGACCGCGGCGACGCCACCCGCGCGCACCGCAACTGGGACAGCGCGTTGGCAGCGGCGAAATACGCCGCCGACGGGCCGCTGCTCGCGTGCGTGCTGACCTACCTGTCCTACTCGTCCGCGGAGCGTGGCGATCCCGCCACCGCCTGGCAACTGGCCCACTCCGCCGTCGCCCACGCCGGTTCGGACGCCCGGGCACGCTCGTGGATGGCCGCGCGGGCGGCCGAGGAGGCGGCTCTGCTCGGGGAGCGCCGGGCCGCGCTCGCCGAGCTGGATCTGGCGATGCAGCTGGGCAGCGCCCTGATACAACCGGCGCCCGAGGACGACACGGCGCCGTGGACCCGGTTCTTCTACCGCGCGACGCTCGCCGCCATGGCCGCCAACGTGCACGGCCGCCTCGGCAGCATCCAGTCCGCCCGCGACGCCGCCGGGTGGGCCCTGCGCACAGTCGGCACGGAGCAGATCAAGTCGCGTGCGGTCATCATGGCCGAGGTCGCCTGCGCCTTCGCCCGGGCGGGAGAAGTGGAGCCGGCGATCGAGGCGGCGCACTACGCGGTGGACCTGGTCGAGCGCCTCGAGGTCACCCTGGCGCGGCGGCGGCTGCGCGGGCTGGTCCCGGTGCTCGCGGTCTACTCGACCTCGGCGCCGGTGCGCGAGCTGCTGGCCCGGCTGACCTTCGAGTAGCCGCCGCGTGCCACACCGCGCGGGACGCTCAGCGAACCCGCACGCGGCGCGGGTTCGCCACGCTGTTCGGCCAGTCGAGGGTGGCGTCCTGGAGGCGGGCGTCTGAGGCCACCGGGCCCTCGGCATCGAGATGCTCCGGGCCGGGCTGTGTCGCCGCAGGCTGCACTGTGGTTGCGGGCATGGCCGCTCCTTAGTAGCCGGTCGCCGCTTCTGTACCGGTCGCCGCTCCGCACGCGGCGATCGTGACACCCACTTTGCGGCACGCCGGGTTCCACAACCGTGCGATTTGGATTGCGGAAGTATGAATTCGCACCGACAGGGCAACCGTCCGGTCCCCGCCGTGACTCTGAGGACGTGACCACGTTCTCATCCAGGGACCTCGGAACGGGGGTGGCGGATGCCGTCCATCACACAGACGGTCGAGCTTGTCGGCGCACCGCCGGCGCGGGCCGCGCGGGCCGGGTCCCGCGCGGCCATACGCTGGGCGCGCGGGTGGGTCTGGGCCATCCTCCCCTCGCTCGTCTGGTGCTACCTCGCCTGGCGGCGCAGGTGGATCACCGACGACGGCCTGATCGCCGCGCGCACCGTGCGGCAGATCCTCGCCGGGAACGGGCCGGTCTTCAACGCGGGCGAGCGGGTGGAGGCCAACACCTCGACGCTGTGGACCTGGCTGCTGGCCGCCGGCAGCTGGCTGTCCGGAGCGGACGTGTACGCGGTGATGATCTGGGCGGGCCTCGTGCTCGCCCCGCTCGGTCTGCTGTTCGCGCTGCTGGGCGCACGCCGCCTGCACGGCCGCGCCGCGCTCGGCAGGCCGCTCGTGCCGGTCGGGGCGCTCGTGGTGCTCGCGCTGCCGCCGTTCTGGGACTTCGCCACCTCGGGTCTCGAGGAGTCGCTGATCTTCTGCTGGCTGGGGCTGAGCTGGTGGCTCCTGACGGGGCTGTCGCTCGACGCCTCATCGGCCCGGCGCGCGTACGCCCTCGCCTTCACGGCGGGTCTGGGCTGGCTGGTGCGCCCGGACATGGCCCTGGCCACCGTGTGTTTCCTCGCAGCATTGTTCATCGCCGCGCGGCCGAGTCTGCGACGTTCAGCGGTGCTGTTGGCCGTGGCGGCGGCGGTGCCGGTGGGCTATCAGCTGTTCCGCATGGGCTACTACGGGATGCTCGTGCCGAACACGGCGATAGCGAAAGAGGCCTCCGCGACCAACGTCACGCTGGGCATGCGGTATCTGGGCAACTTCCTGTCGCCGTACCGCCTGTGGGTGCCGGCCCTGCTCATCGCCGCGCTCACGCCGTTCGCGGTGCGGTGGCGCAGACTCGACATCCCGGCGCGCGCAGCGATCATCGCGGCCGTCGTCAGCGCTCTGGCGATGACCGCGTACGTGGTCGCGATCGGCGGCGACTTCATGCACGCGCGGATGTTGCTGCCCGGCACGTTCGCGCTTCTGCTGCCGGTCATGGCGGTACCGCTGCCCAGCAGGTTCGCGCTCGTCAAAGAGTCCGGATCCATCGCGCGGCGACTCACCGCCGTCGTGGTCGGCACCGCCCTGGTCGCGACGTGGGCGGCGGTCTGCGCGGCGCAGTGGCGGCTGCCCCAGACGCCCGGGATCATTCCGAAGACCGGGATCACCGACGAGCGCGCGTTCTGGACGGTGCGGATCTCGTCCGCGAATCCGACCTCCGCCAAGCCCTACGTTGATGCGATCATCGGACCGCCGAGCCTGAAGGGCGGCCTCGGCTGGATCCTCGCGCACGACGAATCCGCCAAGTCTCCGGTGCTCCTGTTCGAGCCCACGGCGGCGTCCGGGCTGATCGCCGTTCCCCTGGACCGGATGGGCGCTTCGATCGCAGTACCCGGCGATATTCTCGGCACCCTCGGCGCCGCGGTGCCGCTGAACGGCATCGTGATCGACACCCACGGCCTGTCCTACGCGCTCGGCTCGCACTTCGAGCCCGGCGCGCACGGCCGGATCGGACACGACAAGACCGCATCCTCGGTATGGGTCGCCGCCGACTACAGCACGGCGGTGTCGATTCCCGGGATCAGCTCGACGCAGCTCGCGGACGCGCGGCGCGCCTTAGGCTGCGGCGAAGTCGCACAGCTGCGGGACGCCACTCAGGCACCGCTAACCTGGGACCGGTTCTGGGGCAACGTCGCCGACGCGTTCACGCTGAGCCGGATGCGCATCCCGAACAACCCGGCGACGGCTGTGAGCGAGTACTGCCGCTGATACCAGCACGCATGCGTCGGGCGCCGCGGGACCTCCACCCCGCGGCGCCCGACGTGGTCCGCTCTGAACAGCCTCGACCTCAGCCGCGCAGCGTGCGCATCCAGGCCTCGACCTCGTCGGCGCGCCGGGGCAGCGCCGCGGACAGGTTCTCGTTGCCCTCGGTGGTCACCACGACATCGTCCTCGATCCGCACCCCGATGCCCCGGTACTCCTCGGGCACCGTCAGGTCGTCGGCCTGGAAGTAGAGCCCGGGCTCGACCGTCTGGACCATCCCGGGCTCCAGCACGCCGTCGACGTATTCCGCACAGCGCGCGTCGGCGCAGTCGTGCACGTCGATGCCCAGCATGTGGCCGGTGCCGTGCAGGGTGAAGCGGCGGTGCAGGCCGAGCTCGAGAACCAGCTCCACCGGTCCTTCCAGCAGGCCCCAGGCGACCAGCCGCTCGGCCAGGACCTGCTGCGCGGCGTCGTGGAAGTCGCGGAACCGGGCGCCGGGCCGGACGGCCGCGATGCCCGCCTCCTGCGCGTCGTAGACCGCGTCGTAGATCCGCCGCTGGACCTCGCTGAACTCGCCCGAGACCGGCAGGGTGCGGGTCACGTCGGCGGTGTAGAGGGTGTGGGTCTCCACGCCGGCGTCGAGCAGCAGCAGCTCGCCGGGGCGCACGGGGCCGTCGTTGCGCACCCAGTGCAGCGTGGTGGCGTGCGGCCCGGCGGCGCAGATCGAGCTGTAGCCGACGTCGTTGCCCTCGACCCGGGCGCGGCGCCAGAAGGTGCCCTCGATCCACCGCTCGGAGGTCGCGATCGCCCACGCCAACTCCCGCACGACGTCTTCGAACCCGTGCACGGTCGCCGCGACCGCGGCGCGCAGCTGCTCGACCTCCCAGTCGTCCTTGACCAGCCGCAGTCCGTGCAGGAAGACCTTGAGCCGCTGGTCGTGCTCGGCGGCTTGCTCGGGGTTCTGCCGGCGCGCGGCGTCGGCCGCCTCGAGCGCGGCTTCGAGCACCGCGTCGTGGGTGCGCAGGATCCGGGTGCTCACCTCCGGGGCGTCGGCGATGGCCATGGCGATCTCGTCGGCGGCGGTGCGGCTGTCGCGGGTCTCGATCGCCAGCTCGGCGCCGGCCTCGGCCAGCGAGCGTCGGCGGCCGACCCACAGCTCGCCCTGGCCGTCGAGCCAGAACTCCCCGTTCTCCCGGTTCGAGCGCGGCAGCAGGTAAAGCACCGCGCTGTGCCCACCGTTGGCGAGCGGCTCAAGCACCAGGACGCTGTTGTCGGTCTGATCCCCGGTCAGATAGGCGTAGTCGCTCGACGGCCGGAACGCATAGTCGGTGTCGTTGGACCTCGGCTTGAGCCGCCCGGCCGGGATGATAAGGCGCTCGCCGGCGAACGCGGCGGACAGGGCCTTGCGTCGCTTGGCCGCGTAGCCGGACTGCTCGGACGGCTCCAGGCCGTGCCGCTCGGTGTCGGCCCAGCCGGAGCGCATGCTCGCGTCGAGTTCGTCGGAGACGCCGGCGTACAGACCGTTCTTCCGGCCCTTGACCGGCCGATCCGTCTTCTGTTGCGCGTCCACTGCCGAGCGCCTCCCTGACCGCACGTGGGTATCGGTAGGGACCGCTCGACTACTCGGCCCCTTATCCCACCCTACTTGGAACCGCGTCGGCGGACATCACCCCGGCGCCTCGGCGCCGTGAGACGACCTACGAGCAGCAGCCTCCGCCGCAGCATCCTCCGCCTGACTGTGGCGTTGCCTTAGCGGCCGTGGACACCGCTCCGGTGGAGACGGCCACCATCGAGAACAGCTTCACCGTGTCGTCGTGCCCGCTCGGGCACGCGATCGGGGCGGACGATTCCGCCATCGGCCGGGTCTTCTCGAACGTCTCGCCGCACGCGCGGCAGCGGTACTCGTAACGGGGCATAGCTACAGGTTAGCGGTGCACCTTAGGGCCTCAGAAGCCTCCCGATGGTGCCGTCCATCTGACGTTGCCGTCCACGCACGCGGTGTCATGATGGCGTTACTCAAAGTAGGTCAACTACTGGACGGGAGGCAGACGGATGATCGGCATCGGCGATGTGCTGTGCGTCCGGGGCACGGATTGGGCGGCGCGGTTGATCAGGTTGGGGGCGGCGCTGCTGGACCAGCCGAACCTCGACAACCACGTGGCGATCGTGCACCACCAGGACGCCGCGGGCACCTGGTGGGTGGTGGAGGGACGGCCGGGCGGTGTCGGCTGGGCGGACGCGGCGACCTACCTCAGCTCGGCGTGGACCGTGAACAACGCCGGGCAGGCGAAGACCGACGCGCAGCGCGCGCAGATCGCCCAAGTGGCCCAAGGTGCGCTCGGAACCCCCTACGACTGGGACGGCATCGTCGCGGACGCGATGACCGCGATCCACGCGACCGACTTCTGGACGCAGAACTGGCAGGGGCAGGGCCCGCCGGCGCAGGTCGTCTGCTCCTCACTCGCCGCGTGGGTGTACGAGAACGTCGGGCTCGCGCGGCCGACGTTCCACGAGCCGCGGTTCACCACTCCGGGCGACTGGGAGCAGTTCATCGTGCAGGGCGGCTACAACGGCGCCCCGGGCGCCCCCGCGCCGCTCGCCGCGGCGTAGTCGCGACGGCCAAGCGCACCGAAGCGGTTGGACGGCCGACCCGCAGCGGCCCGAGCGCGGCGGGCCGGCCGAGACTGAGGCGGCTTGAGCCGCTGTGCCAGGAAAACGGTCTAGTCCAGTTCCCCCGTCAAGTCCGCGGTTCCGCGGTGGCCGAGACGAGGGCGGAATATCACTCGGCTGTGCACAATTGGGCAACAGACTCCCGGCAGACGTCCCGGACCGCTGCCCCTGTCACCGCGCCCCGCTACGCTGGCCCGACTTCCGAACCGATAACCGGCGTCGAGAACGAGGGGAAGCGTCTTCATGTCGTCGCTGTACGAGTACGTGCCCCACCCGCACATCGCGCACCGCAACGCGCACGGCCCGATCAAGGTGGCCGACCAGCACCCGCGGGGCAATGTCTTCGCCCGATTCAACACCTGGCTGGCGATCTGGGTCACCAAGGTCGTCGGCAGCATGTGGTGTGCCTATGCGTTCGCCGCGCTCGACTTGATCAGCCTTCCGGACGCGATCCGCGGCGGCACCAGCACGCTGATCGCCTGGATCGCGCAGACCTTCCTGCAGCTGGTCCTGCTGTCGATCATCATGGTCGGCCAGAACGTCCAGGCGGAAGCGGCCGACAAGCGCTCCGAGGCGACCTTCAAGGACACCGAGGCGCTGCTGTACGGCCAGGAGAAGGTCGGCGAGCACTTGAAGGCCCAGGACGAGATGCTGCGCAAGATCGCCGTCGTGCTGAAGATCGAGCCCGAGCCCGACGGCGAGGCCTGAGCCCTAAGGCGCGGCCTCGCCCTCTGTAGCCGGCTGGAGCCTTCAGCGGCTCAGCCGTTGTAGATCTGGGACGCCGGCGGCGGGCTCACCGTCGTCGGCTGGTTCCAGGTGTAGTCGATGGTTCCGGTGCCGTCCGAGCCGCCGACGACCTGCTCGACCATGTACGCCGGACCGCTGGCCGCGAAGTACAGCTTCGAGCCCTTCGTCGTGTTGTAGAGGGCGACGCTCTGGCCGTTCAGCGTCGCGGTGCCCGCGGCGGTCGCCTTGTCCCCGTCGGAGTTGTCCGCGACCTGCTTGACCATCGACGAGTAGGACATGAACTGGGAGAACGAGCTGGCCAGGTCCTTGCCCAGGGTGCCGTTCGAGGAGACCCACTTGCCCGAGTACGCGGCGAAGGCGGCGGCGTCGGCGCCCTGCTGTTTGGCGATGTACTGGATGAACGACGGGGTGAACTCGAGGTAGTAGACGCCGCCGGTCGCTTTGACCGGCAGCTGCGCGGCGCCGATCGACAGCGTTCCGTCGCAGCTTTCATTCTTGTTGAGCTGGATGTCCTCCGTGATGACCTGACCGCTCTGCGTGACCGCGCCCTTCACGTGGACGGCGCTCGCGCCGTTCGCGGCCGACACGAAAGCGGCGCGCAGCGCGCTGTCGCTCAGGCCGGCGTTGGTCGCCGCGGCGGCCGATGCCGCTGTGTTCGATGTCGCGGTGTTGGATGTTGCGGTGGTCGGTGAGGCCGAGCCGCTCGCGGTGCCGGCGGCGGCCGCCGGGCTCGAGCCGCCGGAGGAGCACGCGGCGAGGGCGGCCAGCCCGGCCCCGGCGAGGGACAGCGCGGCGATCTGACGAGGTATCACGGTCATGCGTTCCGTTCAAGAGGTCGTACACGGACCGACCGAACCTAGCCGACCGAGATCACGCGCCGGACACGGGCTTCCACCAACCTGGCAGTCTCAGGCGCCCGACGGTCGTGCCTGGGGCTCGCACGCTCGTGCCGTGGGCGTGTCCTGGCTGCGGCCGAACCACGGGATCGTCACGTGCACCAGCGGGCCGATCGCGACCGCGTAGACCACGGTGCCGAGGCCGACGTTGCCGCCGAGCAGCCAGCCCGCCGCGAGGACGGACAGTTCGACGGTGGTGCGCACGATCCGGATCGAGTGTCCCCGCGCGGCGAATCCGGTGGTCAGGCCGTCACGGGGGCCCGCGCCCAGTCCGGCGCCGATGTAGAGGCCGGTGGCGATCGCGTTGAGCAGGACTCCGGCGGCGAATATGCCCCAGCGCAGCGCGAGGCCGTGTGGGACCGGGACGTTGCCGAGGATGACGTCGACGACCACGCCGATGATCACGATGTTGGCCAGGGTGCCGAGGCCGGGTCGCTGGCGCAGCGGGATCCAGAGCAGCAGCACGAACACGCCGACGATGATCAGGACGGTGCCGACCGGGATGCCGGTGATGCGGGCCAGGCCGGTGTGGAAGACGTCCCAGGGATCGACGCCGACCGCGGGCGCGAGCATCAGCGCCTCGCTCACGCCGTACAGCAGCAGGCCGGCCATGAGCTGGCCGAGGCGGACGGCGTAGCGGTCGCGCGGCAGCAATGCGCGCGCGACGGCGCGGCCCGCGCGTCCGGCTGCGCGCAGGGCGGAAAGGTCGAGCGGGGCGCTGATCCGGTTTTCGAGGTTCGCGACGTATTGGCGCTCTGCGGCATCGGTCAGCAGTCCGGGGCGGGCGTCGCCGTGCGTCGGTCCGTCCAAATCCCATTCGTCCCAGTCGCGCGCAACGGACCCAGGCGCCGTGGAAGCCGCTCCCACTGCGGCGTATCGCGGATCCGCAGCGCCGATCACTCTCGTCACCATCAGTCCCACCTCTCCCGTTTGCCCGGTGCCCTTGCCGAGTGCCGCCTTGCCAGCGCGACCCTTCAATGCAATTCTGGACCTAGATTGGACCTGCCAACGATAGCCAATCTACAGAGAGTGGACTGGAGAGTGGACTGATGTCGGCGGTGAACGGCTCGCTCGGAGCGGCGCACCTGGCCCAGCAGCTCGGACCGTGGCGCGGCGCCGACGGAACCGCGCGGGGAAAGTCGCTGCAGACGGCGCTGGCCGAGCGGATCACCGCGCTCGTGCTGGACGGGCGCATCGCCGTGGGCGTGCGGCTGCCGGCCGAGCGGGCACTGAGCGACGCGGCCGCAGTCAGCCGCACCACCGTGACCGCGGCGTACGCGCTGCTGAGGGAGTCTGGTTTCGCGGTCAGCCGCCAGGGTTCGGGCACTTACACGGCGCTGCCGGACCGGACCGCCGCCGGCCTTACCGGCGGCTGGCACGACAGTGTGCGCGGCGACCACGTCATCGACCTGATGTGCGCGGCGCCGATGGCTCCGCTGCCGGAGGTGCAGGCGGCGCTGCGATGCGCGGCCGAACAGCTTCCCGCCCAAACCGGTATCGCCGACTTCATGCCGTACGGCCTCGACGCGCTGCGCGAGGCGATCGCGGACCGGTACTGCGCCCGCGGCCTGCCGACCAGCCCTGACCAGATCCTGGTCACCGCGGGCGCGCAGAGCGCGATCACGCTCGTCGGCCGGCTGCTGCTGCGCCCCGGCGACCGCGTGCTGGTCGAGGGCCCGTCGTATCCGAACGCGCTGGACACCTTCCGGGCGGTCCAGGCGCGGCTGGTGCCGGTGCCCCTGGACGGCGATGGCTGGGTGCCCGGTTCGTTCGAGGACGCCCTGGGTCAGCTGCGCCCGCGGCTGGCGTATGCGATCCCGCACTTCCAGAACCCGACCGGCCACCTCATGGACCCCGATCGTGAGGCATCGCTCGCCCGGGCGGCGCGGCGGGCCGGGTCGTGGCTGTTGGCCGACGAGACGGTGACGGACGTGGCGCTGGACGTGCCCGCGCCCGCGCCGTTCGCCACCGCGATCCGGGCGGTCGACTCCGAGTCCGTGCTGGTCTGCGGATCGATGTCGAAGTCGTTCTGGGGCGGGCTGCGTATCGGCTGGCTGCGCGGCCCGGCCCGCATCGTGCACGAACTGGCCGCGGCCCGCGCGGCGCTGGACCTGGGCTCACCGCTGCTCGACCAGTTGGTAGCGGTGGCGGTGCTGCGCGGCGACGAGGCGCATCTCGAGCGGCAGCGCGACCGGTGGCGCGAGCAGCGGGCGATGCTGATGCGGACGGTGGACGAGCTGTTCCCGGCGTGGACGTACCGGGTACCCGAGGGGGGGCTGTCACTGTGGGTGCGGATGGACCGGGAGGAGGCGACCGGCCTGGCGCATCGGGCCCAGACGCACGGCGTCCTGCTGCACAGCGGACCGAGATTCGGCGCCGACGCGGGCACGTTCGAGCGCTACATCCGGCTGCCGTACGCGCTGCCGCCGGAGACTCTGGTCACGGCGATGCACCGGATCGCGCTCGCGCGTGCAGTGCCCGGGCCGTGGCAGGCTGCGGAGCACCGCGCCGACCTCGTGGCCTGACACCCAGGAGCACACGACGCGGAGGCCGACGCGCAGCGCACGACGCGCGGAGCCGACGCACCGCTTTAAGCGCGGCCTTAAGCCCGGCGTAACGCGTGGCCGGACGCACGGACGCACGGACGCACACATGGCCTTAGGCACAGCCTGACGTCCGACATGACCCGCAGCCTGGCCCAATCCGGCGACCGCTGAACAGGAATCCTCCAGGCCGGACCCTTGACAGCTCATATTGGTCTGGACCACAGTGCTCTCACCGGCAGGCGCACCACACCACCCTGCTCCCCCTCCGGTACGGCGACCCGGACACGCACACGCCTGGCCTGCCGTCGTACCGTCCCGAGGACAAGGAGCGCATCCGTGCGTCGTCTATCCGCCAGATCGGCCCGGCCGCCCCGCAAGACCATCGCCGCGGCCGTCGCGCTCGTCGTCGCCGCAGGGGGTGCCGGCGCCGTCCTGCTCGCGGCGCTGCCCGCGGGCGCCGCCACGACCAACCTGTTGACGAACCCCGGCTTCGAGACGGGCAACCTGTCCGGCTGGAGCTGCGACGCGGGGACCGGCTCGGTCGTCACCTCGCCGGTTCACTCGGGCAAGTACGCGCTGTCGGGCGCTGCCACGAACAGTGACAATGCCCAGTGCACGCAGACGGTGTCCGTGCAGCCGAACACCCAGTACACGCTCTCGGGCTACTTCGAGGGCAACTACGTCTACCTCGGTGTTTCCGGTGGCGTCGACACGTGGACTCCGTCGGCGACCAGCTGGACGCAGCTGAGCACGAGCTTCACCACGGGCGCGAGCCAGACCAGCGTCCAGGTATACGTCCACGGCTGGTATGCGCAGGGCACGTACTACGCAGACGACCTCGCGCTTGACGGCCCCGGCGGAACGGGCTCACCGTCGCCGTCCCCGTCGTCGACCGGCTCGAGCCCGACGCCGTCCCCGAGCGCCAGCGCGTCCGCATCGGCCTCCGCGAGCGCGTCCCCGTCGCCGAGCCCGTCCTCAAGCGCGACCAGCCCCGGCGGGAACGGCCCGTACACGCACCCGGTCTACTTCATGCCGGTGGACAACAACCCGGCGTCGATCTCCTCGATCATCAGCGGATCGGGCGAGACGGAGTTCAACCTGGCGTTCGTGCTCGACTCGGGCGGCTGCACCCCGGCGTGGGACGGAAACTCCTCGATGCCGGTCTCCTCGGACACGACGGTTTTGGCCGACGTGAACGCGATCCGCGCGGCCGGCGGTGACGTGGCGGTGTCGTTCGGCGGCTACAACGGCACGGAATTGGGCACGACCTGCGGCTCGGCCTCGGCCCTGGCGAACGCGTACCAGCAGGTTGTGAACAAGTACAAGCTGACCAGAGCCGACTTCGACTACGAAAACGGCGCGCTGGACAGCAACACCGCGGTCCGCTTCGGCGCGATCAAGATCCTCGAGGCGAACAACCCGAACCTGAAGGTCTCGCTGACCATCCCGATGACCACGGTCGGCTTCCCCGGCAGCGGCACCGACGAGATCCGTCAGGCGATCGCGAACGGCGCCCGCCTCGACGTCGTCAACATCATGGACTTCGACACCGGCCTGACCTCCGGCACCGAGGTCGGCCAGACCGAGCAGATCGCGAACGACGCGGTCGGCCAGCTCGAGTCGATCTACGGCTGGAGCGCGGCGCAGGCGTGGTCGCACCTCGGCTTCCAGATCATGAACGGCCACACCGACCAGCCGTCCGAGCTGTTCCTCCAGTCCGACTTCAACGCGCTGCTGAGCTTCGCGCAGGCGAACCACCCGGCCTGGTTCTCGTTCTGGTCGGTCAACCGCGACTTCGAGTGCCCCGCCGGCGTCGTCGAGCCCTGGGCGCCCGGCACCTGCTCGAACGTGACCCAGAACCCGTACGACTTCACCAAGATCATCGTCCAGTACGGAGGCTGAGAAGGAGGCCTGAGAAGGCAAGCCGAGAACGGGGGCAGACCCGGCCGGTGGCGTGCGATCCACACACGCACGCCACCGGCCGCCCGATAGCTGCCCGCCCTCACCGCCGCCGTCCGGTTCTGGAGCGAAGAGTCTGGGGCCGCTTCGCGACCTTCGCGGGGCTGGTGAAGTGAGTATTCAATCAAGGTTTGAGCTGCGATCTTCTGTTACTTCCGGGTCAGCGAAGAGCCGGGCGGCCTCAAAGCTCGTGATCCAGTAACGACGCGAGCGGAGGCATACCCTTCTTCCATGCCATCGGTCCGCGTGGGAGACATCAACGTCTACTACGAGCTCCACGGCGACGGCCCACCACTGGTGTTCATTGGGGGCCTGGGCACGGACCTGACGCTCTTCGCTCCGATGACGCGACAGCTCGCGCAGCACTTCCGCGTGCTGACCTTCGACAACCGGGGCGCGGGCCGGACGGATCAGCCCGACACCCCATACTCCATCCCGATGATGGCCCAGGACACCGTCGCCCTGATGGACACGCTCGGCGTCTCTCGCGCCCACATCATTGGCATGTCAATGGGCGGACGGATCGCAATAGAGATAGCTGGTCGGCATCCCGAGCGCGTGGACCGCCTCGTGCTGATCTCCAGCGCGGCTACCGGCACCGGTAGCCTGCACATCTCCCTGCCCGCACGCCTGATGCGCACGGCTAAGCGCCTCCGGCTGCTCCCCCGTGCTGCCCATCCGCAGGCCGACCACGCGTATAGACATCAGCTCACCGCCAGCACCAGCTACGACGGCGCCGACCTGCTGCCGAAGATCACCGCCCCCACCTTGCTCCTGCACGGACGAAACGACCGCAGCATGCCCCTCGCCGCCGCCCAAGCCACTCAGAGCGGCATCCGTGACGCCCTCCTTGAGGTCTTCGACGGCGGACACATGTTCGCACTGCTCTCCCAGCGAACCACCGTCTTGGAACACATCGAGGCATTCCTCAGCGACCACGTGCACTGATCCGGGCTGAACCCCCACCCGCCCCGGCGCTGGGGCCCCACAGTTCGCGCGGTCGGCTGGCATACCCGGAGGCTGCCGGTTCCCGGGCGGTGGCGAACATCGTCGCGCTGGCCGAGAAGCTCAGCTGAAGGCTGCTGATGGGGCCGCGAGCGTGCTGACGGTCAGGAAGAACGTGACCGGCGTAGGTGAACCGCCCTGTGCGCACAGCCAGAACCATAGCCGCAGGGACCGGGAGGCGGCGTCAGGCCTCTTCGAGGGTGAGGGTGGTCCAAACGCCGACGTGGATGCGGTCGCCCGCCTTGACCGGGACTTCGGTCTCGGCGGGGAGCGGGTCCTCAGCGCCGTTGAGCCGGGTTCCGTTGGCCGAATTGAGGTCCACCAGCGACCACGTGCCGTCCGGGGCGCGAAGCAGTTGCGCGTGCAGGTGCGAGACAGCCGGGTCGAGCGGTGGGCCGGTCAGGTCGATCTCCACCACGATGCCCCGGCTGGCCGACGCACGGCCGATGCGCACCCGATCGCCGCTGAGGGCGAAACGCCGCTCGGACGTGTACTTGGGGAAGGGGAATTCGGATTCGACGATGTCGCCGCGCTGGACCTGGGCCGTGTAGTAGTCCTGGTCGGCGTGGACGACGGCGGCGAGTGCCGTCGGCGCGGAAGGCGACACCGGCTCGCTGATGGTGGGCGCGGGCGCAGACGGTGTCGATTCGGATGGTGCGCTGCTGGACAGTCCAGGGTCAGGCGCGGCTGAAGCGCCGGACCCGGCGGCAGCAGCGGCGGCGCGCTCGGCTTTCTCGAGTTCTGCCTCGAGGTCGAGGTCGGGCCCGAGGACGGAGGTCGAAGCGAGTGGGTCGGCGGATGCGGGCGGCGGGGTGAGGGGCCCGCTGGCTGCGGAGGATGGCTCGGCGGAAGATGGCTCGGCGCCGGGCGGCACGAGGGCGGCGAGTTCGAAGTCGTACCCGTCCTCTTCGCAGAAGCGGCCGCTGCGGGCCGCCCCGCACACAGGGCACACCTCGCCGGGCCGGCCCGCCGTCGCGGTCGCCGCGAACGCTCCCCCGCCTGCTTCCGCCGCGCCCGCTCCCTCGGCCACGCCCGCGGCGGCAGACGGCGTGATCGCCGCGCCACCCATCACCGCGCCGCAGGTGTCGCAGTAGTCGGTGGTCTGTGATTCGTGCCCTGAGGGACAGCGTGCCATGGAATCCTCCCCGGGTTCCGCGCGTGTCCGGCGGCCGCCGCCTGTGGCCGTGAGACGTGCGCGCTAGTTCTTCGAGCCCTTGCCGACCCTGACGGTCTTGCTGGACCGGGTGTCGAGCGCCATCTCGTCCGCGTCCGCGACCCGTGCCTTCAGCCGCACCGTGCCGGTGGCCGGATCCTCGACGTCGACCACCTTCGACAGCAGCTTCGCCGTGTCTTCGTTGCCTGATTGGGCGGCCAGCTGGACCGCTCGGCCGAGCTTCGCCGTCGCGGTGTCGAGGTCGCCGTTCTTGCGCGCCTCCAGGCCCGACTGGATCGCGTCGGCCAGTTCCGCCTGCCCGGTGTAGTGCGCCACCTGCCGGTTGATCTTGGTGGAGAGCGCGGCGTCGTCCGTCCACACCGCCCGGATCAGGCCCTGGCCGAGGACCGATGCCTGGCCTGAGCTGTCGATCATGACCAGCGAGGCGCGTGCGGCGAGCATCTCGTCTCCGACGGTGCCGGGGCGCACGGCCACGCAGACGTGGTAATCCCTTGATTCTGCGCCCCACGCCCCGGTCGGGTAGTCGCCCGCGAGCGGTCCGGTGGCCACCCGCTTCGCGGTCAGGTCCGCGACGGCCGGGGCGACCTGCTTGACGAACTTCACCGAGGCACCCTGCGGCGACCACAGGCGCAGCCGCACGTCGGCGACCGCCTTGCCCATCGCGTTGCCGATCATCGCCTCGAAGTCCGCGGCCAGGCCCCGTGGGTCCGCGACGATGTCCACCGTGCCGAGCAGTCCCTGGGCGACCCGGCGCAGCTCCGCCACCACCCAGTCGGTGCCGACGCCGCGGCAGTCGCAGGTGAACCGGCCCTCGCAGCGGGCGATCGCGGCGTCGAGGTCCGGCGGCGACTCGTGCTCGTCCTTGCCGTCGGTCAGCAGGATCGCGTGCCGGATCGCGCCCTCGTGCCCGGTGAACAGCCGGTCGGCGAGGGCGAGCCACTGGCCGATCGCGGTGCCGCCGCCCGCGGTGAGCCGGTCCACCGCGGCCTTCGCGGCGGCCCGGGTGGAGGCGTCGGCCGGAACCAGGTACTCGGTGCCGGGGAAGACCATGCGCGCCACGTGCGTCCCGGCGACCACGGCGAACGGCACGCCGTCGCGGATCGCGTCGATCGCCGCCTTGGTCGCCTGCCGGGCCGCGGCCATCTTGGTCGGCGGATAGTCCATCGACCCGGAGCAGTCGACCATGACGATCTGCGCGGCGCGGGCGGTCGACGGCCCGGCCGGGGTGCCGGTCGAGGTGACCGTCACGATCGCGTTGACCTCGGCCGCCCCGTCGGAGAGGTATTCGTTCTGGTAGACGCTGACGCTGAACTGTGGCTGCGCGCTCACTGGTCGCTCCCCTCGACAGACGGCACACGTTGCGCGTCGATGTCGGCTGTGATCTCGGGTAATTCGATCGTCGCGGTGTCGCCGACCGGCTCGGGCGTCCTCGGCGGGGAGGCGGCCAGCACGACGGTGATGTTGTCCTGGCCGCCGCCGTCGAGCGCCACCGCGGTCAGCGACGCCGCGCCCGCCGCGAGGCCGCCCCAGCCGCCCGCCGCGAGCCGGGAGAGATCCGCGGCGTCCCAGACGTAGTTCCACAGGCCGTCGGAGCAGACGAGGACCAGGCCGGGGCCGTCGGGGACGAATTCGCGCAGGTTCGGCGGCTCCTCCGGGGCGTCCGGGCCGAGCCAGCGCAGGATGGCGTGGGCGTGCGGGGCCTTATACGCCTCGCCCTCGTCCACGTCGCCCTCCGCGACCAGTTGCCCGGCCCAGGTGTCGTCGTCGGTCAGGCGCGCGGATTGGCCGTCGGCGCCTGCCAGCCAATAGGCGCGGCTGTCGCCGACCCAGCCGACTGTCACCCGGTCCGTTTGGATCACGGCGGCGACGATGGTGCAGGAAGGGGCGTTGGCGCGGTCCGGATAGCCTTCGGCCAGCTCCAGGACCGCGCGCTGGGCGGCCTCGATCGCCGCGCCGGTCGACTCGAGCGCGGGCCCGCCGCCGCGCATTGAGGCCACCAGGTCGTCGAGCGCCGTGTCGGCCGCGATCTGGGAGGCGCGGTCGGGGTCGTCGGAGGTGGACACCCCGTCGCAGACCACGACGACGGTGGCCGGCGCGTCCGTGTCCGCGCCGAGCACGGCGAGCGCCATCGCGTCCTCGTTGCGGCTGTGGCGCAGCCCTTTGTCGCTGACGCCGGCGACGGCGCCCAGGTCGCGCTCGACCCGGTCCCGGGCCGAGGGGGCCAGCCGCCCGCACTGGTCGCAGTACCTGTCGGTGAACTCGGTCGAGCCGCAGGCCGGGCAGGGCAGCACGCCGTCGCCGACCGGTTCGGCGCGGCGCACTTTCAGGTCGGCGCCGCACGCTTCGCAGAACCCGTCGTCGGGCAGCACTTCGGCGCCGCAGGCGGGGCAGGCCGGGGTGGCGGAGGCGGCTTGGACGGGCGGCTCGGCGGCGTCGGGGTTCATCAGACGACGGTCCTGGGACGCACCGAGTTGGCCCGGTCCACCAGTTCGATCCGGGTCGCGCGGTCCGGGGCCATCCGGGCGCGGGCCCGGTACGCGCGCTCCAGGGCCCGGCGCACGTCCCGTTCACCGAGGCCGGCGTCGAACACCCGGTGGTGGTCGCCGGCGAGCCTCGGGTTGGCCGAGGTCCATTCCAGCGCGCCGTGCAGCACCGTGCACACCAGGGATTCGTACGCCTCGCCGTCCAGGCCGAGCGCTCTGACGCGGGCACCGAGGTCGCCCAGCTCGGTCGGGGTGGCCGCACCGGCGAAGCCCGGCGAGTTTATCCGGATCCTGATCGCCTCGATCTCGGCGGCGGTGTGGTGGATCGACGACTCGGGGACCTGCGCGAGCACGCCGACCGCGCCGGTGTGGTCGCCCTGCGCGACGAGCAGCCGGGCCAGGGCGAACCCGGAGGTGACGTACGAGCGGTCGACCGCCCAGACGAGCCGGTGGTAGTGCTGGGCGTCGTCGGGCAGCCTGGCCAGTTCCGCCGTGACGGCGATGGCCAGCTTGGGGGCGGTCTCGCCGGGCAGCTCGTCGTAGCAGAGCTCGAAGTGGCGGCGGGCCCCGTCGGTGTCCGCCTGCGCAAGGGCGAGCAGGCCCTGGTACCAGTCGACCCGCCAGTCGAAGGCGTCCTCTTGGTGCAGCATGTCCAGCCAGTCGGACGCGTCCTTGAACTGGCCGCCCTCGATCGCGGCGCGCACCAGCCGGTAGTAGACCTCGGTGGACGGCTTCGGCAGCCGGTTCAGGGCGCTGATGACCTGGGCGGGCGGCCCGCCTAGGGTGGCCAGCGTGCCGGCGTTGGGGTCGGTCGGGTCGACGGTGGGGATGGGCAGCCCGGCGGCGAACTGCGCGCCGCTCGGCGTGCCCAGGTCGGTGCCGACGGCCGCGCGCTCGCCGGTGAAGAGCGTGGAGATCGCCGGCCGCGGCCGGCCGCTGTCCAGGGCGAGGACCTCGCGCAGCACTCCGGTCAGCTGCGCGGCCATCTCCACCGCGGCGGAGAAGCGGCGCTCGCGGCGCGCGTGGGTGGCCCGCCGCAGCGCCCGGTCGAAGGACTCGTACCTGGCCAGCAGCGGCACGTCCTTGCGGGGCGGCAGCGAGGTGGCGTAGGTGGAGGTGTAGCCCTTGAAGTCGAAGGCGAGCACCGCGAGCATCCGGCCGACGGTGAACAGGTCGGACTCGATCGTCGGGCCCACGTCGGCGATCTCCGGGGCCTGATAGCCGACGGTGCCGTAGACCGCCGAGTCCTCGTCGTCGAAGGCGCGCACCGCGCCCATGTCGATCAGCTTGAGCTGCTCCTCGGACTGGATGATGTTGTCCGGCTTGAAGTCGCAGTAGAGCAGGCCGATCGAGTGCAGGTAGCCGAAGGCGGGAAGGATCTCGATGGCGTAGGCCAGTACCTGCGCGAGCGGCAGCGGGGCGCCGCCGTTCTGCTCCTTGTAGTCCAGGGCGATCTGCTTGAGCGACTTTCCGCCGACGTACTCCATGACGATGTAGTCGCCGGAGGCGTGCTGGACGAAGTTGTAGATCTTCACCACGTTGGGGTGCTCGACCTCGGCCAGGAACTGGCGCTCGGCGATCGCGGCGGACATCGCGTCCGCGTCGCCGGTGTCGAGCAGGCCCTTGAGCGCGACCCAGCGCCCTGAGACGTTGTTGTCCCGGGCCAGGTAGATCCAGCCGAGGCCGCCGTGGGCGATGCACCCGAGCACCTCGTACTGTCCGCCGATGACCTCCCCGGCGGACAGTTTGGGGGTGAAGTCGTAGGCGCCGCCGCACTTGGCGCAGAAGCCGCTGGTGCGGCCCGGGCGCCCGTCCCGGCCGCGGCCGACCTGCGTGCCGCAGTTCGAGCAGAACCGCTTGTGTTCGGGGACCTGCGGGTTGGCCAGCACCGCCTCGCTGGGGTCGCGGTATTCGACCTCGGGGATGTCCACCAGTCCGAGGCCGAGTCCGCCGCGTCCGGTGGAGCGGGAGCCGCGGCTGGAGGACGTGCTGCGGGAGGTGGTCGTGCGCGCGGAGCGGGCCGAGCCGCGGGTGCGGCCGGTGCTGGTGCGCCCGGTGCTCCGGGTGCCGCTGGTGGTGCGTCCGCTGGCAGCGGTGCCGGTGTGGGCGACGCCCGGCTGCGCGGCTATGCCGCAGGTGTCGCAGTACCCGTCTTCAATGGTGCCGCCGCAGCCGGGACGTGCACAGCGCTGCGGGCCCGCCGTCGCCGTCGTCCCCGACTTCTGCGCCAGCCCGCAGGTGTCGCAGTACCCGTCTTCGATCGTGCCGTCACAGCCGGGCCGACCGCATTTGACCGCCCCGCTCATGCTCCCACTCCCCCTCGACCACTGGTCTCGTCCAGCGCCAGAACCGCCTTCTGGTACACCGAGAGCGCCTTCGTGGACGCCGCCAGATCGCACGGTTGCGACCAGAGCAGCTCCCTCGCGGCTTGATAGTACGCCTCGAGTCCGGCATCCTCCGACGCTCCGAATCTTGCCGCGCGCACCCGGTAGGCGGCGAGTCTGCCCCGCAATTCCTCGCGCCTTTCTAACAGCCCGGTCAGCGCCTGATGTGTGCGGTTGGCCACGGCCGACGCGGCGTCGATGGCGCTCTCGAGGGCTGCCGCCTCCTCCGCCAGCCGCCGCCACAGGCCGCGCTCGCGCAGATCGGTCAGCGCGGCAAGGCGGGCGCGCAGGGCCGCGGCCTGGTAAGTGCGCGCGGGCAGGGCGGCGACCAGGATCTTCTCCCGGACGCGGGCCTCGGCGGTGCGCTGCGCTTCCTCGACCTCGTCGATCCGGTCGATCAGCCGGGCCAGGTGCTGCGCCCGGCGCTCGAAGTCCGCGCGCAGGTCGGCGGCGCCGGACACGCTGGCGGCGACCGACTCCAGGTCCTCGCGGATCCGGGCCAGCCGGGCCGGGAAATCCGAGCGCGGCGCGCTCAGCCCGATCGGATCGGCGAAGATCTCGCGGCGCAGCGCGCTGTACGCGTCGCCGACGCCCGCGACGGCGGCGGCCAGCGTCCGGTCGTCGAGGCCGCGCACGGCGGCGATCACCTGCTTGAGCCGCTCCTGGACCGGATCGGCCTGCTGGAACAGCCGGTTCCAGGCGGCCTCGACGGCGCCCACGAAGTCCGCGGCGAGCTGGTAGTCGTTCTCCATGCGGGAGAGCGTCTCGGCCAGTGTCGAGGTCTCGGTGACGACGGACGGGCCGAGCAGGGTGCGCTCGGACAGCGTGACCGCCTTGCTGGACAGCGTGATCGACTTGCCGCGCAGCAGGTCGGCGATGGCCAGCAGTTCCTCGGGCCTGGGCTTGGGGCGTCGGCCGCGGATCTCCCCGGCCCGGTTCAGCACGTCCTGGTAGGCGGTGTAGTTGTCCCACAGCGCGGCGATCCGGCCCGAGGCGCGCTGCCAGCGCTCCGCGGTGACGCCGGTCAGCGGAGCGCTGTCGAGTAGCTTGTAGCCGGAGTTGTCGGCGAGCGCGAGCAGCGCCTCGGAGATGCGGGCCGCGTCGGCGCCGAGCCGGGCCAGCTCGGCGTCCACGGCCTCGCGGGTCGGCGGGCCGAAGACCGGGAATGCCATGGCCACCACGTTAGTCGGCACACCCGCAGCGGCGGCAACAGTTCGAAGCCGACCGTGCGCAGCCCGGCTCCACCGCCGGCGTATCCGCCGTCGTCGCCACCCCGCCCCTCCCCGATTTCGCGCGTCGCGCCGTCGCCGGGCGATCGCATCCACCATATTCCATTCCCCGGGTAGGGGGCGGGCACACGGGGACGGACGCTGAGGGATGCGATCGGCGCGGCTCAGACTTCGGCGAGCAGGGCGGGCAGCTCAGTCAGGGCATTGAGACGGAAGTCGGCCTTGGCTATGACGTCCGGGTGATCGGCGTAGTAGTAGCCCCAGGGGCCGCGGCGTACGTGTGCGGTGCGCAGGCCGGCTTCCCAGGCCGGGCGCAGGTCGTTGTCAAGGCGGTCGCCGACGTAGCAGATCCGCTGCGCGGTCACGCCCGGCCGCAGGGTGGCGCAGACCTCGACGATCTTGGTGAAGAACCGCGGATCGGGTTTGGCCACGCCCCAGGCCGCGGAGGTGGTCACCAGGTCCACCGGCAGGCGCAGCGACTCGAGGATGTCGTGCGACCGCGCCGTCTGGTTCGCGGCGATCACCACGAGGTATCCGGCGTCGCGCAGCGCCTGCATGGTCGGGCGGGCGTCCGAGTAGAGGTCCGGCTCACCGTATCCCTCGGCGCGGCCGGCCACCGCGCGGCGCTCGCGCTCCTCCTCGAGGTCGAAGCCGGGCCGGAAGTACTCGAACACGGCGACGTGGTCGCGGCCGGCGCCGACCACCGCGCCGAACAGGGCGGAGAAGGTGTGGCGGGGCACGCTGAGCCAGTCGGCCCAGGCGTGGTACTCGACGGTCTCGTCGACCAGGGTCTCGCCGACGTCGAACACGACGGCGTCGACGGTGCGGGACTTCGGGAAGGGGAAAGGGTGGCGGGTCTCCTCCCGCGGCGCGGGGCCGGGGGCGGGAGTGATCAGGGGGGTGGGGGTGGTCGACACGATCAGGCTCCTGACGCTGTGTCTGGGATTGTAGGGCTCGAAGAAAGACGTGCAATTGCGGCTGCACGTGCTTTTCCATCCCGTGTGCGAGTGTAGGCACCCTACGAGGTGACTGGCACAACTTCTACCCCGACAACCACTCGTACGTGTGACGGTGTGGCAGACAACGGCGCCCGGCCGTGGTGGGGGCCGGGCGCCGAATGGGCTCGTATGTTCGAAGCGCCGCCGGAGCACACGGCGCGGTCGGCCAACTGGTTCAGACTCAGCGTCGGTTCAGGCGCGGCGTTGGTCCAAATGCAGCGTTGGTCAGCTGCTGCGGGTTCAGTGGCCGCCGAGGGCCAGTTCCACGATCTTCACCACAACCAGGACTGAAGCGACCGCCAGGTACAGGCGCAGCACGCCCATCCCGACCTTCTGCTTGGTGGCCATCGTCGCCCGGCCGATCACCGCCAGTGGCGGCATCCGCCAGTCCGCGGCGCCGGTCCGGTCGATCGGCGCCGCGTGCGGGCGGCGGCGCCGCGCCGCCACGACGTACCCGGCCGCGCCGAACCCGGCCGCGGCGCAGGCGGTGACGATGTCGGTGATCTGCCCGGCGGTGATGTTCGGGAAGAACACCGCGGCCACCAGGATGATCGACAGGGTGACCAGCACGCCGAGCACCGTGGAGGTGAACAGGTTGGTCTTGCGCCCGTTCACCCACGGCCCGAGCACCTGCTTGTCGTTGCACAGCACGAGCAGATACACCGAGGCGGAGGGCAGCAGTACCCCGGCCATCGCCTGCACCCCGTTGGTGATCACGCCCAGCGGCGAGCCGGGGATCAGCACGATCGCCGCGGCCGCCGCGATCAGGCCGACGTAGACCCCGTAGAAGCCCTTGGCCTGCTTGACCCCGCGGTGCAGCGAGTGGTTGACGCCGAAGGTGTCGCCGATCGCATAGGCCGTCGAGAGCGACACCGCGAACGCTCCGATGATCGAGGAGTCCAGCAGCGCGATCGCGAACACGATCCCGGCCAGGTGCCCGGCCTTCGCGGCGATCGCCCCGGCCAGGCCCTGCGCGTCGGTGAAGCCGCCGGCCAGGTGGGTCCCGGCGACGGCGGCCGCGGAGAAGCCGATGATCGCCGCGGCCCCGATCACCACGACGACGATGCCGATCCACAGGTCGGCCTTCTCGTACTTCATGAACCGCGGGGTGATCCGCTTGTCGATGACGTACGACTGCTGGAAGAAAAGCTGCCAGGGCGCGACGGTCGTGCCGACCAGCCCGATGACCAGCAGCATGACGGTGGACATCTGCGCGCCGCCGGGCACGCCGGGCACCAGGAATCCGCGCGCCATCTGCCCCGCGCCCGGGTGCAGCGCCAGCGCGAGCGGGATGAGCAGCAGGGTGCCGGCGCACAGGGTGATCACGACCCGCTCGAAGCGGCGGAACGACCCGGTGGAGGCGGCGGCGATGACCACGGCCCCGGCGGCGATCACCGAGGGCACCTTGGGCAGGCCGAGGTAGCCGACCGCGAGGGTGATGCCGATGAACTCGGTCACCAGGGTCAGGGCATTGAGAAGGAAGAGGTCGATGATGCTGAACGCGCCCCAGAACTTGCCGAAGCGCTCGAGGATCAGCTTGCCGTGGCCGACGCCGGTGACGGCGCCGAGCCGGACGACCATCTCCTGGTTGACGTACAGGACCGGGATCAGCAGCAGTAGCACCCACAGCAGGTGCGTCCCGAAGTTCTGGCCGGTCTGGCCGTAGGTGGAGAAGGCGCCGGCGTCGTTGTCGCCGCACATGACGATCAGGCCGGGGCCGACGATCGCCAGCAGGGTCTTGACCTTCGCGGACAGGCCGGTGCGGGCGGCGGTGTCGCCGAGCTTGATGGTGCCGAGGGCGCCGCGGATGTCGCCGACGTGGGCGTCGTCGAGCACTGCGTGGCGCACGACGGGGACGGTCGCGGAGCCGTTGGGGGCAAGAGTCAGGTCGGTCATGGCGCGTCCTTCCTCCACGCCACGCACACGGCCGCGCCAGGAGGGTTGGGAACTTGGCGCGATCGAATGCGTGCGTGCGGTCGGGCGGCGTCGTCCATGGGCCACGGCCGCGGACCCGTTCGGACACACGGAGGCGACGCTGCTCGATGAGCAGAGCGCGTCGCAGGGGGCTCAGTGCGTCAGAAGATCAGGCGGCCGGCGCGGACCACGCCAAGGCGGATGAGGGGCGTGTTCGCGGGGACGGTCCCAGGTTTCGCAGGGCCCGTACTATGGCCGGGACTGCTGGGTTCCATCGTCGTCTCGCCTCCCCTCGTCCGGTGCGCCGTGACGCACGGCCAACGTGAAGTCAAACAATAGGTGAACAGCAGATGTCCCGCTACCCCACGGGCGCACCGCTCACAACACCTACAAAATGACCGTGCCCAAGCATGTACCCAGGTCGGGACCCTCGTCAAGTGCAGATGCACAGTTGCACTAAACCGTGTCTTTACCCGGCCTTGATGCAAGCGCGGCGTCGCACCCGACGCGGCGTCAAGGCTGGAATCGATAGCCCATTCCGGGCTCGGTCAGCAGCTGGCGCGGGCGCGACGGCTCCGGTTCGAGCTTTTGTCTCAGCTTCGCGAGATAAAACCGTAGATAGTTCGTCTCCGTGTGATACGCCGGGCCCCAGACCTGTTGCAGCAGCTGCCGGCCGGAGACCAGCCGCCCCTGATTGCGCACCAGGACCTCGAGCACCGCCCACTCGGTCTTGGTCAGGTGCACCTGTTCGGGGACCTGCTCGGGGGCATCCGGCATCCGCCGCACCGTGCGGGCGGCGAGGTCGACCGTGTAGTGCCCGATCGTGACGACCGGTTCCGCGGTGTTCTCCGCGTCGGAGCGGCGCAGCAGGGCCCGCAGCCGCGCCATCAGCTCGTCCATCGAGAAGGGTTTGGTCACGTAGTCGTCGGCGCCCGCGTCGAGCGCGTCCACCTTGTCCGCCGAGTCGGCGCGGCCGGACAACACCAGGATCGGCACCTTGGTCCAGCCGCGCAGCCCGCCGATCACATCGGTGCCGTCCATGTCCGGCAGGCCCAAGTCCAGCACGACCACGTCCGGCACGTGCTTGGCGGCGGCCTCGAGCGCGGAGGCCCCGTCCACCGCGACCGCCACCTCGTAGCCGCGCGCGGACAGGTTGATCCGCATGGCGCGCAGCAGTTGCGGCTCGTCGTCCACCACGAGTACCCGGATCACGCCAGCAACTCCTCGTCCTCGGCGCTGACCGGGACCGGCGCGGTGCGCGCGGCGGGCAGCGACACCACCATCGTGACACCGCCGCCCGGGGTGTCCTCGGGGGTGAGCGTCCCGTCCATCGCCTCGACCAGTCCGCGGGCCAACGCGAGGCCGAGGCCCACGCCCGCGGTGTTGTCCCGGTCGCCGAGCCGCTGGAACGGGCGGAACACCCGGTCGCGCTCGCCTGCCGGGATGCCCGGGCCGCGGTCGATCACCCGCAGCTCGACGTGAATGCCGAGGGCCGAGATATTGATCATGATATCGGAGTCGGTGTGCTTGGCCGCGTTGCCGATGAGGTTCGCCACCGCGCGTTCGAGCAGCGCTCCGTCCGCCAGGGCCGGCGGGGTGCCGGGCGCGGGCGGCTCGAGGGTGACCCGGCCTGTTGCGTCCGGCTCGTCGTCCACGGCCCGCCCCACGATCTCGACCAGGTCCACCGACTCCAGATTCAGCTTGAGCGCGCCCGCCTGCAGCCGCGACATGTCCAGCAGGTTCTCGACCAGCCGGGCGAGCCGGTCGAGCGACTGCTCCGCGGCCTCCAACAACTCGGCGCGGTCGGCGGCGGACACGTCGAGATCGGGATCGCGCAGGGTGCCGACGGCGGCCATGGCGGCGGCCAGCGGGGTGCGCAGGTCGTGCGAGACCGCGGCGAGCAGCGCGGTGCGCATCCGGTCCGCAGCCGCCAGGGTCTCCGCCTCGGCTGCGGCCCTGACCAGCCGGCGGCGTTCGAGGGCTGCCGTGGCCTGCGCGGCGAACGCGGCCAGGACGCGCTGGTCGGCGGCCGGCAAGGTTCGCCCTCGCAGCGCGATCACCGCGTCCGGCCCGGCCTCGACGACGGTGTCCGCCTGGCCGGGGCACGCCGGAGGCGTGGAGCCCGTGGATGCGACGACGGTCCAGCGGCCCGGGTCGTCGTTGTCGTCGGGCCGATGTATTCCGGTACCACGGGCTCCGGCGTCGGCCGCTTCGCGGGTGCGCTGGAGCATGACGACCGACTCCATGCCGAAGGTCTCGCGGAAGCGTTCGAGCAGCGCGGAAATGGCCGAGTCGCCGCGCAGTACCGAGACCGCGAAGGCGTTCAGCGTCTCCGCCTCCGCGGCGGCGTTCGCGGCCCGCCGCGACTGCTTGATCGCCAGGTCCACCACGGAGGCGACGGTCAGCGCGACGACGGTGAACGCGATCAGGGCGATCCAGTTGTTCGCCTCGGCGATGGTGAACGTGTGGACCGGCGGGATGAAGTAGTAGTTGAGCAGGATCGAGCCCCACACGGCGGCGATGAACGCGGAGCGCAGGCCGCCGAGCCGGGCGATGGCCACGACGGCGACCAGGAAGATCAGCGTCTTGCTGGTCAGGTTCAGTCCGCGCGGCACGTTGGCCAGGATCGCCGCGAGCGCCGGGGGCACCACGACGGCCGCGACGTGCCCGCGCAGGCCGCCACTCCCCCACGCCGCCTCACGCAGCGGGTTGGGCGGCAGCCACCAGGGGCGCTGGCGTTCTTGATTCGGCTCCTCGTGGGTGACCATGTGCACGTCGATGTCGCCGGACAGCCGGATCGTGGTCTCGCCGATGCCGCGCCCGGTCAGGAACCGGTTCACCCGGCTGCGCCGCGAAGTGCCCAGGACCAGCTGCGTGGCGTTCTTGGCATTGGCGAACTCGATCAGCGCGCGGGGCACGTCGTCGCCGATGATCGAGTGGTACGTGCCGCCGAGCGACTCGACGAGATGGCGCTGCGCGGCCAGGGCGTTGGGGCTCATGTCCCCGGCCAGTCCGTCGGAGCGGGCGATGTGGACGGCCAGCAGTTCGCCGCCGGCCGAGCGTGACGCGATCCGCGCGGCGCGGCGGATGAGCAGGTCCCCGGCGTCGCCGCCGGGCAATGCGACGACGACCCGTTCGCGGGCCTCCCAGACTCGGCCGATCCCGTGGTCCTCGCGGTAGCGCTGCAGGACTTCGTCGACCCGGTCGGCGACCCAGAGCAGAGCCAGCTCGCGCAGCGCGGTCAGATTCCCGACCCGGAAGTAGTTGCCGAGCGCCGCGTCGATCTTCTCCGCCGCGTACACGTTCCCGTGCGCGAGACGCCGCCGCAGGGACTCCGGCGACATGTCCACCAGCTCGATCTGGTCGGCGGCCCGCACCACATCGTCCGGAACCGTCTCGCGCTGCGGCACCCCGGTGATCCGCTGCACGACGTCGTTGAGCGACTCAAGGTGCTGCACGTTGACGGTGGTGATCACTTCGATCCCCGCGTCCAGCAGCTCCTGCACGTCCTGCCAGCGCTTCTCGTGCCGCCCGCCGGGGATGTTGGTGTGCGCGAGCTCGTCCACCAGCGCGACCTGGGGACGGCGGGCGAGCACCGCGTCCAGGTCCATCTCCTTGAACTCGCGGTCCCGGTAGACGCGGGGGAGCGGCGGCACCACCGGCAGGCCTTCGAGCAGCGCCTCGGTGCGCTCGCGACCATGGGTCTCGACGAGGGCTACCACCACGTCGGCGCCCCGGTCCGCCCGGCGGTGCGCCTCTTCGAGCATCTTGTAGGTCTTGCCTACGCCGGGGGCGGCCCCCAAGTAGACCCGCAGCTTGCCGCGCATACTCAGATCCTCCCACCGCTGACCGGCGGTTGTGGACCGCGACTGCTCCGGTCGCCGCCCGGCTCCACAATGTCCCTCCACGGCGCGCCGACGAGCGCCGCGCCCGATCATTCCGTTTCGCAACGATTCGACCGTCGACGATCCTGTTCACCCTTTCCGCTACCCGACTTCTGAATTAACTTCAATCGCAGCCGCGTGGCCGGGCAGGTGGACCGCCGCCGCCCGCACCCCGCGCTCCTGCCCACACCGGATCAGGGAGCACATATGCGCCTGCGCCGAAAGGAAAATCCCACCGCTGCTGCCACCCGCCGCCCGCGCCGCGGTCCCCGTGCGGTCCTGGCGGCCCTCCTGCTCGCCGCGCTGCCCGCGGCGTCCGCGCCGGCTCTCGCCGCCGGCATCCCCTCGCTCTCGTTCGCCCCGCACTCGGCGGCGGCCCGGCTGGATCCGGGCGCCGTCGGAGCGATCCGGAACGCCACCAGCACCAACTGGTCCGGATACGCGGCCCACTCGACGAAGTACACCTCCGTCACCGCGACGTGGCGGGAGCCGAGCGCGAGCTGCGGCTCGGCCACCACGTACGCCAGCTTCTGGACCGGCCTGGACGGCTACAACAGCTCCTCGGTCGAGCAGACCGGGACCCTGGTCGAGTGCGTCGGCGGCACGCCGCGTCAGTTGTCGTGGTACGAGATGTATCCGGCCAACCCGGTGTACTTCAGCAACAGCCTCGTCGCCGGGGACACGGTGACCGCGACGGTCACCGCGACCTCGTCCGGCGCCTTCACCCTCATCCTGAAGGACTCGACCCGGGGGTGGAGCCACACGATCCACAAGACGAACAGTTCGCTGGCCCGCTCCTCGGCCGAGGTGATCGCCGAGGCCCCGTCGTCGAGCACCGGCGTACTGCCCCTGGCCAACTTCGGCACCGTCTCGTTCAGCGGCTCACAGATAAACGGCGGGACCCTGGGCGCCTCGAGCCCGACCGAGATCAACATGGTGTCGGGCTCGACGACCAAGGCGTCGTGCAGCGGGATCTCCGGAGGCACGGCGTTCAGCTGCACATGGCACCACTCGTGATTGGTTGAACGCAGTTCCGATCAAGACACCTTGCGGCCGCCCCGCTCGGGCGGCCGCAAGCGTTTTGCGCAGCGTGCTACCGGTACTCGGCCAGCCGCGGGTAGAGCGCGACTCCGACAAGTGCCAGCAGCAGGACGCCAATGACGTACGGCAGCCAGGTCCACGGCGCTGCGGTGCTCTGTCCGTCTGAGACGGCGGCCGTGAACGCCTGCTGATTGATGCCGATGACGCCTTGCAGGTCGTCGATGTACTGGCCGAAGTCGTAGTTCGACTGGCCCTTGTCGAGCCCGATGTCGACGGCGACCGCGGCGGAAAGGTTCCCGTTGTCCGCGTAGTCGCGGATCGTCACGTCGTCGTGGATGTAGCGGCTGAAGGCCAGGGCGCTGTTGTAGGCGCCCTGCGCCTCGTTGTCGAAGGTGATGTTGTTCAGCTCGGTGGCCAGGAAACCGCCGGTGAGCGTGACGTTGGAGACGGTGTTCGAGTCCCTGTTCAGCGTCAACGCGTGGACCGCGTTGGCCAGGGCGACGTCGTAGGCACCGGGGTCCCCGGCCTCGGTACTCACGTCGAGGCCAGGCAGGTGGGCGATCTGGTCGACGTTGGAGTAGAAGCCGGTCTGGTTGTCTTCGGTCCGGTTGAGCAGCCAGCGGCTCTCGTCGGCGTTGGCGTCGTAGGAGTCCGCTTTGGCGGTTGTCAGGGCGCTGACCGAGTCGAACGCGTTGAGCTTCGCGACCTTGTATTGGTGTGCCTCGTGGCCCAGGCCGGCGGCGGCCGCCGCGGTGGTCGCGATCACCGTGACGGCCGCGAGCGCCAGCGCCGGTCCGACGATGCGGCGGAACTTGTGGCTCAGGTACTGGTTCGCGCCGACGATCAGTGCGAGGAGCAGCAGCCCGAGGACGACGATCGCGCCGGTGAAAGCGATCGCGGCGTCGTGCGCCGAGGTGTAGCGGCTGTCGATCTCGCTGAAGTCCTCGTCCCGGATCTTCGCGGCGTCCTTCAGCACGAGGTTGTGCATCTCGGTCGAAGCGCTCTGATAGAGGGTGAGCGCGGCGCCCGGCGGGGCGGCGGGCGCCTCGTTCGCCGTGTTCTGGTCGATGTTCATCGCCTGGCCGATCAGCGACTCGTAGTCGCCGAGGTCGTCGAGCAGCCCGGTCTCCGGTCCGGAGAGCGCCGGGTTGAGGCCGAGCAGCTGGAGTTGGACGCCCGCGGCGGCGCGGTCGTCCTGGTAGGTCTTCATCGCGGCGGCCGCGCTGACGGCGGTGGGCACGAGTGTGGTCGGGTTGAAGCCGACCAGCAGTGCGTCGGCTGCCTGCGCGTCCATGTCGGTGAGCCGGAAGTAGAGTTCGTTGGCGGCGTTCGCCTCGGCCGCCTTGGCCGAGATCGCCGACATTCCCCCGCGTGCCCCCGCCATCCCCGATGTCAGGACCACGATGAACACCGCGATCGCGGCGACGAGCCCGGCTCCGAGTGCGGTCAGGCGGCGCGGCGTCCCCGAGAACGCGCGGCGCACGGCGGAGGAGGGCCCGGCCGGGCGGCTGTGCACGAGTATGGTCACGGCGCACAATGTCCACCGGGTATGCGCGCCCTGAGAAGGGACCTTCGCGAATTTCTACGGGACTCATACGACCCGGTGACGTCAAAGGGTTCTCAAACACTGGGCTCATAAGCACAGTGCTCTCAAACACAGGGGCCGCGCTGGCCGCGCGGCCCCTGCTCTACGTTTTTCAGTGCTTAGCGCGAGGTCCTACGCGCCAAGGCGTGCGCCTCCACCAGAGCCGGGGAGAGTACCGGCCCGAGCTGGCCGTGCAGCGCGGGCGAGGCGGCGGGCGGCACGAACGAGTCGCCTGAGGCCTCGAAGACGCCCGAGTACACGTTGGTCTGCGGCGCGTTGATCGTCGTCGAGAAGAAGGGCTGCGCGTTGTCGATGCCGCTGGCCGCGAGGCCCTCGTAGTCGCCGAGGAAGTGCCCGCCCGCGGACGGGGCCAGCAGCCAGTCGAAGTCCGGGGCGATGCGCCGCTCCGTCGCTTTCTGCTGCTGTCCGCGCGGGAAGGAGTACAGCCAGGTCGAGGTCGGCAGGGTGGTGACATTGCCGGGCTGCAGGTCGCGCACGTCGTAGTAGGTCAGGCTGACCGTCCCGGTGGGGTCCACCGCGATCGACGGGGTGTAGGACGGGGCCTGCGCGCCGTGGCTGATCACGGTCGACGCGGACCAGGTCTTGCCGCCGTCGGTCGAGTCCTGGAGTTCGACCTGGTCGACCTGGCCGCCGGTGAAATCGGTGCCCTCACGGGTGAGGTAGAGCTGGCCGGTGACCGGGTCGATGGCGACGTTCGGCAGGCCGCTGCCGGTGCGCAGGAAGTTCGTCGGGTCGTTCGGGTCGGCGTCGAAGATGGAGGTGTCGTTGGAGATTCGCGTCGGCGCGGACCAGGTCTTGCCCTCGTCGGTGGAGGTCTCGACGGCGTAGTGGGCGTCGGTCACGGTGTTCGCGGTGGCGTCGCTGAAGCTGATCCAGTCGAAGAGGTCATACAGGGTGTCGGTGTGCGGGTCGGCCACGATGATGTTGCCGATGGTCTGCGAGTTGGGCACGGCGGTGGTGTTCACCATCACGGCCGGGGTGGACCAGGTGCGGCCGTAGTCGTGGGTGACGGAGATGTATCCGGGCCCGTCGTAGGAGATCGGGTTGCCGTTCGCGTCGAAGGGCTGGTCGATTCGGTCCCAGACCTGGTACGCGGTGCCGGGGTGGACCGGGTCTGCGGTCACCGAATTCTTGTCGTCGATGACTGCGGGGTCGGTGTCGGCGATGACCGGCTGGGCGAACTTCCAGGTCTTGCCGCCGTCGAACGAGGTCGCCCCGCCGACACCGTTGCGGGCGTCGGCGGCGTCGAACTCGAGCCCGCCGGCGTAGGCGGTGCCGTCCGGGCCGTAGCTCACCCAGAGGTCGGAGACGCGATCGTAGCTGGTGCCGCCGGGGGCGCCGCAGGTGCCGAACGGCAGCAGCCCCTCGGACCAGTGCTCGCCGCCGTCCCGGGTCCGCACCACGCCGCCGGCGTGGGCGCCGCCGTTGCTCCACCGGTCCTGCTGGAAGACTCCGATCGCCTGTCTCGCATTCAACGGGTTGACCGACACGTAAGGTTCGACCTCAGTGTTCGGGTAGTTGGTCCCGCTCTCGGCGCCCACGGTGCACGAGGCGGTCGGATCCCCGGACGATGCCTGAACGATGCCGGAGTCGGCGTGCGCCCAGGCGGTCCCCGAAACGGCTAGCGGCGCGGCGGCGAGGATCACCGCGGCCACGCGGAGCTTAGCTCGCATAATCCCTCCCTGATTTGACGGCATGGGTACGGGCCGTCACCTTCGCGTCACAGTAATAGCCAGCTGGGCGATGGCAACTGTACCGGCGGGTAAGAGGCCGTAGTTGACCGAAACTTCACCCTGCCGCTCTCGGGGACACTCAATGCCGCACGTAGGCCGGACGCAGGTCGGGATTGTCGTAGTAGCGGTGGAAGACCGGGGTCGCACTGCCGGAGACGGGCGGCACGATCCAGGTCCAGTCGGCCGGCGCGGTGCGCCCGGACCGCTCCTCGCGCTCCAGGTGCCTCAGGAAGCGGCGGGACTCGTTGTGGTGGTCGGCGAGGGTGACTTTGGCGCCGTCGAAGGAGTGCAGCACCGCGAGGTTGAGCTCGACCAGCGCCCGGTCGCGCCAGAGCGAGCGCTCGGTGGACACGTCGAGGCCCAGCCGCTTGGCGATCTCGGGCAGCAGGTCGTAGCGGTCCTCGTCGGCGAGGTTGCGCGCGCCGATCTCGGTGCCCAGATACCAGCCGTTGAACGGGGCGGCCCGGTAGCAGATCCCGCCGATCTCCAGGCACATGTCGCTGACCGCGGGCACGGCGTGCCAGCGCAGGTCGAGTTCGGCGAACCAGGGCAGGACGGGATGGGACAGCGGCACCTCGAGGACCGCGTCAGACGGCAGCGGGAACGCGGTCGGCGCGGGGGCCGGCTCGTCCTCGCGGTGTCCCGGGCTGATCATGAGGGGCAGCGGATCGAAGGCGGTGTGCGGGGAGGGCGCCCAGCCGAGCGCGCGGGCCTGGATCGTGGGCGCGATGTTCATCGGGTCGCCGAGCACGGCGCCGTCCGGGCGAAGGTGCCCGGCGTAGCGCACCAGCTGGGAGTTGTGGATCCGCGGCCCGCGGTGGTGCGGCGTGTCCGGGGCGAAGACGGTGATGATCGGGCGGATCCTGCCCCCGTTGGTCGCCTCGCGCAGATGCTCGACGCACTCGGCGGCCACACAGTCGGCGGCGACGACGTGGCGCCGGTCGCGCACTCGCAGCGAACGCCAGTAGAGGCGGCCTATGCAGCGGTTCGCGTTGCGCCAGGCCACGCGCGCGCCGAACTGAAGCTCGGCCTGCGTGTGCTGATACGTGCCGTAGCGGGAGATCTCCGCGCGCACCTGGGAAAGGCGGTCGTCCAGCGCGGCAAGGTTCGCGGTCTCGGTGTGGAAGAGTTCGAGGAAGCTCTCAGCGGCCGATGCGTCGACCGGACCCGCGGAGTCGAGGCGTCCGGCGGGCGCCTCCCCCGGCGGCAGGTCGCCGGCCAGCACTGGGCACCGTCCCCGATCCCTCTCCCGGTCATCCGCCGCACCATTCTTCGCCCGCGTTGCTGACCTGGTGACCATCGATTCGGCAACGCCTTCCGTCCGCGCTGACGCGGGACCGCCCGATCACCGACTGCGATCGGGCGGCCTCGACTCGTGACGGGAACCTACGCTGACACGGGCGCGGAGTGGCGCGCTACGGTGACTGAGAGGTCTGCGATCGGACCCGGAGCGGACTTGGAGAGGACTTTCCGCAGCCTCAGCCGCACGGGCGGGCGGCCTCCAAGGCGTGGCGGGCCTCGTCGACCGGGGCCAGGACCCGCGCCGGGGCGCCCGCCGCGGCGAGACGGCGGCGCACCGTGTCGACCCGGTCGACCCCGGTCGCATACCAGTGCTTGCGCAGCTGGTCGATGGCGCCGCCGAGCAGCAGCGCGGACTCTTCCAGCTCGCCTTGCCCGGCGCGCGCCCGGGCCAGGTCGGCGAGCGTGATCGAGCGCTGCTTCGAGGCGCCGGCCGGAAGCGTGCGGAGGGTCTGCTCCAGCGCGGTGGCGGCGTCGGCGCAGCGTCCGGTGGACAGCTGGCTGAATCCCTTGAACCCGGTCAGGCGCGAGCTGTCGTAGAAGTCCAGCCACTCCGGGTCCGGCTCGGCCGAGCGGGCACCGCTGAGCCCGCCGAGCGCGCCCTCGGAGCGGGCGATCATCTCGTTGGCGGCGCGGCCGTCGCCGAGCTTCGCCTCCACCTCCGACTCGACCGCGCACATCCACGACAGCTGGGTGGCGCCGACCGCGCCGCGGGCCTGCCGGTGCGCCTCGGCCATCAGGTCCCTGGCGTGCCGGGCCTGGCCGGCGTATGCGGGCACGAACGCCATGTGCGTGAGCACGGCGCTGGTCAGCGGACGGTCCGCGGACTCGCGGGCGGCGTCGAGCGCGACCGAGAAGAAGCTGTCGGCCAGCCGCGGCTGTTGCAGGTCGAAGAAGGCCAGCCGGGCGGCCAGCAGCGCGGTCTCGGCGACCGTCGCGGCGAGGCGCGCGCGCAGCGCCGGGGAACCGGTCGAGCGCAGCAGTCCCAGGCCCAGGTCGGAGTGCGCCGCCACCGGGGCGAACATCGCGGCGGCCGGGATCGACCAGTAGAGCGCGCGGTGCTGCGAGGTGATCACCGCGTATCCGTTGGCCAGGCCCGCGCCGTCGGCGTCTGACATGCCCGGGACGGCTGGCGGCTTGTCCACGGATTCTGGTACGGACTGGGGCGTGTCAGCGGAGGGCTGGACGCGCGCGCGGACCGAGGTCGCGGCCGTCGCCTGCTGTGGGAGGGAGCCCAAGGCGCCCGAACCGAGCGCCACCGCGCCCGCCATGAACTGTCGTCTCTTCACAGGGTCTTGCCTTTCCTGGTCAGCCTGCGACGACCGTGCTGACCCTGTCGCTCCCCCATGCCCGGCGTCGTCGTACTCGACGCCGGGTTCCTGCACCCGGGGTCGCGCCGGAACCGGCGCTTCCCCGAATGTCCGCGCCGAATACGGTACGGCTTCCGAGATCTCCGTGCGCCGCGCCCACTCCGGCTGGAAGCCCATCTCCTCGATCGGCACCCCGAACAACGCCTCGAGCACCGCCTGGTACGCGGGCAGCGGCAGCGGCGGGTCCCCGCTCTCCCAGCGGCGCACCTGCCGCACGGAGAGCGAGAGCGGCCGGCCGATCTGGCGGGAGCGGCTTTCGAACGCCGCGGCCAGGTCGGCCTGGGTCCAGAACCGGCGCAGCCTCAGCTGACGCAGCGCGTTGTTGCCTGACGGCGCCCCGGCGGACCGGTCGTGCGTCCGGTCGAGCCGTGACGGTGACGTCTGCGGCATTTCCCGGCCTCCCATCGTTCGGTGCGTGCGGTGGTTCTCCGGCGTCCACTCCGCCGTGGCCGGTGCCCGTGGTCACCGTGGAGTGTCGCGCTGTGTGCGCGGGGCGTGGCATCGTCGCGGAAGACGTTAGCGGCCAATCGGCGGCCGGGCTGCTGTTTCCACCCGATCGTGGGATGGCGACGTCCGGCGAGAGTCCCCCCGGATCTCTCCGGGAGCGGCAGCGGATCGTCCGGCACGGCGGCACTGCACGCGGGAGCGGGGATGACCGGAATTTAGCGGGAACGTTCGAGGGGGTTTGGACGTCTCAACCGGCGAGGGCGGGAGTGCGGTCAGGCGCACCGGAACACCAGTGACGCCACATCCGTTGTCAGGATCAAGGACACGCATGGAGGGGAATGTGTTGGTCGACGAGAACGAGACCGCGAACGGTGGCGCGCCGGCGCACCGGGTCGCCACCGAGACGTGCGACGGGGCCGCGCGGATGCGGATGACAGTCCTGCCGGAACGGCGGTCGGCGCGCAACGCCGCCCGAATACCCCCGGTCGCGCAGCTGCGGCTGGGCTGGCAGGAACAGGCGGCCTGCCAGGGTTCCGACGCGAAGCTGTTCTTCGGGCCGGAGAAGGAGCGGATCCGGGATCGCGAGGCGCGCGAGGGCGCCGCGAAGCGGGTTTGCGCCACCTGCCCGGTGCTGCGGGAGTGCCGGAACCACGCGCTGCAGACTCCCGAGCTGTTCGGGGTCTGGGGCGGGTTGAGCGAGACCGACCGGGAGATCGGCTTCGGCCGGTCCTTCGGCCGCCGGATACCGCGGCCGCGATCGGTGGCCGCCTAAAACCGGTTCACGACGAGGAAGACCGACGGGACACGGGGACTCCGACGGGGAAACGGGCGAACAGTGGGATAGACCGGACAACGGCATAACTGACGCAGGCGAATAACCGAAGCAGTGCGCGAGACGCTGCGCGATGGGTGCTGCCCGCGGGGAAACCGACGCTAATCCCGCCCTCGCGGGGCGTAGGGCGTCCTCGGCAGGCGTTCTGCCGCTGCGCGATGCGGCATACCCACATGTGCGTGGCATACCCACACGTGCACCGCGAAGCGCACGACCGTTGCAGGCCGCAGCCCACAACCTCGCGGCGTCACGGTCGCGCATCAGCGCCGCCGGTGATGTCGTCTCGGACACTGCGTGAAGGCTCTGCATGAAGAGGTGCTGGCGAGGGCGCAGGCGTTACGGCGCCGCGCGGACCAGGACCACGCCTCTGCAGCGGTCGCCGCTCACGCGGCACCGCAGTACCGCGCGAGCAAACGCAGGACATCGTCCGCAGCGGTGACCGCACGCGCGGCATCGCGATCCGACGCGGGCGGGAACACGTGCATTGCACACGACCGGCGTCACGGCGCCGCACGTGCCGGGGACCACGCCTCTAAAGCGGTCGCCGCTCACGCGGCATCGCAGTGCCGCACGAGCGAGCGCGGGCCATCGTCCGCAACGGTGACTGCATACGCGGCGTTGCGGACCGGCGCGCGCGGAGCCACGCGTGTCGCGCACGACCGGCGTAACCGGCCCGCAGGGCGCGGCCCACGCGCCGCGCGGGCCCGGGGCCACGCTTCTGTAGCGATTGCCGCCCGCGCGGCATCGCAGTGCCGCACGGGCACGCGTGGAACATCGTCCGCAGCGGTGACCGCATGCACGGCGTCGCGGTCCGGCGCGGCCGGGGCCACGTGCATTGCACACGACCGGCGCTACCGGCCGGCGGGGGGTGGGCGCTCGGCCCAGCGATACACCTGGACCGGCCGTCCCGCGCCACCGTAAACGGGCGTGCGCGAGACCAGGCGCTGCATGGCGAGGTATTCGAGATATCGGCGCGCTGTCTGCACCGAGATACCCACCTCCGCCGCAGCCTGCGCCGCTGAGAGCTGCTCGCGGCCGCGCAGCAGGCCGGTCACGGTCGCGAGCGTGGCCTCGGTCAACCCCTTGGGCAGCGACAGCCGCGCCGGTCCCTCGTGCAGCGCGGCCAGCGCGCGGTCGACGTCGTCCTGGGCCAGCACCCGCGGGGCTTCGGCGGCGCGGCGGCGGAACTCCGCGTAGGCCTGGAGCTTCTCTTGGAACGTGGCGAACGAGAACGGCTTGACCAGGTACTGCACCACGCCGAGCGAGACCGCGGCGCGCACCGTCGCCAGGTCGCGCGCGGAGGTCACCGCGATCACGTCCACCTGGTTGCCGCGCGCCCGCAGCGCCCGGCACAGCTCGATCCCGTTCACGTCCGGCAGATTCACGTCCAGCAGCAGCACATCCACCGCGCGCGTCGCCACCATCCGCAGCGCCTCCGCGCCGAGGTGGGCCACGCCGACCACGGTGAAACCCGGCACCCGCGCGGCGAACTGGCTGTGCGCCTGCGCGAGCACTGGATCGTCCTCGACGATCAGGGTATTGATTATCGCGGTCATCGGCCGGAGGGGGCGGGTGCGGATTCCGGCGAGCCGTTGGGCAACGGGACAGCCGGCGATGGAGCGTCGATCTCGGTCTGACCTGCGCCGCAGCCTGTGGCACCCGCCACCGTGGGCAGTCGCACGGTGAGTGCTGCGCCGCCTAGCGCGGCGTCGTGCGACACCTCGACCGTGCCGTCGTTGCGGTTGACGCTCTGCCGCACCAGGGCGAGGCCGATACCGTGCCCGGCCTCGTTCTTGGTGGTCCAGCCGCGGGTGAACAGGTCCTCGACCCGCTCGGGGTCGATACCCGCGCCGCTGTCGGCCACCCGCAGCTCGAGGCCGCGCGGCACGGCGCGCAGGCTGACCGCGACCCGGCGCGGCGGCGGGGCGATCAGCGCCGCGTCGATCGCGTTGTCGATCAGGTTGCCGAGGATGGTGACCAGGTCCCGGGTGGCCACCGCGAGGTCCGGGGCGGCCGTGTCGTCGCTCACCGACAGCTCGACACCCTGCTCGGCCGCCTGGGAGGCCTTGCCGAGCAGCAGCGCGACCACCGCGGGGTCGCCGACGGCCGCGAGTAGGCGGTCGACCAGCTGCTGCGACGCGGCGAGTTCCGCGGTGGCGAACTGCACCGCCTCCTGGGTCCGGCCCAGCTCGACCATGGTCACCACGGTGTGCAGCCGGTTGGCCGCCTCGTGCGCGGAAGCCGAGAGCGCGGCGGCGAATCCGCGTGCCGAGTCCAGCTCGCCGGCCAGCGCGCGCAGCTCGGTGTGGTCGCGCAGCGTCGTGACGGTGCCCAGCAGCCGGCCGTCGCGCCGGGCCGGGGACTGGTTGACCGCCAGCACCCGGTCGCCGGCCAGGTGCGTTTCGTCGTGCGCCTCGTGTCCCGCGGCGAGCAGCGCCGCGAGCGCCGGATCCAGGCCGAGTTCGGCGACCGACCGCCCGGCGGGGTCGGCGTCAAGGCCGAGCAGCCGCACCGCCTCGTCGTTCGCCAGCAGGACCCTGCGATGCCGGTCAACTACGAGCAGTCCCTCGCGCATCGCGTGCAGTACCGCGTCGTGGTGCTCGTAGAGGCGGGTGATCTCCTGCGGGCCGAGCCCGAGGGTCTGTTTGCGCAGCCGCCGCGCCACACCCCACGAACCGAGCGCGACGACCGCGGCCGCGCCCACCGCGATCGCCAGGATCAGCAGCAGATCGCGGTGGACGAGCGCGGAGAGCTGTTCGAGCGTGATGCCCACCGAGACCAGACCCACGATGCGGTGCGAGGCGTCGTAGATCGGCGCCACCGACCGGACCGAGGGCCCGAGCGTGCCGGTATAGGTCTCGCTGAATGGGTGGCCCGCCAGCGCCGGGGCGGTGTCGCCGATGTAGTGCTTGCCGATCTCGCTCGGGGTCGGGTGGGTGTACCGGATCCCGGCGGGGCTCATCACCACCACGAAGTCGACGCCGGTCGAGTGCTGCACGCGCAGGGCCATCGGCTGAAGTTGCGCGGTGGGGTCTATGGAGGTCACGGCGTCGGCTATGCCCGGCGCGGTGGCCAGGGTCTCGGCCAGCGCCAGCGTCTGCGTCCGGGCGTGCGAGACCTGGTTGGAGCGGGCGACCTCGACGGCGGCGAGCGTGCCCACGACGGTCAGCAGCGCGATGATGCCGAGCTGAAACAGGAGCACCTGCATGGCGATGCTGGGACGCGCCTTGCGGACGGTCAGGCGGCCTAGTCTCGGACGCTGCATGCGGCTCAGTGTTACACCTGCACTCGCCCCGGCCCAGCCCATCAGCGCCGCCGCTGCCGACCGGTCTTCCCGTTGGTTTCCCAACGGCCCGTGTGCTTTATGCGCGTAATGCAGACCAGCCGGTGTGCCGTGCGCCACATTTCTCGCGGCGCCTGTGTTACGTCCCGTTCACCGCGCTGATCCGAAGTTCCGCCGCCGCCAGTCCTGTGTCCACATCAGCCAATGGAGCCATGATGTCCGCGACATCCGCAGCAGCCGCGCCCATCGCGCGGCCGCACCGTTCCGCCTGGTATCGCAAGCTCTACATATGGGTCCTGGTCGGCATCGCCGCCGGGATCGGCGTGGGCGCGGCGTGGCCGGGCACCGGCGCGAACCTCCAGCCGCTCGGCTCGACCTTCGTCAGCATGATCACCATGGTGGTCACCCCGATCATCTTCGTCACCATCGTGGGCGGCATCGCCGGGGTGGACGACCTGCGCAAGGTAGGCCGCATCGGGGTCAAGTCGCTGATCTACTTCGAGGGGATGACGACCCTCGCGCTGGTGCTCGGCCTGGTCGCGATCGACGTCTTCCACCCGGGAAGCTCGATCCACGCGAACCCGGCCACGCTCAAGCTGACCGGCACTGCGGCCCAGTACGCCTCTGCGGGCAAGGCGCAGGGCTTCTGGTCGATCCTCACCGAGATCGTCCCGTCCAGCGCGTTCGGCGCCTTCGCCAGCGGCAACGACCTTCAGGTGGTGTTCTTCTCGATCCTGTTCGGCGTGGCGATCAAGCTGGTCGGCGCGCCAGCCGCGGGGATCGCCGCCGGGGTGGACAAGTTCGGCAAGGTGATGTTCGCGATCCTGCGCATCATCATGTACGCCGCACCGGTCGGCGCGTTCGGCGCGATGGCGTTCACCGTCGGCAAGTACGGCGTGCACACGCTCACCAGCCTCGGCTCGCTCATCGGTCTGACCTACGGCGCCAGCGCGGTCTTCGTCGTGGTGGGCCTCGGCGCGGTCTGCGCGGTGTTCCGGCTCAACATCCTGGCGCTCCTGCGCTACATCAAGGACGAGCTGGTGATCATACTCGGCACCTCGTCGAGCGAGACCGTTCTGCCGCAGCTGATGCGCAAGGTGGAGCGGGCCGGCGTGCCCGAGGACGTGGTCGGCCTGACCATCCCGACCGGCTACTCGTTCAACCTGGACGGCACCTGCATCTACCTGACCCTCGCGGCGCTGTTCGTCGCGCAGGCCACCGGGGTGCACCTGTCCCTGGCGCAGCAGCTGGGCATCCTGGCGATCCTGCTGCTGACCAGCAAGGGCGCGGCCGGGGTGACCGGTTCGGGCTTCATCGTGCTGGCGGCGACCCTCGCGTCGGTCGGCTCGATCCCGGTCGCCGGCATCATGCTCATCTTCGGCATCGACCGGTTCATGTCCACCTGCCGCGCGCTGACCAACGCCTGCGGCAACGTGGTCGGGTCGTTCGCCGTCGCCGCCTGGGAGGGCGTCCTCGACCGCGACAAGGCGGTGCGGGTACTGGGCGGTCACGACGACTTCGACCGCGAACAACCGGAGAGCGTCGGACAGCCCGCGCTCGAAACAGTCTGACCCGAGACGGTCGCGGCTCACGCGACCGACGCCGCCCCGCGCTGCCGCTCCAGCGCGGGGCGGCTTGCTGCGGCGCGCGATGCTTACGGGCCGCTCAGCGCAGGGCGGCCCGTCCGGCCTGCCGCAGCAGGAGCTCGGATAAGGACCCAGTGCCCCCGGGTGCGGGCGGCTCGAGTGCGGCCTCGCCCTCGGGGATCCACGGCAGGCGCGCGGCCGACGCCACCGCGCGGGCCAGTTCCAGCGCTTCCGCGCGGTCGAGCGCGGCGGCGTCGAAGCCGGGGCGTCCGCCCCGCTCGGTGAGGGTTCGGTCGTGGCCGAGTTCGACCACCGCGCCGATCCGGCCCTCGATCAGCTGCCGCCAAGCCTCAGGCAGCGCGTCGGACCGGCGGCGGGTGCCACCGCGCCGCTCGGTCACCGCCACCACGATGCGGTCAACGGGCAGGCGCACCTGCGCGATGCACGTGAGGGCGTCGACCGTGCGCTGGAGCGATGCCTCGCCACTGTCGGTCACCCACACCGCTGCGGTGTTCAGGAACGGGGTGGCGAACCAGGCCGCGATCGACGACATCGCGCCGCCCGCCGCCTGCGCCGAGAGCCGGGCGCCCTCCAGCGAGTCGCCGTCCACCACCGCCGCGCGCAGGCCGGGCAGCACCGGCAGCCACCAGCGCGGGCCCGGGTCGCCGCCGAGGTAGGACGCGGACGGCTGGCCAGTGTCGGTCAGCACCCACAGCGGGGTTGGCGCGTCCACGTGCATCTGGGAGGCGGCCGAGTCGGTCAGCTGGGCCAGGTCGGCGTCCGATCCCCCGGCGGAGCCGCGGAAGCCGGCCAGGGTCGAGGTCCCGGAGGCGGCCGCCGTGGTCACCCAGGCCGGCCACGGGCTCTGGCCGCGCGGCGCGATGTCCAGCACGGCGCAGCCGCGGTTGTCGTTGGAGGCGACCGCGGTGTGCCGGTGCAGTGTCGCCGCGAGCAGCGCCGCGACCGTCGTGCGGCCCACGCCGCCGCAGCCGGAGACCACGGGCACCACCAGCCGCCGGTCGGGCGCGATCATCACCGCGCCGCCGGCCGGTCCGCGGGCGCTCACCGTCGAACGATGTGCGGCGCCAGCACCCATCGCGATCCCCACCTTGTCGTCGACCGGACGTTGTTCCATGAAACGTGCGCTCTCCGAACTGTGTTCAATTGGCTCCTCAAGATCGGCCGGGGCTTTATGGCGGCTGTGGATCGCGTGCCTGGCCGACCTTGAGGAGCGGGTCCTTCGCTGGCGGCCGCCCGTCGCCGTGGGCGTGTAGTAGAACACTGTCTCACGGGCGGCCGCCCCAAACGTCCTTTATTCAATTCACCGCGCAACTGTGGCGAGTACCTGTCAGTGCATCTCCTGGACCAGGCGTTCGGCCATGGCCTCGGTCACCGGATGCAGGTCGGTCTCGCCGTACCGGTGCCACGCCCGCACCCGCAGGTCCGCCACGACCGATTCCAGCCGCGCCCGGTCACCCTCCGCCGCGATGCCGCGCAGCTTGATCTGGACCAGCCGCTCGTCGTCCGGGGCGCCGAGCAGCCCCTGCTCCGCCGCCTGCTGCGCGCCGGCGGTGTCGCCGCGGGCCAGTCGCACCGAGGCCAGCCGGTACGCCGCGTCGGCCACCACCGCGGGCACCTCGGTCTCCTGGGTGCCGAAACCGAGCCAGGAGTAGCGGCCCGGCGGCCGGTCGGCCAGCAGTTCGCCGCGCACCTGGCCCAGCGCCCGTGACAGCGCCGCGTCGACCAGGTCGGGGCGGTCGGCCGGAACTCGGTCCGCGTCCCGGTAGGCGATCTGGAACTCGTCCCAGTCGCTGCGCACGTCGTCGCCGAGCCGGACCACTCCGTCGGCGGAGATGGTCAACCGGGGGCCGTGCGGTCCGTCGCCGAGCCAGGCGCGCATGTCGCGCAGCATCCGGTCGCGGGCGGCCGGGGTGATGCCGCGCGGCCACAGCGCCCGCGCGAACACCGGCGCGGGCAGCCCGGCCCGGTGGAAGAGCAGGAGCACCAGGGCCTCGGTGAACAGCGGCCCGCGCGCCGCGTCGGCCGGACCGACGCCGGTCAGCTGAACCGGGCCGAGGACGCAGGCCCGCACTCCCGGCGCCCCGTCCGTCGTTTCGAGGCTGTCCGGCAGCAGGGCGTCGGAGGGCCGGAGCGAGACGCTGGACGGACGCGGCGCGGCGGCGGCCCGGAACAGTGCGCCGAGCGCGGAGGCGAGGGCGTCGGGCAGCCGGGACGCGGCCAGTTCCCCGGGCAGGCCGGGGCCGCGCAGCCGGCCGACCGGGTCGACGCCGAAGCCTGACATGTCCTCGATCGGCTGGTCGGTGCCGAGCAGGGCGGTCGTGCTTCCGTCCGGACGGGTCGTCAGGGCGCGCAGCCGCGCGAGGTCGACCGGATGCACGTTCTCCGCGACCAGCAGGCGGACGAGGTGCGGCCCGGTGGCGGCAGACTCGTGTTCGAGGGCGGACAAGGCGCCCTCCAGCACGGGGTGCACGCGCAGCCGCTCGGGGGCAAGCAGAGTCAGCTCGGGCGGCACACCGAACGCCTCGATCCGGATCTGATCGGCCCAGGGCGCCGCAGCGAGCGTCGCCGCGGCCGCGGCCAGGACAGCGCGGCGCTGGCGCTGCGGGCCGGTGACTGCGGTGCAGCGGCCCTCAGCCGACTCGAGGTTGATCAGGATCTGCTCGTCGCCTATGGCGCCGACACACAGCAGCAGCGGATAGGGCACGGGCGACGCGGACGGGTGCGCCGCGTCGGCCGGGGTGAGCGTGGAGAGGGCGGTACGCGCGAAGCGCCAGTGCTGTCCGTCGGTGGTGACGGTCCAGGGTTCGGGCGGCGCGAAGTCGGGCTCGGCCAGGGCCAGCGTCAGCGCTTCGCGATCGACTCGCCCGCCCGTCACCGTCGGCGGAATACGTCCGGCCTGCTCGCACGCGGTCCGCAGGGCGCGCAGGGAACGGTCGACCAGTTCCACGGTGTCGGTCGCAGCGGCGGCGCGGATGGTGCGCTCGACCTCGGCGACGGCCGGTTCGGGCGGCGCGGGCGCCGGGTCGCCGGGGTGGTCGCGGCGCCGACGCCGGGAGGCGGCCGTCAGCGCGGTGAGCAGTCCGGCGGCGAGTACCGGGGAGCCGATGAGCGCGACATAGGGCAGCACGTCGGCGATCGAGTGCAGCACCGATCCGTCCGCGGCCGGGTGGGCGCCTGCTGGTTCCCGCTGCGGCGCGGGCCGAGCGCCGACCGGGTGCGCGAGCGAGTTGGAGTTGGGCGCGGTGTGGGTGGCCGCGGATCCGCCCGCCGCGCCGTTGGCTGAGCCCGGGGCGGCCGCGCCCGGCATTGTGTAGGCGTGCGTGGCACCGGCGGATGGCGCGCCGCCGTTCGCAGGCTGGGTGGGCGGGGGCGTGGCCGAGATGGGCGCCGAGGTGGCGGGAGTGGAGATCTGGTCGGTGAGCCCGGGGCCGCTGGCGTCGGGGGGCAGCGCCAGCAGCCAGCCGGGCCGGATCAGGCTCTCCTGCTGCAGCTCGGTGCCGTCCGGCTGGAGCCTGCCCTGGTTGAGGGCATATATCTCGCGGTAGCGGCGGCCGTCGCCGAGGTAGCGCTCGGCGATGTCCCACAGCGAGTCGTGGTGGCGCCCGTCTGGCGGCTGGACCACGTAGTACTTGACCGCGCCCGCGGCGAACGACGCGATGGGGTCATCCAGCAGCCGGCCATGCCCGACCGCGACGCGTGGCTGCGGCTGCGGCTGCGGTGCGGAGCGCTGCTGCGCGGGGACGGTGGCGGTGAACGAGGCGCGCGCCGCGTGCACCGCGGGTATGTGCGTGCCGATACCGACGGACCCGGTTGTGGCCACGGCGACCGGGCGGGCCATTGCGGCGGGCGCGAGCGCGGCGGACAGGGTGGTGGTGAACGCGACGGCGACGAGCGTGTGCGCGAGGGCGCGGTTCGCCGAGATGCCGGGGACCCGGAACGGCGGCCTGCCGCCCGCCCGCGCGGCCCAGACCTCGACGATGACGCAGGCGGTGAACTGGGCCCAGATGAGCCAGGCGAGCAGCGCGCCGACCCGGGCCAGCGTGTGCAGCGTGAACGGGTGGTGCGGGACGCCGTGCGGCAGCCGCACACCGGTCAGCGGCCACCCGATGAGATACGCCAGCAGCAGCGGCACCCCGACGACGAGGCAGGCAAGTAACGCCCACGCCGCGAGCACGGCCGGGGCGGACCGCTCTCGGTGCCCGGCCCGTCGGCTCGGCACACGCATCGCCCTCCCCTACGGGGAAGTAGCGGTGGCTTCGGCGCGCCGCACGCTCCCCCAGTGACAATAAGCCGATCCAGTGTTCTGACGGACGACGGCGCCGTCGCAGAGCACCGATCCGCAAGCTACCAGCGCTACGCTGGGCAGACAAGATGTCAGCCCAGCGTGACGCGGCGGCCGGTCTCCTGCGCCCCCGCCGCCCGCTGTGCGACACTGCGCAGGTGGCGCCACAAACGCGTGTGTCGAAGTCCGTCGCCCTCGAGTCCCAGCCGGTCGGGAAGAACCCGCGGGCACAGGGCCGGGAGCCGCGGACGCGGCGTTCGCCCGGCTCCAGCCGGCCCGGCGAGGAGGCCGGGGACGTGGCGAGGCGACCGGCGCCGCGACCTGCCGCGCACCCGGCCCGCACTGGCGGCCAAGGCGGCGGGCTGGGGTTTTGGGTGCGGCGGCGGCGCACCCGGTCGCACCTTTCCTACTTGCCGAAATGGACGGCGCGGCGGCCCGAGCCGTTCGGCGTGCAGGGGCTGCGCTGGCTTCCGGCGCCCACCGGATCGCGCGATCCGGCTCTTTTCCTGCACGGCGGCGCGGGCACGGTCCTCGCGGTCGCCGAGATGTCGCCCGGGGTGCTGCGCGGCCCCGAGGCGGGCGATCTGGGGGCACGGCTGGGCTCACTGCTTGAGCAGGCGATCCAGGCCGGGATTCCGTTGGCCCGGCTCCAAGTGCTGACCCAGGTACCGGGTCCGGTCGGACGCACCCGGTCGTACATGGTCGTCGCGCTGGCGTATACGCGGGAGCTCGTGGCGCAAGCGGCGCAGTTCGCGCAGGGCGAGCGCGGCCTGACCACCGTCTGCGCGCGGCCCATGGTCGAGGTGTTCACCCAGCTGGCCGCGGACGGCACGTCCGGGGCGCGGCTCGGCCCACTGGTCCCGATGGACCGGACGGGGGTTACTTCCCTGCTGGCCTCGCTGGTGCTGCCGGGGCGGGGCATGGTCAACCTGCGACCCGGGGCCGAGGCCTGGCAGCCGACGGAGGTGGACGCGCGCGCCCCGAGGTGGGTGTCGATGACCGGCCCGGTCGGCCCGGCGGCGCAGACCTCGACCTGGTGGCACGCCACCGGCTGGGTCAAGCGGTGGCCGCGCGGGGCGCGCGGGATCGACGTCGCGGCCTCCGCCTCGTTTCTGCCGCCGGGCGTCAGCGGTGCGACCTCCGTGGTGGTCGGCATGGCCGGACCGGCCGGCGACCGCGCTCCGGCCGTGGCGGGGTACGTGACGGTGTCCGGCCACGACGCGGCGGAGATCGAGCTGGCCCGGATCGCGGCGCACGCGGCGGCCGAGGAGCGGGACGGTTTCGTCGAGTTCTGCGACCGGCGGCACCATCTGGCGTTCGCGAACACGCTGCCGCTGGCCACCGGCCTGCGCGGCTAGGTTGGTGGTTCGCCAACGCCGCGAGCCGAACACGCAGCAGGCGCCGCGGGCCCGGCGATCCTCCTAAACCCGCCCTAGACCCCGGACTTCTCCACCAGCCAGTCCAGGGCTTGCGGTGCGGAGCTGAGCACGGAGATGTGTCCGTCCTCGGGGCGCAGCCACAGCTCCGCGGCCGGGACGCGGCGCTCCATCCAGACGTCGTGCGCTGCGGGCGCCATCCGGTCCTGACCGCCGTGCAGAAGCAGGGTCGGCGCGGCGATCTGTGCGGGATCGAACCCCCACGGGCCGACGGTGGCCAGATCGTCGTCCACGAAGGGGTCCAGGCCGTTCTCCATGCCCTTGGCGGCGATGCGGTTGAACCAGGACCAGTCGCCGGCGAGTGCGGCGTGGTCGGCGGCGGTGAAGATCTCGGGGTCGAATTCGCTCGTGGACAGCAGCGCGACCAGCGCCGCGCGCCCCCGGGTGGCGGCGCGCAGCTCCGACGCTCCGGCCGGGCCGAGGCCGGCGAACCAGTCGAGCCCGTCGGCGCGGAACGGCGCGAGAGGGGCGAGCCCGGACACGCCGAGCGCGGCGAGCACCCGGTCCGGCAGCAGCGCGGCGACGGCGAGGGCGTGCGCCGATCCGCCGGAGTGGCCCATGACCGCGAACCGGTCGAGGCCGAGCGCGTCGGCGATGCCGGCGACGTCGGAAGCGGCGGATGCCATGTCTCTGCCCGGGTTGGGCGTGGAGCCGCCGTAGCCGGGCCGGTCGTACGACACCCAGCGGATCCCGCGCTCCGCGGATGCCTGGAACAGCGGTGCCGGAGGCTCGCCGATGTTCGGCGAGCCGTGGTGGTACACGACGACCAGACGTTCCGGCGCGGCGTCCGCGCCGGTGTCGTAGACGTGCAGCGTGCGTCCGTCGCCGAGCTTCACGTCAGTCTCTGTGAACATGACCCGACCGTACCCGCCCACACCGACAGCGCCGACAGCGACGCGATTTCCGCAGCCCTCAGACCAGGTGCTTGGGGACGGGGATACGGTCGAGGTCCTGCGCGACGTACAGTTCCCCGCCGAAGTGCACCCGAGCCTCGCGCTCGAACTCGGCCGGGTCCTGGTAGCGCTGGGAGAAGTGGGTCAGCACGAGCGTGCGCACCCCCGACTCCGCGGCGACCTGGGCCGCCTGACCGGCCGTCAGGTGACCGAACTCGGCGGCGAGCGCGGCGTCCGCCTCGAGGAACGTGGACTCGATGATCAGCAGGTCGGCTCCCGCGGCGAGGGCGTAGACGCCGTCGCACAGCCGGGTGTCCATCACGAACGCGACGGCCAGGCCGGGCCGCTCGACGCTCACCTCGTCGAGGGTGGCCGTGCGCGCGCCGACCTCAAGCCGCCCGGCGCGCTGCAGGGCGCCGACCGCCGGTCCCGACACGCCGAGCGCAGCCAGCCGATCCGGCAGCATCCGGCGACCGGGAGGCTCATCGAGGCGGTAGCCGTACGCTTCGACGCCGTGATCGAGCCGCACCGCCGAAAACGTGCCGAACGGCTCCGAGGCGAGCAGCGCACGGGCGCCCGAGGCGGGTTCCTCGCGCAGGAATCGCGCGGCGGCGTCGGAGCGCAGCCAGCGCAGCCGGGCGAACAGGTCGCGGCCCGATTCCGGATAGTGGCAGTGCACCGGGTGCGCGGCGCCGTCGAGCACGATCCGGGAGAGGACGCCCGGCAGCCCGAAGCAGTGGTCCCCGTGGAAGTGGGTGACGCAGATCCGTGTGATGTCGGACGCGGCGATCCCGGCCAGCAGCAGCTGCCGCTGCGTCCCCTCCCCCGGGTCGAAGAGGAACCCCTCGCCGTCCCAGCGCAGGAAATAGCCGTTGTGGTTCCGGGTACGCGTCGGCACCTGGCTCGCCGTGCCCAGGACCACGAGTTCGCGCATGTGGGCATCCTAGGAGCGCTCAGGCGCTGACCGTGCGCGAACACCGGGACCGGTTTAGGACGACCGGTTGTCTTAGAAGCGCGAATACTGGCCGTTCGAACGTGGAGCAGTTTTAAGACGACCGGTCATATTGAGGGCACGATGCTATCCCGCGTGCTTGATGAGCGGCATGTCCCGCGAGATCGGCCGGAACCCGACGCCGTAGTACAGTCCGCGCGCCGCCGGGTGCCCCGGCGCTCCAAGGCAGGCTACCGTCATGTGGGTGGCCCCGGCCGCCCGCGCGAGATGCATTCCGTGCAGGAGCATCGCGGTGCCGAGCCCTCGACGCCGGTAGGCCGGGTGCGTCCCGACCGGCTCGAACTCGGCGGTCTTGTTGGCCTCGTCGAGCCACATGATCGTTGACGCGGCCATGGTCCCGTCCGGCGCCTCCACCAGGACGTGCAGGTCGCCCCGATACGCGGCCATCCGCCGCACGCCCTCATAGCCCTCGGCCGTGTAGGTCGACGGGGCCCAGGCGTCCACGTGCGCCTGGACCGCGGCCTGCGGCCCGGCCTCGTCGGCGGTGCGGAACCGGAACCCGTCCGGCAGCACCGGCTGTTCCAGGTCACTGAGGTCCCGCTGGTTGAGCTGGGTCCAGTCGGCGGTGTCGCCGAGCGATGCCGGGTCGGTCTCGTAGCCCTGCGCCGCCCATCGCTTCAGGGCGAACTCATCGGTGGACTGCGACAGCACTGTGCGCTCGAGGCCGACCGCCACGGCGTCATACCAGCCGATCACGTCGTCAACCAGTGCGGCATGGTCGGGGTGGACCTGATATGCCAGGTAGGCGTTCGTGACGTCCTTCACCGACCCGTCGCTCCGTCGCACCTGGTGCGGAAGATAGGCCCAGCCCCACGCCACCAGCACGTCGCCGGAGAACCACAGCCGGCGCGGCCAGGTCCCGCCCTGGCGGGCGTGCCCTTTGCCCCAGATCCAGGCCAGCTCCCCGAACGACGCGTCGCTGTTCACCAGGTCCGGACGGACCGCCGTGACGCGCTGCGCCAACCCCTGCATCAGCTGTACGTCCGCGACGGTCACCAGATCGAAGTCACCCACGATGCGCCACTGTGCCAGGCTCGCGCACAGCCGTCGAACTGTTTCCGCGGCCGACGACGCGGCGTTCGCCGGTCAGAGAATCGAGACGAGGGCGGCACCGTCCGGGCTGCCGAGGCCGGTGCAGGCGTCCCACCCCGGCCCGGCGGCGTACGCGCCGTTGGTCCCGGACGTGATGTCGTGCAGGCCGCGTTGCGCCACTCCGGCGGCGACGCCGGAGTAGAGCGTCGATTGGACCAGGCCGAGCGGCTTTCCGGACAGTTCCGCGAGCCGGCACACCAGCGCGGCCCAGAGCGGGGCCACCGCGCTCGTTCCGCCGACCACGCCGGCCCGGCCGTCGACATAGATCTTGTAGCCGCTGGCGGGGTCCGCGTTGGCCGCGACGTCCGGCACGCCTCTGCCGGCCGCCGGGACGCCCGCGCCCGCTTGCCAAAGCGGCAGCGGGAACACCTTCGACACTCCGCCGCCAGTCGCCCCTCCACCGGTCGCGGAGTCGTTCCACACTGTCTCGCTGCTGATGGCGCCTGAGGCGGTCAACGCGAGCCGCGTCCCACCGCACGCGAGGACGTGCGGGCTCGAGGCGGGGAAATCGCAGTGAGCGGCGCCGTCCGTCTCGCCGTCCGCGGAGCCGTTGTCCCCGGCTGCCGCCAGCACCGTGACGCCGAGCGCCACAGCGTCCGCGCACGCCTGGTCCAGCGCGTCGCGGGCTTGCGCGGTCCAGGTGTCCTCCGGGCCGCCCCAGCTGATCGAGATCGCGGTCGGCGTCGGGGTGGCGTGCGCCGCCGCGGCGACCGCGTCGACGAAGCCCTGGTCGGTGTTGGGCGCGAAGTAGACGACCTGCGCGGCGCCGGGCGCGAGGGCCCCGGCGACCTCGATATCGAGCAGCACCTCGCCGTCCGGGCCGGACGGGTCCCCGGTCGGGCTGTTCGCCCCGCCGTCCACGCCGACCACGGTCACCGAGGGCTGCCGCAGCTTCAGGCCGCTGAAGTAGTGATTCAGGTCGCTGTGCGCGAACCCGCCGCCCAGTTCGATGATCGCGAGGGTGTGCCCGGCACCGTTGGCGCCCTTGGGGAACCCGTACGCGGCCCCGACCTGCGGCGCGGTGTACGAGACCGCCCCGGCCGCCTCGGGGGCGATGCGGAACTGGGCGCACGCCTGTGGCCGGTTGTCGATGCCGAGCACCGCGGTGACGACGCCCGACAGGGCGTCGGGCAGATTCAGCGGCCCGGTGCGGTAGCGGTGAACCAACCCTTCAGGGGCGAACCGGTGCGGCGTGCGGACAGTCGAGACGGCGGTGCCGAACGCCTCGCTGAACGCGCTCACCGTGCCGGAGATCGTCAGCCGCCGCGCGCCGGTGTCGGCCGCCACCACGGCGAGGTTGTGACGGACGAGCGCCGCGCCGACGCGGTCGACGTCCGCCTCGTCGGCGCCGTACCGTTCGCGCAGCTCGTCCCGGGTGACATAGTGCCCGCCGGTCGTCAGGTCGGTCGGGAGCGGCTGGCGACGGCGCAGGTACACCGACACCTCGATGCGTTCGTGCGGGTCGGCCGGCCCGAGGACGGTGGATGCGGGCAGCGGAGCGCGGTGCGAGGCGGCGAGTTCCATACCTCCATGGATACATCACGCCCTGTGATCGGGTCATGCTTCTCCGTGTTCGGCGCGCCGCGGCATGCGACCACGTGGCGCACCGAAGGGGCAGAGCGCGGGAAAGGTCCGTGGGGAGCGGTTAGGGTTGAGGGCGTCGCGAACACCGGGTCAGCCGAACCGCGCCGGTGACCGGCTGGTCAGCCCGATCACAGGTTGACAGCGTCCTTGTACCCCGGAAACGATGAGTGCTTCGCTTTGACGCGGCACTGGTGAGGGAGAGTCTTGATATCTTTCGAGCGGGTGACGAAAAGGTATCCGGACGGCACCGTCGCGGTGAGTTCGCTCAGCCTGGAGGCTCCGGACGGCGCGATCACCGTGCTGGTCGGCCCGTCCGGCTGCGGCAAGACCACGTCGCTGCGGATGGTGAACCGGCTGATCGAGCCGACCGAGGGCCGGATCCTGGTGAACGGGGTGGACGCGCGCCAGCAGCCGGCTGCCGAGCTGCGCCGCGGCATCGGCTACGTGATCCAGCAGGCCGGGCTCTTCCCGCACCGCACGATCGTCGACAACATCGCCACCGTGCCGCGGCTGCTCGGCCAGTCCCGGTCCGCCGCCCGGAACCGGGCGTTCGAGCTGATGGAACTCGTCGGCCTGGACAAGGCGCTGGCCAAGCGCTACCCGCACCAGCTGTCCGGCGGCCAGCAGCAGCGCGTCGGCGTGGCCCGGGCGCTGGCCGCGGACCCGCCGGTGCTGCTCATGGACGAACCGTTCTCCGCGGTCGACCCGATCGTGCGCAAAGGCCTGCAGGAGGAGTTCCTGCGGATCCAGGCGGCGGTCGCCAAGACGATCCTGTTCGTGACGCACGACATCGACGAGGCGGTCAAGCTCGGCGACAAGATCGCGGTGCTGCGCCAGGGCGGGATCCTGGCCCAGTTCGACACCCCGGACCGGCTGCTGGCCGAGCCCGCCGACGAGTTCGTCGAGCAGTTCCTCGGCACCGACCGCGGCATCAAGCGGCTGACCTTCTACACCGCGAACGGGCTCAACCTGCTGGGCGGCCCGGTGGTCGCGGCGGACACCGAGCCGGCCGCAGCGCGCGAGGCCGCCCTGTCCGGAGGCTTCCCGTGGCTTCTGGTGGTGGACGAGCAGCGCCGGCCGCTCGGCTGGACGAACCCTGAGGCGCTGTCCGGATCGCAGCCGGTGGGCAAGACGCGGCTGGTCTCGTTCGGGCACGTGTTCCGGGCGGACACCGACTCGCTGCGCGCCGCGCTCGACTCCGCGGTCCTCTCCCCCACCGGCTGGGCGGTCGGCGTCGACGCCGAAGGCGGGGTCATCGGCGTGGTGAGCCAGGAGACGATCGCGGACGCGATCCGAGCCGCGCACGCCACCCAGGCGCACGTGGACGTCGCGGTCGGCGACGTGGAGGGCGAGCCCGCCGCCGAGGACGCGGGCCCGGAAGACCGCTCGCTGGAGCAGGCGCGATGAGCGTCTTCGACCTGCCGAGCTACGTCCAGAACGACTACCTCGGCCTGATGGGCCAGCAGATCGAGGTCTCGCTGGGCGCCTGCGCCGCAGGGCTGGCGATCTCGCTGCCGATCGGGCAGGCCTGTGCCCGCTGGCGGCACGCTTACCCGCCGGTGCTCGTGTTCGTCACGATCCTCTACTCGATCCCCTCGATCGCGATGTTCGTGTTCCTGGTGGCGTACACCCACCTGACCGAGACCACCGTGTTCATCCCCCTGGTCATCTACAGCCTGGCGATCCTGGTGCCCGGCGTCGTGGACGGGATCCGCGCGGTGCCGCCCGAGGTGCGCATCGCCGCCGACGCGATGGGCTTCGGGCCGGCCCGCCGCTATCTCCAGGTGGAACTGCCCATCGCCACCCCCACGATCATGGCCGCGGTGCGGGTCGCCGCCGTCTCCAGCATCAGCCTCATGAGCGTCGGGGGCGTGCTCGGCAACCTCGGCGGCTTCGGCAACCTGTTCACCCAGGGTCTTAGGCACTTCGAGATCAGACTGGTGTGGCTGGGCCTGTTCAGCCTGCTGGCCCTGGCGCTGGCGGTCGATCTGGCGCTGCGGGCCCTGCAACGCCTCCTGACCCCGTGGTCGGCCCGAAGGAGCGTGCGCGCGTGATCCTCTTCCACTACTTCCGGGTCTTCTTCGGCGAGGCCCAGGTCCAGCACGGCTACGACAGCATCTGGCACCGGCTGGGCGAACACTGCTGGTACTCGCTGATCGCGCTGGTCTGCGCCGCCGTGATCGCGCTCCCGCTGGCGTTCCTGACCGGGCACACCGGCCGCGGCGACGCCCCGATCGCCGGGCTCGCCGCGGTCGGCCGGGCCATGCCGAGCCTGGGCCTGCTGGTGCTGCTCGCGGTGAAGATGGGCCTGAACTTCCAGGCCGTGCTGATCCCGCTGGTGGCGCTGGCGGTACCGCCGATCCTGCTCAACACCCACGAGGGGATCCGCGGGGTGGACACCGCCACCGTGGACGCCGCGCGCGGCATGGGGATGACGCCGCTTCAGATCCTGCTGCGGGTGGAGATCCCGGCCGCGCTGCCGCTCATCCTCAACGGGCTGCGCTCCGCCTCCGTGCAGATCGTGGCCACCGCGACCATCGCCGCCGTGGTGTCCTTCGGCGGCTTCGGGCGCTACGTGCTGGACGGCCTGTACGAGTACGACTACGCCCAGGTGGCCGGCGGCGCGCTGCTGGTGGCGCTGCTGTCGATCGCCGTGCTCGGGCTCTTCGGCGTGCTGTCCCGCACGCTCGTCTCACCGGGTGTGCGCCGCCGCGTCCAGTAGCCGATAAAGCAAAATGCCGTTCTCCGCCGCGCCGAGCGGAGAACGGCAGCGCTTTTCGCGCGCCTGACGCCCAGGTCTGCGACCTAAGCGTCTTAAGCCCTAAACCCTCATCTAAACCGCCGCCACCGCGCGAGCCAGGGCGTGTTCGAGCACGATGACCAGCGAGTCGCGCACCGAGCCCGAATCGCGTGCGTCGAACCGCACCACCGGCACCTCGGTCGCCACGTCCAAGGCCTCGCGCACCGCATCCAGCGGATGGGTCAGCGTCCCGTCGAACGTGTTGACCGCGACCGCGAAGGGCATTCCCTTGCGCTCGAAGTAATCTACGGCCTGGAAGCAGTCGTCCAGGCGGCGGCTGTCGACCACGACGAGCGCGCCGAGCGCGCCCTCGGTCACGTCGTCCCACATGAAGCCGAAGCGGTCCTGGCCGGGGGTGCCGAACAGGTACAGCTTCAGCGACGGGTCGAGCGTCAGGCAGCCGAAGTCCATGGCGACGGTGGTGGTGGTCTTGTCCGGCGTCATCGACGTGTCGTCGACCCCCACCGCGACCTCGGTGATCGCCGCCTCCGTGGTCAGCGGCTCGATCTCGGAGACCGAGGCCACCGCGGTCGTCTTGCCCACGCCGAAACCGCCTGCCACGACCATCTTGACCGGCAACGGCGGACGAACGGCCGGCTGGTCGTCAGTCGGCGTCCCTTGAGCCGACGGAAGTGGGGATGGAGCGGAGCCCATCGATCACCCTTCGCAATACGTCAATGTCGGAGGAGGTGCCCGCGCGCGGCACGTGCACCGCGAGCAGACGGCTGGCCCGCAAGTCCCCGGCCAGCACCCGGACCACGTTCAGATGCAGCCGCAGCCGTACGGCGACCTCCGCCAAGGACAGCGGCGTGCCACAGGCTTCGACGATGGCTCGCCGCTCGAAGGCCAGCGCGCCGAGCGCATGCAGGCCCTCCGCGGTCGCCACGACCTGGGTCTCCACCGGCAGCCCCGCCTCCGCCGCGACCCGGCCCTCGGTGACCATGAACGGACGGACCGCCGACGCCGGTTCGCCGCCCTGCGGCGATACCGCGCCCGACGCCGACCCGGCGCCGCGCGCCGCCCCGCCCTGCGGGGACGGCGGCACCCGGTTGGACCGCCCGCCCTGTCTGGTCACCCCATCGCTCCGACGGTGTTCTTGAGCTCCACGATCAGCTGCGGGCTGAGGATCGCCCCGACTCGGTTCGCGAACAGCGTCATCTCGTAGGCCACGTTACCGAGCTTGGCGTCCTTCGAGGTCACCACGCCGAGTACCGAGCCGCTGCCGATCGAGGACACCAGCAGGTGCCCGCCGGCCATGTCGATGATCACCTTGTTGAGCGAGCCGAGGCCGTAGTTCCCCGCGGCGCCCGCTGCCAGGCTGGTGATACCCGACACGATGGCGGCCAACCGCTCCGAGTCGGCCTGATCACCTGGGCGGGAGACCGCGATCAGCAGTCCGTCGGAGGAGACCGCTATCGCGTCGACGACTCCGGCGGTCTCGGTGGCGAACCGGCTGACCATCCAGGTGAAGTCCTTCGCCGCGGCGCGCAGGCCGTCGGCGTCGGGGGTGGTGGAGGCGTTCACGGCCTCTCTCCCTTCTCCTCGTCGGTGTCCCCCGCGACCGGTGCGTTGGCCGTCGCTGCGGGTGGTCGGGCCGACGGCTCCTGGGCGCTGTCGCGCAGCGCCCGGTCCACACCGGCCTCGAACTCTTCGATGGCGGCCCGCGCGGCCTCGGCGTCGAGCGCCGTGGCCGGTGCGAGCGTGACGCCCTGCCGTCCGCCGGAAGGGAAGGACTGGGGGGCGCGGTTGCCTCGCACCCGGCGCGGCAGCAGTGGCGCGCCGGGGCTGAGCGGCGCGCCCGGACCGGGCGCGGTGGAGCGGGGAGCGCCGCCGGCTGGCGCGGTCGGGGCCGGCGCGGTAGCCGACCCGGACCCGGGCTGGCGCTGGCCGCCGTCGCGCGGCGGACGCTGGGGCAGCCCGGTGGACGTCACGGCGGGCAGGGGCGCGGTCGTGGCGGTGGCCGTGTCGCGCCGCTGCTCCGGCATCGGCGGGGTGGGAACGGTGCGCGGTGCGGGGGCCGCGGCGGACGTCCCGCGCTCGATCAGTTCGGTGTGGCCCAGCAGCAGCTCGTCGGGGATGCTCACCCGGGCGGTCAGGCCGCCGCCCGCGGTCTGGGCGAGGCTGACCCGCACGCCGGTGCGCACGGCCAGGCGGCCGACCACGTACAGCCCGAGCACCTTGGTCGGGGCCAGGTCCAGCCGGTCGCGCTTGACCAGCAGCCGGTTCTCCTCGGCCAGGCGCTCCGGGGACATGCCGACGCCGCGGTCGACGATCTCCACGACCGCGCCGCGCGAGACGGTCCGCACGGCCACGTCGACGGTGCTCGAGGTGGGCGAGAAGGCGACCGCGTTCTCGACCAGCTCGGCGATCATCAGGGTCAGGTCGCCGATGGCTCCGGGGGTGACCATCGAGTCGCCCTCGGCGCCGAGCACGACCCGCTGGTAGCCCTCGATCCGGCCGACGGCGGAGCGCACCACGTCGGTCAGCCGCATCGGGGTCGCGTCCAGGGCGTTCTCGCGCTCGCCGGAGAGCAGGACCAGGCTGTCCGCGCCGCGCTGGAGGCGCACCGCGAGGTGGTCTATCCGGTAGAGGCGCTCGAGCAGCACCGGGTCGGTCTCGCTGCGCTCCATCGCGTCGATCAGGGCGAGCTGGCGGCCGGTGAGGTTGTGGATGCGCCGCCCGACGTTGCCGAACATCTCCGCGGTGTTGCGCCGGATGGTGAGCTGGCGCTCGAGCACCTTGACCGCGGTCTCCTGGAGCCGGTTGAACGAGCCGGCCAGGTCGCCGATCTCGTCCTGGCTGCTGACCGTGACCCGTTCCAGCTCCGGCGGGGCGTCGCCGTCCTGGTCCTCGTCGGCGACGCGCTCGAGGTCCTGCTCGGCGATGCTGGCGATGCGGGTGGCGGCCAGGGTCAGCCGCAGCACCGGGCGGGCGATCGAGTGGCGGATCAGGACGCTGAAGATCAGCAGGGCGATCAGCATCACCACGGCGAGCAGCACGAGGCCCACGGCGGTCCACGCGGCGACCGAGGAGCTGTGGGTGGCGCGGGCGACCACCTGGCTGGTGACGGTCCGCTCCATGTTCGCGCGCGCGACGGTCTGCTCGAGGGCCGCGTTGGTGACGTCGATCGAGTTGGCCGTGGAGCCGAGGGTCGAGCTGTGCCCCTCGACGATGATCGAGTCGACCGTGTCGGTGTTGAAGTTGTCCAGCACCTGCTGGTTAGCGTCGTGCTGGACGTTGTCGTAGAGGCTGTAGTCGGCCGGCGGGGCGAACTCGGAGAGGCGCTGGCCCTGGGAGACCTGGACGCCGAATTCCTGCTCGGCGATCGGGTACTGCACCGGCGCGGCACCTGGGTTGCCGGCGATCTCGACCAGCGCGGCCTCGCGCTCGCTGGCGGCGAGGTCGGCCTCGAAGAGCACGTCGAGCTCCGCCTCGGGGACGGCCGCCGGGTTGCCGTTGGCCGCCGCCTGGGTCAGGCCCACGTCGTCGGCCAGGTCCTGCATCGCGGTCGTATAGGCCTGCAGCACGATGGTGCCCATGATCGCGCCGCTACGCACCTCGGTGCGTATCTCGTTCAGCGCGTCTATCTCGTCGAGCGCGGGGCGCATCGCGAGCGGCGGATTGTTCTGATAGGCGGCGAGCACCGCGTTCCGCTGCGCCTGGGTCGCGGCGATCGCCCGGTTGTAGGCGGTGGCGTCGATCAGCGGGACCTTGTCCACCACGCCGAGCGCGTTCTCCTGCTCCGCGTTCAGATCGCTGATCAGGGTGCTGACCTGGGCGGTGGCGCCCATGTACGAGGCCGCGGTCTCCCAGGTGCGGGCCGCGTCGACCTGCTGGACCACCAGCGGGCTGAGCAGGCCGACGATGGCCAGGCACGGGATGGCGATCAGGAGGTCGAGCTTGCGGCGGAACGGGATCCGGTCCAAGCCCTTGGCCCCGTCCCGACGGCGCGCCCGACGTCCCTGCCCAGGCCCACTGCCCACTGCCACCGCGCGCCTCCCGCTGATGTGCCGCAAACCCGTCCGAATCCTCGGGGCGGTTCACGCCAAACGTCGAGTCGATCAGTTTTCAGTTCCGAACCGGCAGAACAGTATCGAATGCCGCGGCGGTTTGTCGCCATCCGGTCACGCGCTGGATGTTTCGGAGGCGTGAACAGTGTGAGGACTGGAGCAAGCGATACGCTTTGGTGATCGTGTCGCGGTTGACTGTCATTCTCGCCCGCGGATTGGATGGCCGGAAGGAAAGCACCGCCGGGGCGGTTAGACGACCAGGTGGGACCACGGCCGGGCCGTTCGCGCCCCCCGCGCGGCGTTGTCCGTCCACGTTCCGCAGCTTCCAGTGACGTCGATCCGACCCCGAGGAGCCACCGTGATCAGCAGGAAGACCAGGCGGGCCGCCGCGGCCCTGTCAGCCGCGTTCGTGGCGGGGGCGGCCCTGGCCGCGTGCTCGAGTTCGAACAGTCCGGGCTCCTCCGGCTCCAACCCGCTGGGCGGGGGTGCGGCGCCCAGCGGCTCGATCGTGGTGGGCTCGGACAACTTCCCGGAGAGCGAACTGCTCGCCTATATCTATGGCGAGGCGCTGGCCGCCAAGGGCTACAACGTGTCCTACAAGCTGGACATCGCCAGCCGGGAGGTCACCTACGGGCTGCTCAAGTCCGGGACGATCACCATGAAGCCGGAGTACAACGGCGCGCTGCTGGCGTACCTCGACGGCATCCAAAGCCCGAAGAAGAACAACCCGCAGACCTCGACCGCCCAGGTGGACGCGGCGATCGCCGGCGAGCTGGACACCAACCTGGAGATCCTCGACCCCGCGACGGCGCAGGACAACGACACCCTCACGCTGAGCAAGAACGAGGCCGGCACGCTGGCGTTGAAGTCCGGCGCCTCGATCGCGGACTTCGTGACCGCGCTGAAGGGCGGGCCGGTCACCCTCGGCGCGGCGCCCGAGTTCCAGACCCGCTACCAGGGCATTCTGGGCCTCGAGCAGGCTTACGGGCTCAAGGCGTCGCAGATCAACTTCAAGTCGCTGGACGCCGGCGGCACGCTCACCGAGACCGCGCTGACCTCCGACGCCGTGCAAGCGGGCGACCTGTTCACCACGGACCCGACGATCACCCAGGGCGGCCTGCTGACGCTGACCGACCCGAAGAACATCTTCGGCCTGCAGAACGTGCTGCCGCTGATCAACAAGACCGCGATCAACTCCGCCGGGATCACCGCGCTCAACGCCGTGGACGCGAAGCTCGACTCGCAGTCGCTGCTCGGCCTCGACGTCAAGACCCAGGTCCAGAAGGCGGACCCGAAGACGGTCGCGCACGACTGGCTCACCTCGGAGGGCCTGATCTGACGGTCGGCCGCCGGTGACGGATCCGGTGTCCGGGCGGCGTGCGCCGGTCGGACACCGGGTCCGCGGCGGGCGTGACGGCGCCGATCGGTCACCTCGGGTTGGCCCCGGGAACATTCGTACGCCTACCCTGGCGCATAGAACGGCTCTACTGTCCAGTGACTGATGAGGCAGCGGAGATTCACTCGGGTAGGAGATACGAATGTTGCGAAGTACACTCAGCCGGCTCGCGTTCGCCGGGCTCGTCGTGGGTGCCGCGGTCACCGAGGGCGGTGCGGCGTCGGCGAGCGCCGTCGGACCGGACGGCGCCGGCTGGGTAGGTGGGGGCACCGCAGTATCTCACGCTGCCTCAGCTGGCACTGCCTCAGCTGGCACTGCTTCAGCTGGCACCGGGTCAAATACGACTCTGCAGCCTTTCACCGGTACCGGCTGTCACACCTATGACTTCTGGAGCGGCGCGCACGTCTGTGTCACGGTGTACGGCTCGGGCCTGCACGTGGACTCGGTCAGCGGGGAGACCGACGGCCCCGACTCGGACTGGGGTCAGCTCTGGGACAGCGACGGCGTGGTCAACATCTGGGGGTATCCGACCAACCACTACCTGACCGTGGACTGGTCGTCGGGTGGGGGGATCTGGCTGCCGCAGAACGACAACCTCTGCTTCACCGACACCACTCTCAACCAGACCGCCTGCCTGACCGTCCACTCCTGAGCCAGGAGCCGAACAGGTCACGCGTGGCCCGCTCCGCCCCGTCTTCGTCAGGCAGCTTCACGGGCGCCGCGTAAGGGCGGTCCGACCCGAGCACGATGCGCTCGGCCTCCCTGGGCGCCTCGCCGGACGCGCCGGGTCTCATCGCCGCGGACACGGCGCGGATCGCGACCTCCCCGTACGACGAGGTCTCGAACCAGACGCCCGGGTCGCCGACCCCGCCGCCCGCGCCCTGCGGACCGCCGCGCGCCTGAACGCGCTCGCGGTGCACCGGGGCGAGACCGGCGAGCATCGCGAAGCAGACCTTCAGCGCGGGGTGCGCCGGGCGCCCGTACGCGGCGAAAGCGAAGCACGCGGCGTGCATCTGCTGCACGTAGTCGACCACCGCGGGCCACCATGGCGGCACGTCACCGTGCGGCGGGGCCGCCCCCGGATGCACGAACAGTGGCCTGTCCCACTCCTCAAGCACCCGCAGCAACGGTCCACAGCGCTCGTATCCGGCCCGGTCCGCCAGCGCCGTCGCAGGCAGCTGCAACCCGACGCAGCCGGCGTCCAGCAGCTTCCCCAGCGCGTCCGGATCGGGCTGTGTCACGCAGGCCGCCGCCCACATCCCGAATCCGCCGAGGCGTCCCGGATCGCTCGGCAACCCGGGATTGTCCTGGTGGTAGGCGTCCAGCAGCGGCGCCGCCTCAGCCGCGGGCAGGAACTCGATGCCCAGCGGGCTGGACAGCGAGAGCAGCGCGAGGTCGACGCCGTCGGCCCGGTTCAACCGCAACCGCCGCTCGATCTCGTGGTCGTGCGGCGCGACCTGGTACTCCGGCTCGCCCTCGAGGTGCAGGGTCCAGCCGACCAGGCGCGGCGGTGTGCTGCGGGCCCGCAGCGCCTCGACGAAGGGCGCCGTCCACAGATGCTGATGGACATCGATGCGCACTGTGGCCGCCCTCGCTCCCGCCGGTCTGATCGTTCCGCTCCGATGCTATCCACGCCGTCGGCGGGAATATTCCCGCGGCACCGCGGGTCTTGCGCCGCTCCCGACGAGCGGACAAGCTTGTCCGGATCCTGCCACGAGCGGGACCTTTACGCCTGTTCGGCCGATCTGAGGACGTGCAGTACCCATGCGTATATCCACCCGATTGCCGCGCTTGGCCGCGGTTCTCGCCGCGCTCGTCGCCGCCGTGGTCACCGCGCTCGGCCCGGCCGGGGCGGCCGCCGCGGCGACCCCCGCCGTCGAGATCAACTATCAGAACCCTGTCACCGCGTTCCCGCCGGTCAGCCGGCCGGACACCGCGCACTGCACCGTCGCCGCGATGCAGCACGACTTCGCCAACAGCTACGGCCAGCCGTTCGTCGGCACGCTGACGCCCCCGGCCGCCTGCCCCGGCCCATGGTCGAAGGTGGTGCTCGACTGGAGCGGCAGCGTGGCCGGGCGGCAGTACGACCGGCTGGCCGGGGTCTGGATCGGCGGCACCGAGGTGTTCCGGACCAGTACCCCCGAGCCCGACCCGGCGGGCATCTCCTGGCACGTGGACGCGGACATCTCCCGCTTCATCCCGCTGCTGCGCACGCCCCAGCCGCTGGTGGCGGACCTCGGCAACATCGTCAACAGCACGTACACCGGCATTTACCACATGACCCTGACCGTCACCTACTACCAGGCGGACGCCGCCCACCCGGCCGCGCAGGTCGCGGACCAGGTGATCCCGGTCAGCCAGGGCGGCACGACCTCGGCCGGCTGGTGGGCGCTGACCGCCGGGCAGACCGCGACGCAGTCGGTGACCTTCCCGCGCAACCTCACCAGCGCGACCCTCGAGGTGTTCGCGCGCGGCGGCGGCTGCGAAGAGTTCTGGTACACCAACGCCCCCGACTCCTACAACGCGGCGCACCCGGGCTACGGGCTGTGCGGCGGCGGGCCGTACCGCGAGGTCGAGGTCGAGGTGGACGGCAAGCTCGCGGGCGTCGCGCAGCCGTTCCCGGCCATCTACAGCGGCGGGATCAGCCCGCTGATGTGGCGGCCCATCATGAGCGTGGACTCGCTGCGCACCGAGGCCTACTCGATCGACCTGACCCCGTTCGCGGGCCTGCTCACCGACGGCAAGGCGCACCAGATCACCCTGCTGCCGCCGGCGGGCATCAGCGACGTCTGGCTCATGGACGGCACGCTGTTCCTGAACACCGACCACCACGCCGCGCAGACCAGCGGCGCCCTGGTCAAGGACGCCATCGCCGCCGCACCCGCCCTCACCAGCACGGTGACCTCGCCGAACGCCACCACCGACGTCATCACCACCGACGCCTCGCGGGACTGGACGGTGTCCGGCTACGTCGACACCTCGGCGGGCCGGGTCACCACGACGGTGACTCAGCACCTTTCGTACTCGAACGTGGACACCATCACCCAGGCGGGCAACGCCCAGAGCGTCCAGCAGCGGGACCAGGGCTACACAGAGGTCACCACCTCCGGCGGCCCCGAGTCCAGTGAGCCGAGTGAGCCCGGCGCGGCGCGCGATTCCTGGTCCTACCCCATTGACGTGACCAGCGTGTACCAGCCCAGTTCGACCGGCTCGGGCTTCCTGGTCCGGGGTACGGCCGACGTATCACGAATCACCACCACCGACACACGCACGGGTGACGACTGGCGCACAACGGCGCACGTCAACGACCATGTGACGGCGAACGGCGTGCTCCAGCGCGACGACAGCGGGAACGTTGTCCAGGCCGACGGCGCGGACACCGAGGACTACTTCGCCCAGTCGGCGGACGCCCCGTGTTATCACCACAAGATCGAAGCGGACCACGGCTATGTGACCTCGGACCGGTACTTCGACTGCGGCTGATACGTCAACTGCCGCTCGCGTGTGCGTACGCGATGCGTCAGCGGATTGCACCGAAAGATCGCGCGGTGGGGAACGCCTTAGCTCCCCGCCGCGCGATCTTTCTGCTGTCAGGCCCGGCTTAGCTTTGACAAGCGACACGTCCGCCGCTGCTTCACGCCACCGACGCACAGAAGACACGTCGCGGATACGGTATGACGAAGCGCGGACGACGGGGCACGCGCCGCGGTCCGGACCCCATCCACGCTCCGATCACGCCCCGGACCGTGAGCTTCGTGCGTCACTAGACTGGCCGAATATGCCGAACCTGATGTGGACCTGGCAGGAGGCGGCCGCTGTCACCGGAGTGCTGGCCGCGCTCTGGGGGATCCTGCGGTTACGCGACGCCGGGCACCGGGTTCAGCCGTTCCTGCGCGAAGCCTCGCTGATCATCGGACTGTACGGCCTATGGCAGCTCGCCGGGGACCTCGCCGGGTCGGGGACGTACGCCGCTGTCGGGCGCGGCAAGTGGATCTGGGACGTGGAGCGCACGCTGCACCTGCCGAGCGAGCACACGGTCCAGGCGTGGATCCTGCCTCATCCGCTCCTCGTGGAGACGGCGAATCTCTACTACGCCTCCATGCACTTCACCGCGTTGATCGTGTTCCTGGTGTGGCTGTTCGTCCGCCATCCGGACGCCTATTCGCACTGGCGCACCACGATGGCGCTGCTCACGGCGGCGTGCCTGGCGATCCAGTTCCTGCCGGTCGCCCCGCCGCGGATGGTCCTGGGGATCGGGCTTGCGGACACGGCCATGCAGTACGGCCAATCGGTGTACGGGACGGTGGGCGGCTTCGACCCGGACCAGCTGTCCGCGATGCCTTCGGTGCACGTGGGCTGGGCAGTGTTGATCGCGCTGTGCGCCTACAGGGTCAGCACGTCGCGTTGGCGCTACCTGGGCACGGCGCACGCGGCGATGACCATATTCGTGGTCGTAGCAACCGGTAACCACTTCTGGGCGGATGGAATAGTCGCAGTCGCACTCCTCGGCGCGACGCTCGGCGCGCAGGCGGCGACCCGCTCCCGCATACGCCGGCGGGTGACCGGCCGTAAAGATCTCACCAAGCCTGACGTGGAAAAGAGCGGGCTCGTTGACGTGATGTAACGCGGGGTTCATCATCACCGCAGCCCCGTTATTACCGATCGGTAACCCGGGCAGCTTCCCCCACGTTTCCCCCACGCATCACTGCCGCTTGGAGTACCCGCATGCCCTCTGTCGTGCGCGCCCGCGCCACTGTAGCCGTCGGCGCCGCGCTCATCCTCACCGCAGCCACTGCAACCACAGCCGCCGCCGACGCCCCGACCGGAAAGTACGTCTCCCTCGGCGACTCCTATGTCGCCGGCCCGCTGATCCCCGACCAGAGCGGCGGGCTGTGCCTGCGCTCCGACCACAACTACCCGTCGCTCGTGGCCACCGCGATCGGCTCGTCCTCGCTGTCGGACGCCAGCTGCTCCGGCGCGACGACGTACGACCTGGCGCAGACGCAGACCGACGCCGGAGTCCCGGTCAACGCACCGCAGCTCGACTCGGTGACCAGCGACACCCGCCTGGTGACCCTCGGGATCGGCGGCAACGACGTTGGATTCGTCAGCATCATCCTCACGTGTGCTGCGCTGAGCCTTACCAATCCCTTCGGGGACCCCTGCACCGCGCACTACACCTCCGGCGGCTCGGACCAGCTGGCCGCCATGATCGACGCCACGGAGCCCAAGGTCGCCGCCGTGCTCCAGGCGATCCATCAGCACGCCCCACAGGCGCGCGTACTCGTCGTGGGCTACCCGGACATCCTTCCCGAGCACAGCGACGGCTGCTGGCCTCTGCAGCCGATCGCGTACGGGGACGTGTCCTACCTGCGTACGACCGAGAAGGAGCTCAACGCGATGCTGGCGACGGCCGCGGCGCAGAACGGTGCCGAGTACGTGGACACGTACACACAGACCATCGGCCACGACATCTGCAAGCCCGAGGGCGTCAAGTGGATCGAGGGCGTGATCCCCACCGCGCCCGCCGCTCCGGTGCACCCCAACGCCGAGGGCGAAGAGACCCTGGCGAACATCGTCGAGGCCGCACTCGACTGATCCACCGATCACTGATCATCTGACCGCCACACCCGAGCCGGTCATCTGATCCGCCCCACCCGGCCGGGCCAAGGCCGCACTTGGACCCGCCGAAACCGCCGCCCGCCCGCCATCCCGCGGGCGGGCGGCCTTCATCTTTCGCGCACCGCCCAGCTCACCAGCCCACATTCACCGCCCCTCCACCCGCCTACAACCTCCCCCACCCCTCCCCACCCCTTTATCCATACCCTGCGTTCCCCCAACCCACCGCCAAGTTATCCACAGCACTTATCCACAGCTTCCCGCTTCCCCCTCGCCCCGCGTCGCCGCCGTCCTATAGAAAGGCAACATGAGCGTTCAGCACGAATCCCCGACCCTCGACCGCGTGGCGTTACGCGCCGAGGCGGAATCGGTGCTGCGCGCCCTGGCGGGCGAGGCGGCCCGGCTGCGCGACGACCAGTGGCAGGCGATCGAGGCGCTGGTGGCCGACCGGCGCCGCTGCCTGGTGGTCCAGCGCACCGGCTGGGGCAAGTCAGCCGTCTATTTCACCGCGACGGCGCTGCTGCGGGCCCGCGGCGCCGGGCCGACGGTGATCGTCTCGCCGCTGCTCGCCCTCATGCGCAACCAGATCGACGCGGCCGCCCGAGCCGGGTTGCGCGCCGCCACCATCAACTCGGCGAACCTCACCGACTGGACCGGAATCGAGGAGCGGATCCGGCTCGGCGAGGTGGATCTGCTGCTGATCAGCCCGGAGCGGCTGAACAACCCGGGGTTCCGGGACAACGTGCTGGAGAAGCTGGCCGCCGAGACCGGGCTGCTGGTGGTCGACGAGGCACACTGCATCTCGGACTGGGGCCACGATTTCCGGCCCGACTACCGGCGCCTGCGCACCCTGATCGGCCGGCTGCGCCCGGGGCTGCCGATCCTCGCCACCACCGCGACGGCCAACTCGCGGGTCACCGCGGACGTCGCCGAACAGCTGGGCACCGGCGCCGAGTCGGCGCTGGTGCTGCGCGGCAGCCTGGACCGCGCATCGCTGCGGCTGGCCGTGGTGCGGCTGCCTGACCCGGCACACCGGCTGGCCTGGCTGGCCGACCACCTCGGCGAGCTGCCGGGTTCGGGCATCATCTACACCCTGACGGTGGCGGGAGCCGAGGAGACCGCCCAGTTCCTGCGCGACCGGGGGTACACAGTCGCCGCCTACACCGGCCGCACCGACGACACCCAGCGCCAGGAGGCCGAGGCCGACCTGCTGGCCAACCGGATCAAGGCGCTGGTCGCCACCTCCGCACTGGGCATGGGCTTCGACAAGCCGGACCTCGGGTTCGTCGTGCACCTCGGCGCCCCGTCCTCGCCGATCGCCTACTACCAGCAGGTCGGGCGGGCCGGGCGCGGAGTCGAGCGGGCAGAGGTGGTGCTGCTGCCCGGTGCGGAGGACGAGGCGATCTGGCGGTATTTCAGCTCGCTCGCCTTTCCGCCCCGCCCGGTCGTCGAGCTGGTCCTCGACGTCCTGCGCGAGGCCCCGAAACCGCTGTCGACGATGGCCATCGAGCCGCGCGTGGAGCTCAAGCGGAGCCGGCTCGAGCTGCTGCTGAAGATACTGGACGCGGACGGCGCGGTCCGGCGCACCACCGGCGGGTGGACGGCGACCGGCGTGCCGTGGGAGTACGACGAGGAGCGCTACTCCCGGATCACCGCGGCCCGGGAGCGGGAGCAGCGCGCGATGCTCGGCTACGCCGCGTCCGACGGCTGCCGGATGGAGTTTCTGCGCCGGGAGCTGGACGATCC